>JBOHBN010000439.1:0-11923 GCA_050698355.1 Streptosporangiales bacterium | reverse complement strand
CTTGCGTGGCTTGCGGGCCTGTCCTGCATCGGTCATGATCAACAGCCTCCCAGAAGACGATCTTGCTGCCCTTCTGGTGGCTGGGTATTTCAACCCGGCACTGGTTCACGAACTCAGACGCGTAACGAACACGCGTTATGGGTCGTCTTGGTCGGGTGGGTAGATGGTGTAGCGGTGGCCGAGGGGGCTGGTCCAGGTGCATGAGCCGTCGGGGTTGGCGATGAGCTGCCAGCCGGCGTGGTGTTTGAGCCGGTGGTGGCGGCGGCAGAGCACGTGCAGATTTTCTGCGCTGGTTGCCCCGCCCTGGTCGTACGGGATGGCGTGGTCGAGGTCGGATCGTCTGGCGTTGCGGCGGCAGCCGGGGAACCGGCAGGTGCGGTCGCGGGTGCGTACGAATCGGTCCAGGTTGGGTGGTGGCCGGTAGGAGCTGCTCGGTGGGGGAGTGGGCTCTGCGGGGTCGGTGAGGAGGCGGCGCCAGTCGCCGGGCCGGTAGGTCTTGGTGCCGCGGGAGGTGAGCCGCCCGGTGTCGCTGTGGTGGATGAGCCGGGTCCAGGTGGCTTCGGGCCGGTAGGCGATCTCTCGTGCCTGCTCGGCGGTGACGGGTCCGTACCCGGCGAGGGTGGCGGGCTCGTCGACCAGGCCGGCGAGGGTTTCGGCGCTGACGGTGACCTCGACGGTGATCCGCGGGTCGCCGACCGCGGCAGTCGGCTCGGGGCTGGTCGGCTCCGGGTTGGTATGCGTGGGTTGTCCGGTGAGGATGCCGACGAACGCGTCGGCGCGGCGCTGCGGCAGGGTGCGCTGGTCGCCGGGGATGGGCTGGTTGGCGGCGTTGTCGATGCGCCGCCAGGCGACCGCGGCTTCCTCTGCGGTGATGTAGCCGCCGAGGTCGGCCATGCCGTCGTCCAGGGCCTGCAGCCAGGCGCTGCGCTCCCGGCGTTGCCGGGTGTGGCGTTCGGCCGCGCCGGCGGGGTCGACGGTGTCGACGACGCGGCGTACCTGGGCGCGGAACTCGCCGATGGTTTGGCTCGGCGCGCGCGCCAGCACCCGGTCTTGCACCCGCCTGGCGTGGTCGTAGTCCAGCGGGTCGGTCTCGTCGACCAGCACCCGCGCGTGCAGGTAGGTGATCTGCCCGGCCGCGAGCAGGTCAAGGGTCTCTCGGAACCGGCCGGTCAGGGCCCGCGCGACGGTGAGCCGCGAGTGCGCGGTAGGGCAGGAGAGCCGCAGCGCGGCGGCGACCTCCTCGCGGGTCCAGTCGTCGGCGCAGGGCTGGTAGTCGATTGCGGCGAGCACCCATTGCTTGCGTGCGGCCAGCGCCGCGTCGCAGCGCTCGTACAGCTCGAGCATCGCCAGTCGGGACTCGGCGCTCACCTGCGCGGGATCGACCGCGTCCAACGCCGCCTGCATCGCCGCGCCCGGCGCCAGCTCAGCCGCCGCAGCCACCGCCGCGTCACCCGCGGGCGCCTCCACAACGACTGTATCGAACATGTATTCGATTATAACAAAGCCTGGGGCTGCCGGGACTCCTCCACAACCGACTTTCGTGCGCTCGCGGGTGTCAGTTTCCTGCCGCCAGGACCGTACGGAGCTTGCGCATGGCGGCCAACGCCCGGCTCTTGACCGTGCCCAGCGGTATGGCGAGCTCCTCGGCGATGGCTTCCTGGGTCTTCCCGTCGAAGTACATCAACTGCACCACCTGCCGCTGGGTGGGCGGCAACGCGGTCAACGCCGTGGACATCGCGGTACGCCGCGCGACCCGTTCGGCGAGGTCGGTGATCGCCATGGCGACATCGGATGCGCTTCGCTGCTGCCCGGCCCGCTCGTGCTCCCGGCGATGGCGAGCCTCCTCCTGACGCACCGCATCGACGGCCTTGTGGTGCACCGTGGCGAGCAGGAACGCCCGCACCGTGCCCTTCGCCGGGTCGTAGCGGTCCGGTGCGGCCCACAGCGCAAGGAACGCCTCCTGTACGGCATCCTCCGCCAGCTGGCCCTGCCGCGTGACACGTTGGGCCAGCGCGATCGCCGCTGGTGCGTAGCTGCGAAACAGCGTAGCCAGCGCTTCGCCGGTCGCCCGATCGCGATCGGTCAGCCCGTGCACGAGCACCCGGGCCTCCGCCGAGGCAAGATCGTCGACCACGCTGCGCTCCGGCGGTGCGCCGCGCCGGGCATAGCCATCCGGCGCAGGCTGCAATGCGTGCCTGCTCGATGGTCGCGGCGGCCGGGCCGGCCGCAAAATCTGGTGGAACACCTCGGCAGTGGCCATCCAGGGCTCTTTCTTCGCGAGCTGCTCAGGTTGCGCGGTTAGCCGCGCTGCCTGAGTGGGTGTGCGCGATCAGTGCGGCTGGCTGTTCAACCGCGTGACGAACCCTAGACCTCGACCGCCAGGCCGTGCCGCAGGTGCCCTGCCGTTCGGGTAGTCGCGTCATCTGGACGCATACCACGCCAAACTGCGGCGTAAACACCACGCGACCAGTCGAACGAACCGAAAGCTTGTCGGGTTCGGGTTCCACGCGAGCGCGCTAATGCGGGCTCCCTGGCCGTCGTCCAGCCGATCCTGACGTTGATCCTCCGCTGAGCTTGCTGTTTGCAGCAACCAGGAGGCGGCGGCTCGCCCGCGTCGACTGGATCGGTATCGGACTGGTCTGCGCTGGCGCCGCTACGTTCCTGGCGATATCCGTGCCGCGGACGGGTATCCGCGGGGCGGGTCAGTACTGCGGCGCGAACGGCTCGCGATCACCCATGCCGACGAGGTCGACGTCGTGGCAGTGCATGTGCAGGATCTCTTCGAGGAGGGCTGAACGAAAATGGGTGTACCCGTCCGGTGGGGCCGCAGCATCGAATTGTTCAAGCAGCCCTACCGGAGGGAGTAACCATGACCGAGACGAGCGGGGCGGCAGCAAAGAGTGCGACGCCCAGCCCGCCGTACCGCCAGGCCCGCAGCGACGCCGCCGAGGGCATGCTCGCGAACCGCTACGGGCAGCGATGAGCGCGGAGACGATGCCCGAGGGGCTTCACGAGGGGACGCGGCCGGAACCTGGCGAGCGCGGCGCCCAGGCTCGTGCGCGGGTGGTCGCCGAACCCACCCGCCAGGTGGCCGCGCAGCCACACCGCGAGGGGCGGGTCGCCTGACCCGGCTGACACGGTTGCGTGACCGGATGCCACGCCGCCTCCGCCTCGTCGCTGCCGTGGTGGTCTCCACGGCGGTGTCCTCGTTTCGCTACCGCGTGCTCGGCCTCGCGGCCGAGGCCGCGTTCTGGGCGCTGCTCTCCCTGCCGCCGCTGCTGCTCGGGCTCGTCGGTCTGCTCGGTCACTTCCGCGGGCTCGTCGGCGCCAATACCCTCCTCGCCATCCGGGCGTGGGTGCTGACCAACGCCTCGCTCGTCCTTTCCGACCACACCGTCGATACCGTCGTCGCCCCGCTCATCGACGAGGTCTTCCGGGGCGGCAGTGTCGGCGTCATCGCGGCGAGCTTCCTCGTCGCGTTGTGGGCGGGCTCGCGTGCGCTCTACGTGTACGTGCTCATCATCGCCATCGCGTACGGCCTCTCCGGGCGTCGCGGCGCCATCCGCACCCGCGCGCTCTCGTGTGCTCTGTACCTGGCCGGTCTCGCCGTCAGCGTCATGCTGCTGCCGCTACTCGTCGCCGGCCCGGCGGCGGTGAAGGCACTGATTCCGCAGATCGCCGGCTGGGTGGATGCCCTCTACTGGCCGGTCATCGTCGTCGCGTCGGTGGCAGCGCTGACCTCGCTGTACACCGTCACCGTCCCCGCCCGCGTGCGCTGGCTGCGCGGTCTTGCGGGTGCCGCAGCCGCAGTCGGCATCTGGATCGTAGGCAGCTACGCGCTTCGGGCCTATCTCGGTTCGGGCTACGGCGGATCCGCGATCTACCAGTCGCTCACCGCGCCGATCGCCATACTCCTCTGGCTCTACCTCACCTCCCTCGCGATCCTCATCGGCGCGGCGCTCAACGCCGAGATCGACAAGCGATTCCGACCGGAATGAGGGCTGGGCGGTGCGCAGCAGCGACTAGCGCTCGCGGGGAACGAGGGGCATCATGAGGGGGTGACCCGTCCCGGGGAGAGCACGGTGAAGCGACACCCCGTCCGGCGCGATGCATGAGCTGGCCATCACGCAAAGCGTGATCGACATGGTGAGCGAACGGATCACCGAGGGACGGGTCATCGCCGTCCGGCTGGAGATCGGCAGGTGTTCCGGTGTCTTTTCCGACGCCGTGCGCTTCTGTTTCGACCTTGTGACGGAGGGGACGATAGCCGAAGGGGCGCGGTTGGACATCGAGGAGCCACCCGGGCAGGCGCGTTGCCGCGACTGTGGTGGCGACTTCGAGCCGGAAGCGGGCATCCCGCTCTGCCCGTGTGGCAGCGCGGACGTCGCGCTGACAGGCGGTGACCAGCTTCGCATCCTGTCCGTGGAGGTGGTGTGAATGTGCAGCACGTGCGGTTGCTCCGACGATACCGGTGTACGGGTCACCGATCCGGCTGCCCGACGGCACGAGCACCCGCACGAGCACCCGCACCCGCACGGGCCCGAGAACCAAGCGGGCACCCGCACCGTCGTGCTCGAGGAGGAGATCCTCGCCAAGAACGACAGGCTCGCCGCACACAACCGCGGCTGGCTCGACGGGCGCGGCGTCCTCGCGGTCAACCTGATGAGCTCCCCGGGCGCGGGCAAGACCACACTGCTCGAGCGAGCGGTACGCGACCTCGCCGGCGGCGACGGCCCGTACAAGGAAGTCGCGGTCATCGAGGGCGATCAGGAGACGCTGCTCGACAGCGAGCGCATCCAGGCGGCCGGCTGCCGGGTCATCCAGATCAACACCGGCGCCGGTTGCCACCTGGACGCGTCCATGCTGCGTGACGGCCTCGCCAGCCTGGATCCGACGCCGCACTCGCTGGTGTTCGTCGAGAACGTCGGCAACCTGGTATGCCCCGCGCTGTTCGACCTCGGCGAGGGAGCGCGGGCGGTCATCACGGCCGTGACCGAGGGCGAGGACAAGCCGCTCAAGTACCCGCACATGTTCCGCTCCGCCGACGTCATGCTGCTGAACAAGGTCGACCTGCTGCCGTACCTGGATTTCGATGCGGACCGGTGTATGCGGCACGCTCGCGAGGTGAACCCCGGCCTGGAAATCCTCCAGGTATCCGCGACCCGCGGCGACGGGCTGGAGTCCTGGTACGCGTGGTTGCGTTCCCGGGTTCAAGCCGACGGGCATTGACAGCATCCGCGTGGGAGCGGAGCCTACGTTTCGAGTCCGGCCCCGTTTCGGGACCTGCGCCGAGGAACGGTGGTGCGCATGCGTCGGCAAGGCAGTGTCTCCAGGCGAAACCTGTTGAAGGGAGCCGTTGCCGGCGCTGCTGGCGCGGTGTTCGTCCCCGCGTGCGGTAACAGCGGGAGCGGCGCGCCAGGTGCCGACTCGGCGAGCAAGAGCGCCACGGGTATATCCGTCGAGGACCAGCGCGGCAAGACCATCACGTTGGACCATCCGGCGCGTCGGGTCGTGACGCTGCCGATGCCGGCGGCGGCCATGCTGATCGCCGTCGACAGGGGTGCGGACCATCTGGTCGGCATGCACAAGTTCTCGTGGGTCGCCATCCGCGATGGCATCCTGGGCGACTTCTTCCCGAAGGCGGAGAATATCGCGCACGGCATCGCGGGGCAGAACTTCACGCCGAACGTGGAGAGCATCGTCGGGCTCAACCCGGACGTCGTCGTGCAGTGGGGCGACGAGGGCGCGGGGATCATCGCGCCGATGGAGAACGCCGGGCTGAAGGTCGTCGGCCTGACGTACGGCACCCAGCAGGACGTGAACACCTGGATCACCCTGTTCGGCACGTTGCTGGGCAAGAAGGACCGCGCCGACGCGATCAACGGGCGTACGAGCAAGCAGCTGGACGAGATCAAGGCTGCCGCGGCGAAGGCGTCCGGCCCCAAGCCCAAAATCATCTACTTCAACAGGTTCAAGGGCGGGCTGAAGGCCGCCGGCAAGGGCAGTTACAACGACTTCTACATCCGCTTGGTCGGCGGGGAGAACGCGGCGGCGCAGCTGACCGGCCTCGCCAGCGTCGACATCGAGCAGGTCCTCACGTGGGACCCCGACGTGGTGCTGCTCGGCAACTTCGACGACACGGTGCCCGACGACGTGTACGGCGACAAGGTCTGGAGCGACGTCTCCGCGGTGAAGTCCAAGCGGGTCTACAAGGTGCCGCTCGGCGGGTACCGGTGGGATCCGCCTAGCCAGGAGTCGCCGCTGATGTGGCGCTGGCTGTTCGGGCTCGCCCACCCGCAGGCCAAGCCGTACGACCTGCGCGGCCAGGTCACCTCCTACTACAACTTCCTCTACGGCCACGAACCCTCCGACAAGCAGCTCGACAAGGTCCTGTGGATGGACCTCAACGCCAAGTCCTCGGCGTACCGCCAGTTCCATGCTGGATGAGGTCGCGGCCGAGCAAGCCGAAGAACGCATCCTCCCGCAGCGGCGCCTGGCCGCGACGGTGCTGCCCGTCGCCCTCCTCACGGTGGTCCTCGTCGCCGTCTGCGTCGTTGCGCTGGCGGTGGGCCGTTACGAGGTGTCGTTCGTCGACGTCGTGCGGATCCTGTTCGACCGCTTGGTCCCCATAGACCACACCTGGAGCGACTCGCAGCAAAACGTGGTGCTGCTCGTACGGCTGCCGCGGATCCTGCTGGCCGTACTGGTCGGAGCCGGCCTGGCGGTCGGCGGCGCGGCGCTGCAGGCGACGTTTCGCAACCCACTGGTCAGCCCGCAGATCATCGGAGTGTCGTACGGGGCGTCGTTCGGCGGTGCGCTCGCGTTGCTGCTCGGCCTCGGGTCGGCGGTGCTGGTGGGCAGCGCGTTCGCGTTCGGCGTCGCGGCGCTGCTCGTGGTCTTCCTCGTCACCGCGTCCAGGGGACCGGTACCGGTGTTGATGATCGTGCTGGCCGGAGTGGTGACCGGCTCGTTCTTCAACGCGCTGGTCTCGCTGATCACCTACATCGCCAACCCGTACGACCAGCTGCCCGCCATCGTGTTCTGGCTGCTCGGCAGCGTCGCGACCGCGACGTACGCGAAGGTCGCCGTGGCGGCGGTCCCGATACTCGGCGGCGCGGCCGTCGTCCTGCTGCTGCGGTGGCGGATCAACGTGCTCTCCCTCGGCGACGACGACGCGAGCGCGCTCGGCATGCGCCCCGCCCCGGTGCGGTGGACGCTGCTCGCGGCGGTCGCCCTCGTGGTCGCAGGCGCGGTGGCGGTGAGCGGGGTCATCGGTTGGGTCGGGCTCGTGATCCCGCACGTCGCGCGGATGTGGGTCGGGCCCGACCATCGGGTGCTCGTGCCCGTGACCCTGCTCATGGGCGCGAGCTACCTCGTGCTCATCGACACCCTCGCCAGGACGCTCACGGCCGCGGAGATCCCGCTCGGGGTGCTCACGGCCATGATCGGCGCGCCGGTGTTCTTCGTGCTGCTCAGGCGTACCAAGGGCCGGGTCTGGGACGATGCTTGACCTGCACGGCGTCGGCTTCGCGTACGCGCCCGGCCAGTGGGTGTTTCGCGACGTCAGCCTCTCGCTTCCCGCCGGGTCGGTGACCGCGGTGCTCGGGCCGAACGGCAAGGGCAAGACCACGCTGCTGCGCTGCGCGGCCGGGCTGCTGAAACCGCAGGAGGGCTCCGTGCGCCACGAGTCGCAGGTCGTCTTCGTCCCGCAGGCGCACGCGGCCGCGTTCGCGTTCCGGGTGATCGACATGGTGCTCATGGGCCGCGTCCGGCACGTACGCACGTTCGCCTCGCCCGGCCGGCAGGATCATGTCGCCGCGATGGCCGCGCTCGAGCGGGTGGGCATCGTTCACCTCGCCGACCGGCAGTTCTCCAGGCTCAGCGGCGGGGAACAGCGGCTGGTGACCATCGCCCGGGCCGTCGCGTCCGACAGCGAGGTGCTGGCACTCGACGAACCGGCGACCGGGCTGGACCTGCGCAACCAGGGCCGGATCCTCACGCTCCTGCGCGAGCTCGCCGAGAACGGGATGGCCGTGCTCACCAGCACCCACCACCCCGACCATGCCATGTACGTCGCCGACACCGCCTGCTTGATGCTCGACCCCGAGGATGTCCGCGTCGACGCCGCGGACCGGCTCCTGACCGACGCCATGCTGAGCGCGCTGTACGGCATCGAGGTGCGCACGGTCAGCTATGACGACAACGGCACCCGAAGGCGTGGCCTGGTCACCAGGTACGGCAGCTGAGCCGAGCCCGGAAGATCGCTTCTCGTTTGCCCTGGCATGAAGCGGGGCACAGTCGTAGCCTGGCCGGACCATCGGGATCGATGGAGGGCGGAGCATGCCAGAGGGTCGGCGGGTGCTGGTTGCGGGCATCGGCAACGTGTTCCGCGGCGACGACGGCTTCGGCAGCGCGGTCGCGAGGCGGCTCGAGCGGGAGTCCTTCCCCGACGGCGTCGAGGTCGCCGACTACGGCATTCGCGGCGTCCACCTCGCGTACCAGCTGCTCGAGGGCTACGACCTGCTCGTCCTCATCGATGCGGTGCCGCGCGGCGGCCCGCCCGGCACCGTGTACGTCATCGAGCCGGACCAGGTCACGGACGACGCTGCGGAAACGGCCCCGATGGACAGCCACGACATGTCGCCGGAGCTGGTGCTCGGTCTGCTGCCGAAGCTCGGCGGGAGCATCGACCGTGTGCTCGTGGTCGGCTGCGAGCCGGCCACGGTGGATGACGGCATGGTGCTGTCCGCGCCGGTCGAGGGAGCCATCGAGGAGGCCGCGGCCACGGTGCTGGACATCGTCGCCGGCGCTCTGAGTGAGGAGCTTGCACCATGACGCAAGGCACGCAGCACGTGGAGGGGCCGGCTGCCACGCGAGAGGTACCCGGGCCCCTGCTGTTCGTCCGGTACGCGTTCCCGCCGAACCAGCGCGGGTCCTGTGGCCCTCCCGAGAGCGGCACGTTCTTCGAGTACGGCGTGACGGGCACCATCGACCAGGGCCTCACGCTGCTCGCCAAGCAGTTCGCCGGCGCGTGGCCGTACCTGGAACTGATCGCTCGTGCCACCGGGGTCGGCGACCCGCTCGACCGGCGCGTGGTGGAGGCGTACTGGGTCGGCAACGGGCTGCTCGACCGGGTCGGCGTGCAGGCGATGGGCAACTCGATGGACGAGCGGTTCCGGCGCCGGACCGGAAGCTTCGGCAAGCTGGCCGAGTCCGTGGAGGCCGGCGGGATGCCGCATCACAGCTACCACGTTTTCTGTATCTATCCGTGGCTCGGGTTGCTCGGCGACGGCAACAAGGCCGCCGAGCACGCGCTCACCGTGCTCGACCGGTGCCGCATCCGGTGGGGGCAGGTGCAGGCGGTCCAGGGCGACCAGGTGATCGTCACTTCGCGGCCGCTGACCTGGGACGGCCACCGGCTCGACCTGGGACCGGCCGTGACCGAGGTCGCCGTGGCGGCGATGGACGGTGCGGGATTCGTCGGCGACGTCGCACCCGGTGAATGGGTGGCGCTGCACTGGGACTGGATCTGCGACCGGCTGACCGACCGGCAGCTCCAGGCGTTGCGCCGCTACACCAAGTTCCACCTCGACATCGCCAACGACAAGCTGGAGCACCCCGGACCCGCCGCGGCGCTCGGCTGACTAGGTACCGGCTCGGCCGTGCAGTGCCGGCGGGTCAGGCGGTGCCGCGCGGCAGCCGCAGGCCGAGCAGGCCGGCCGAGGCGATGACGACCGCGCCCAACCCGAAGGCCGCGGTGAACGAGCCGTGGTCGACGAGGAACCCGGCGAGTACGGGCCCCACGACGGCGCCTGCGTCGCTCGCCATGTTGAACACCGCGATGACGATGCCGCTTCGCCGGCCGGCGACGTCCCCGACCAGGGCGGCGGGAGCCGTACCGAGCGCCGCGGCGCCGGCGCCGAACACCGCCATCGCGGCCAGTGCCACGACCAGTGTGTCGCTGAACCCCAGCAGGGCCATGCCGGCGGCGGAGACGAGCGCGCCGGCGAGCAGCGCCGGTCGGCGCCCCGCCGTGTCGGCCCACCGGCCGGCGGGGAACATCAGTGCCGTCTGGACGAGGCTGGAGGCGAGGAACGCGATGCCGACCCAGCCGGGGGCAGCGCCCAGGTGATGGACGATCAGCAGCGGCACGATCGCGCTGCGAAGGCCGAAGATCGACAACCCGATGGCGAGGTTGGCGACGAGGGCGGCCTGGTACTGCCGCGTACGCAGTACCGACCGCAGCGTCGGCTCCGGGCTGGTCGCCGTGTCCGCCTGCTCGGTCTCGCGCGCCGGATCCGCGGGGTCGCCGGGCAGTTCCCGCCGGGCCAGGAAGACGAGGGCGACGACCGCGCCCAGGCCGAGCGTGCCCGCGTACAGGAAGAACGGCGCGCGCAGGGAGAGGCCGAGCACCGCGCCGCCGACGGCGGGCCCGAAGATGCCGCCGAGCAGGAACCCGGACCGGTAGACGCCCATCGCCCGAGCACGCAGACGCCGGCTCGCCACCCGCAGGACGAGGCCCACGGCGGCGACCCCGAACACGGCAGAGCCGATGCCGCCCACGCCACGCAGGACGAGCAGCTGCGGGTAGCTCTGCGCCAGCCCGGCGAGGAGGCTGGAGAGTGCGACGACCGCGATCCCGGCGACGAGTGCCGACCGCTCGCCGATCCTGTCGACCAGCTTGCCGGCGCCGAGCCCGGAGACCAGGCGCATGAGCGCGAACGCGGAGACGACGGCGCCCGCGGCGGTTGCGTCGACGCCGAAGTGGGTGGCGAGCAGGGGGATCGCGGGCGCGACCACCCCGAAGCCCAGCGCGACGCAGAACGCCACGCCTGCCATCGCCAGCACCTCGCGGGGAAGGTCACTCGGCAGGCGCACGAGACGTCATCGTGCCACGCGCCGCTAACAGTGCTGCGGGCGGCACCTAGGGCGCGTCTGGCAACGACTGTCCGGCTCGCGACTCCCCGCATCGCCGCTGGCTGCGTTGTCCTCCTCCCAAGTGCTCCAGTACGAGGTCGTCGTCCGCCTTGCCAGCGACGCGCGGATGAGCCGCTCGCTTATCGAACGCCATCACCAGACACGCCCTACCTAGCCGTTCGGTGAGGCGTGGCGCAGCGCGCGGGAGATGTCGGCGGCGGCGCGGGCCGCCATCGGGCCGGCGCGATCCAGCCTGGCGCCGAGCCGGTGCTCGGGGCCGGAGACGTTCACTGCAGCGACGGACTGGTGCCGGAAGTCCTCGACGGCGGCGGAGCAGCTCGCCACGCCGACCTCGAGCTCGTCCCTGACCAGCGCGTACCCGCGGTTGCGGATAGCGCACAGCTCCGCCGTCAGCTGGTCGACGGTGCGAAGGCGTGGCCGCCCGCTGGAGCCGGGCAGGTCGTCGGCGAACCACTGCCGCACCACGTCCGGCTCCCAGTGGCAGATCAGCGCCCGGCCGGCCGAGGTGTCGAGGACCGGGACGGGCATGCCCTCCCACGTCAGCGCCCGGTACGCGTGGACCGGCGCTTCGGTCCACAGCGTCAACACCTGGTTGCCGCGCAGCACGCACAGGTGCGTGGTCTCCTGCAGGCTGGCGACCAACCTGCGGATGAACGGCCCCGCGACGTGCACCAGCCACGCTTCGAACGTCCGCGCCGCGTAC
Organism: Streptosporangiales bacterium; assembly: GCA_050698355.1. GTDB lineage: Bacteria > Actinomycetota > Actinomycetes > Streptosporangiales > WHST01 > JBOHBN01. The sequence goes on along the minus strand of JBOHBN010000439.1, from coordinate 282 downwards.
GCGTACAGCCGCCAGCCGAGCCGGTAGTCGAGGGTCTCCGGGTTCCGCTCGACCATGCCCGCCGCGGCGAGCGCGCGCAGCGCCCGGGAGACCTGGCTGTTCTCCCGCCCGAGCCGCTCGGCGATCCGTACGACACCGAGCCCGCCGCGGCGACGGCACTCCGCACTGGCGAGCAGGTCGAGGATGTCGAGATCGCGACGCAGGCTCGCCGAGTTCGGGGCGGGTTCCGGGGGAGGCACTTCGCTCTCAGCGTGCAGATGCGCACGTTCCGCGTCAAGAGTG
>JBOHBN010000438.1:0-9579 GCA_050698355.1 Streptosporangiales bacterium | reverse complement strand
AGCCGGTAGAACACCATCGACGACCAGGTACGCGCGCCCGGCGAGCGCAGCGCGAACGTGTCGGCGCTCACCGGCGCCAGCGCGTACTCGTGGGTGGGCTCGTCCGCCAACTCCGCCAGCGGTCCCGTCGACGTGATCCGCGCCGACAGGGCGCCGTCCTTGGCGCTGACCTCGATGCGCGCGCCGGTGCGCTCGTAACGGCCGACGTACGCATCGGGCTCGAACGACGGCGCGTCCGCCTGCGGTGCGATCGGTGCCGGTATCTCGACCCCGGCCAGATCGGACATGATCTCACCGAACAGGTCCTGGTAGAGGTCCTTGGTGTTGCCGCCGTTGGTGAGCAGGGTGACGGCCAGCCCCTGCTCCGGGAGCACCCGGAGGAACGCCGACTGGCCGATCGTGTTGCCGTCGTGGCCGACCAGGTCACAGTCACCCCATCGGTACCGGATCCAGCCGATGCCCCAGGAATCGCCCAGCGCGTACGGGTCGGGCAGGTCGGTCTGGTGCGACCGCATGGCCGTGATGCTCTCGGTGGAGAGCAGCTTGCTGCCGTCCTGCGCCGTCCCGCCGGACAGGTGCATGCGGGCGAAAGCCAGCAGCTCGCGCGGAGTGGAGCTGATCAGCCCCGCAGGGCCGGCCGAGCGCGGCAGGCCCCAGGCGGGTGCGACGTGTGGCGGCTCGCCCGGCTCGCCGACGTGGCCGATGGCTGCCCGGCCGAGCAGCGCCTCCTCCGGCAGGGTGGACGTGCGCGTGAGGCCCAGCGGTTCGATCAGCCGCTTGCGCAGCACCTCGTCCCACGAGCAGCCGGTCAGCACCTCGATCATCCGCCCCGCGATCCCGAACCCCGCGTTGCAGTACGAGAACGTCGCGCCGAGCGGGTGGTTGATGCCGACGTCGGCGAGGCCGGCGACGTAGTCGCGCAGGTAGTCGTCGCCGCGGCCGGTGTCGGTGAACACGTCCCCGTTGACGCCGCTGGTGTGGGTGAGCAGGTGCCGCAGCGTCACGCGCGCGGTCACGTCCGGATCGCCGAGGTCGAGGTCGGGCAGGATGTCGACAACCGGCTGGTCGAGGCCCACCTTGCCCTCGTCCACCAGCTGCATGGCCAGCGTCGTGGTCCACACCTTGGTGATGGAGCCGATCTGGAACCTCGAGTCGACCGAGGCAGGGTCGCCGGTTTCGGTCGACATCACCCCGTACGCGGCCTCCGCCAGCTCGTCGGCCCCGTCCGCCCAGTGCACGCCGCGGCGCAGGATGCCCAGGCTCGCGCCCGGCGCGCCGTGCCTGCGCGCCAGCACGCCGAGCCGCTGGTGCCAGTGCTGCTGGTCGAGCGGCGCGACGGCCCGGCCGGGGACGTACCGGTCCAGCCAGCCCATGAGCCGGCGCGAGTAGTCGGTGCGGTGCGATGGCCGCCCCTCGAGCAGGAACAAATGCGAGGCGCCGGGGTAGAGCACCATGCGGGTGGGGACTCCTTGCGCGCGCAGCGCGCTGAACCACTCCTCTCCCTGGCCGACCGGGCACCGGTCGTCGTCCAGGCCGTGCACGACCAGCGTCGGTGTGCGTACGTTCGCCACCCGCTCGATCGGGGACTGGCGGCGTACGCGCTCGGGGTCCTGGTGCGGGAGTGCCGCGTTCTCCAGCGTCGCGAGCATGTGCCCGAGGTCGGAGGTTCCCGCCATGCTCGTCAGGTCCGACACGACCCCACCCGCGACGGCGGCGGCGAACCTGTCGGTACGCCCGGTCAGGTGGCAGGTGGTGAAGCCGCCGTAGCTGTAGCCGGAGACCGCGAGCTGCGCGGGGTCGGCAATCCCTTCGGCTACCAAGGCATCGAGTGGTTCGGTGAAGTCACGCTCGTCGTTGACGCCCCAGCCGCCTGTGACGCCGGTGTAGAACGACTCGCCGTACCCGTCGCTGCCCCTGGGGTTGAGCAGCAGGACGCTCCAGCCGCGTGCGGCGAGCAGCTGGTGGTAGAGGCGGCCGCGGTCCGGTACCGGGCTCCACGCGTTGTGCGGACCGCCGTGTACGTCGAGAAGCAACGGACCGGGTGCCGCGCCCGGTCGGCGCAACAGCCACCCGTGCACGACCGTTCCGTCGCTGATGGTGAACTCGCGCGACTCGGCCGGTAACAGGTCGACGTCGGGTAGGGCCTCGGCCGTGTGCCCGGTCAGCGAGCGCACCGCGCTCGCGCCGGCCGCCGTGAGGTCGACGGTGACGACCTCGCCGTAGCTGTCCTGGCGGGCGACGACCACCGCGGCCCGGTCGGCGTCGCGGGCGACCGACAGCCCGCTCACTACGTGGCCCTGCTCGGCGTACAGCGGTCGGTTCGCACCCGTACGCAGGTCGGCGACGTACGCCTGGGTGCACCCGCGCTCACGCAGGCAGAAGGCGAGGGCGTCGCCGGCGCGGGTGAGCTGGGGACGTCCGCTCGGGTAGCCGGGCTTCCCGGGCATGACGTTGCGGTCCAGGTCGCGGGTCAGGTCCACGGTCTCGCCGGAACCGTCGGCGGGCACCCGCAGCACGCTCGTGTGGCCGGAGGCGACCGACTGGCGGCCGGCGACGAGGAGATCCGTCCCGTCCGCCGACCACGTGACCAGGTCCGCGATCCCGGTGGCCGACCCGACCCGCACCGGCTCGGCGAACCCGGCTGGGCCGTCCACGTCGATGACGTACGCGGCCGACGCCATCGTCAGGTCCGGGTCCGGCCCCGCCTCGGCGGCGAAGGCGAGCCGGGTGCCGTCCGGGTGCCAGGCGGGCGCGCTCGCGTTCCAGTCGCCGTCGGTGAGCTGCCGGACGGCGCGACGCGCGGGGTCGTGCACGTGGTCGATGACGTGGACGTGCGACCGCAGCCCGCGGGCCAGGCCCGAACCGTCGGCCTTGTAGCCGAGCGCGTCGACGACGATCGGGTCGTGCTCGGCTCGTTCCGACGGCTCGGGTACGCCGACGTCGACCGGCGCGGCGAAGGCGATCCGCTCCCCGTCCGGGCTCCAGGTCGGAGCGCCCGCGCCCAGCGGCAGGTCGGTGAGGGGCCGGGCCTCGCCGCCCGCGGCAGGCAGCAGCCACAGCTGCGTGCGCTCGCCGGCGCGCAGGAACGCGATCGCCTGCCCGTCCGGCGACCATGCCGGGGAGGAGTCGGCCGGGCCGTGGGTCAACGCCTTCGGTGGCTCGCCGTCGTGGCGTACGGACCACAGCGCCGAGTGGTTCTCATCCTGCTCGCGGTCGGCGGTGAGCAGGCTGTAGACGACGGTGTCACCGGTCGGGGACAGCGCCGGCTCGCTCGGCACTCGCAGTGCGTACAGGTCGTCGATCCGTGGCGCTCTACCCATGATGCTGACCCAACACCTGGCCCGCTCGCTCTGCATCGTGCCGCCCGCCATTTCTGCGCGCATCTTTGGTTGCCACGCACGAAGCGCGTTCTCACCGACGGTCGAGGAGCCGGTGCAGGCGCAGCTGCAGCATGACGCCGAGCCGGTCCTCGGGGTCGGTGAGGTCGAGCCCGCTGATCTCGCAGAGCCGCCGCAGCCGGTAGCGGAAGGTGTTGGGGTGGACGTGCACCGCCCCGGCCGCCTCGGCGACGTTTCCGAACGAGTCCAGGTACGCGAGCAGCGTGTCCTTGAAGCCGCTGTCGTGCTTGCAGTCGTACGCGACGAGCGCGCCGACGCGTCCGAGGTGCACCTCGCCGTCCTCGGCGGCGAGGTCGGCCAACCGCAACAGCAGCGATTCGACCTGCGCGTCGGGGAACCGCGCCACGCGGCGCCCGCGCCGGTCGGTACGCAGCACCCGCAGCGTCCGGTCGGCGTCCTGCCGGGAACGCGCCACCTCGGCGAGCGTCGCCGCGGCCCGCCCGACCCCGATCACGACGTCGTCGCGGGGCCCGGTGCGCGCCAGGAAGTCCTCCGCGAGCCGGACCACCGACGCACCACCGTCCTCCTCGTCACCTACGGGGAGTACGGCGTACGTGACGCCGCCGACGAGTGCCGCTGCTGAGCGCGGGTGGATCGCGGCGAAGTGGAGGGCGAGCGCGTCGCGGAGGCGCTGGCGGACCGCCTCCGTCTGCGCGACATCCCCGGCCGTCGCCTGCGCGGCCATGACGCAGAGCCGGCCTCCGGCGATGCCGAGCCGGTGCGCCGCTTCCGCCGCTCCGGGGCCGCCCTCGAGCACGGTCGCGAACAGGTCGGCCCGCAGCCGCCGGCCGACGTCGGCGCCCGCCCTCGCCCGGAGCATGTGCAAGGCGACGAGCTTCGCCGAGTCGGCGAACGCCTGCTCCCGCTCGGCGGAGAGCGGCTCGCGTACGGCCGCCCACATCGACCCGAGCAGCTCGTCGCCGGCGCGGATGGCCACCGCCGCGCGCGGCAGCATCTCCTCGGTCAGCTGGTCGATGTAGACCGGCGTGTGGCCCTGGAAGATCTGCCGGAACGCGCCGCGCTGCTCCAGCATCCGGGTGTACCGGTCCGGCACCCGCCGCCCGAGCACCGTCTCGACGCGGCCGGGGTCCGCCTCGTCCTGCCGCCCGGAGAACGCCAGCACCCGCGACGAGCGGTCCTCGATCGTGACCGGCGCGTCGAGCAGCGCGCTGACGGCGTTCGCCAGCGCGAAGAGGTCACCGGCGGGCGCGCCCGCGAGGTCGTCCGGCCCCCCGGCGACGTCCTCGACGGCCCGCGGTAGCGAGCGCAGGAGTGCCGCCACCTGGGACCAGGACGCTGCGCGGGTGAGCCCGAGCAGCGCCACCCCGCTCTCCTCGACGGCCGTGACGATCCTGGGCTCGGCGGCAACGGGCAGCTTGACGACCAGGCCGGTGGCGCCGCGCTGGCCGAGCTGGTGCAGCAGGTCGGCGATCGCGTCGGTGTCGCGTACGCCGACGCCCAGCACGATCTCCCCGGGTCCGGTGATGAACTCGTCGAACGGGTCGTAGATCGCCACTCCTGTGACCTCGCTGTCGAGATCGCCGGGCGCGGCGATGACGTCGAGCAGGGTGCGGCCGAGGTCGTCGAGCAGGCGGGACAGCCGGGCCCCTCGTTGCGCGCTCATCGCGACGGAATCCTACGTGCCCGAGGCTCTAGGCTTAGCCGGTGCGCTACTGGGAGGACTTCGCCGCCGGGCAGGTGTACGAGCTCGGCAGCACGACGGTGACGGCCGAGGAGATCATCGAGTTCGCGAGCCGCTGGGATCCGCAACCGTTCCACGTCGACGCGGAGGCCGCTGCGGCGTCGTCGTTCGGCGGGCTGTGCGCGAGCGGCTGGCACACCGTCGCGATGTACATGCGCCTGTACGTGGACAACCTGCTGACCCACACCGCGAGCCAGGGCTCACCGGGCGTCGACGAGGTGCGCTGGCTCGAGCCGGTGCGGCCCGGCGACACCCTGTTCGCCGTCGCGACCGTGGAGGAGACGCGGCCGTCGGCGTCCCGCGCGAACCGGGGCACGATCCTGGTGCGGTGGGAGATGCACAACCAGGCCGGCGTGACCGTCCTGCGGATGCGCGGCCGCAACATGCTCGGCCGCCGTCACTGACGACCTGTCAGTACCCCAGCTCGCCATAGCCGGCTGAGGTACTGACAAGTCGCTGGACACCCGGGGTCAGGACGGACCCGGAGCAGCCTCGGGCTCGTCGCCCGCACCGCTCTCGCCGAGCCACCCGGCGAGCCGGCCGCGCCGGTGTACCGCGCGCAGCCGACGTTCCGTCGCCTCCCGCACGCCCGACGTCGCGACGATGAGCAACTGGTCGTCCGGCCGCAGCAACGTCGTCGGTGCCGGTACGAACCCGTTGCCGCCCCGTACGACCAGGGTGACGGAGGCGCCGGCCGGTAGGCGCAGCTCGAACAGCTCGATGCCGGCCATCTCCGAGCCCCGAGGGATCTGCAGCTGCAGCATCTCGGCGCTCATGTCCTCCAGGGGAGCCGACTCGACCTCCAGCTCCTGCGGTTCGGCGCGTGCGACGATTCGTAGCCAGCGCGCCACGAACGGCAGCGTCGGTCCCTGGAGCAGGGTCAGGACGACGACGAGCACGACGACGATGTCGAACAGCTGGTTGCTGCCCCTCAAGCCGACTGTCGCCGGGATGGTCGCGAGCACGATGGGTACGGCGCCGCGCAGGCCCGCCCAGGAGAGGAACGCGTACTCGCGCCACGGTAATCGGAACCAGAACGTCGAGACCACGACCGCTATGGGCCGGGAGAAGACGATGCCGATGCAGACCAGTAGTGCGGGGATTATCGCTGCCGGCAGCCGTTCGGGGAAGGCGGTCACGCCGAGCATGACGAACAGGCCGATCTGCGCCAGCGAGGCGAAGCCCTCGGCGAAACCCCGCGTCGCCGCGGCGTGCGGGAGGCGTGCGTTGCCGATGATGATCCCGGTGATGTACACCGCGAGGAAACCGCTGCCGTACGCGACGTGCGCGACCCCGTAGGCGCCGATCGCCAGGCCCAGAGCCGTCAGCGAGTGCAGCCCGGACGCGACGAGCCGGAGCCGGCGCAGCAGCTGGGCCCCGAGCAGGCCGATCGCCGCGCCGATCGCTCCACCGATCACGAGCTCGAGCACGACGTGACCGACCAGGTCGAGCGGGTTCGGCATCGGCCCGGTCGTGCTGAGCGAAGCGACGAGGAGTACGGCCAGCGGGTCGTTCGAGCCCGACTCGGCCTCGAGAGTGCCGCTGAGCTTGGGCGGCAGCGGCAGCCGTCGCAGCACAGAGAAGACCGCTGCCGCGTCGGTGGACGAGACGATCGCCCCTAGCAGCAGCGACAGCTTCCACGGCAGGTCGACGAGGAAGTGCGCGGCGAGGGCGATCAGAACCATGCTCACCGCGACACCGACGGTGGCCAGCAGGATCGCCGCAGGCATCGCTCCCCGTACGTGCTGCCACGAGGTCGTGAGCCCACCCTCGGCCAGGATGACGACGAGGCCGGCGAGACCGAGCGTCTGCGCGAGCGCGGGATCGCTGATAGAGATGCCGAGCGGTTCGATGACCAACCCGAGCCCGAGGAAGAACAGCAGGCTCGGCAGGCCGAGCCGCCCGGAAACCTTCACCGCGAAGACCGCGAAGACGAGGACCCCGGTTGCCAGGAGCAGTGTGATAGGCAGCACCGACTCCGACATGGGCGAATCATTCCGGCTCGACCCTCTACCGGACAAATCGGGCCGGCCCCTCTTATGCTCGCGCGGTGGCACGGCTGCTCGGGAGAGTCGCTTACTGGCTCGTATGCGTGCTCCTCGTCCTCGCGGTCGTGGCCACGGCCGTACTCGTAGTGACGATCCGCCGGTCGTTCCCCGAAACCTCCGGTGAGTTGGAGCTCCGTGGACGCCGGTGGACAGCCTGACGCGGCTGAAGGTGATGGCCTGGCAGCTATGCGGCAACGACCAGGCCGAGCGGACCCGTAGCCTGCTCGCGACCCGGATGCCGGTGAGACGGGTGGAGAAGCTGTACCCGCCCTACCCGTACGAGAAGCACCCGCCGATCGTGCGCGGCGGCACCGTCGAGCACGGCACCTCCCGTACGACGAGCGGCAAGCCGATCCTCGCCAACGACCCCCACCTCGGGCCCGCGCTGCCGTCGATCTGGTACCAGATGGGCCTGCACTGCGCGCCGGTGCGCGCAGCCTGCCCGTACGACGTCGCCGGGTTCACCTTCGCCGGTACGCCGGGAGTCGTCATCGGGCGGGGCGACCGGGTCGCGTGGGGTCCACCAACCTCGGCCCGGACGTCTCCGACCTGTACCTGGAGACGGTCAACGGCGACCGCTACAGGTACCGCGGCCGGTGGCGGCCGCTCGAGGAGCGCACCGAGACGATCCGCGTCGCCGGCGGTGACCCGGTGAGCATCACGGTCCGCGCGACCAGGCACGGTCCGCTGCTCTCCGATGTGTCCGATGACCTGCGCCACGCCGCCAGGCTGTTCGACGTGCCGGCGCAGAGCCTCGTGTACGCCGACGTCGACGGCCACATCGGGTACCGGCGCCCGGCAGGATCTTGATCCGGCGCGGGTACGACGGGCGCTGGCTGGCGATCGGCTGGACCGGCGAGAACGAGTGGGACGGCAACATCTCGTTCCGCGCGGTGCCGTACGTGCTCGACCCCGAGGAGGGCTACGTGGTCACGGCCAACCAGGCCGCGGTCGGCCGGTCGTACCCATACCTGCTGACCAGGGACTGGGACTACGGCTACCGTAGCCAGCGCATCACCGACCTGGTCACGTCGGCCGACGACCCGAGCACGGTCGCCTCGACCGGCCGGATGCAGCTGGACACGTACAACGCGATGGCGTCCGCGCTGGTGCCGCACCTGCTTGTCGACACGTTCGGAGACGAGCTGTCTGCGGCGGCGCGGCCCGACGGTGGCTCCCGGTGGTTCGATATCGTCGCGGGGCTGCTCGCCACGCCGCGTAGTACCTGGTGGGACGATCACCGGACCGGCCGTGTGGTCGAAACCCGAGATGACATGCTTGCCGCTGCGATGAGCGAGGCGGACGAGGAGCTTCGCGAAACCCTCGGACCCGATCCGGCGAGATGGCGGTGGGGAGACCTGCATACGCTGATGGTGCGGAACCAGTCGTTCGGTACCTCCGGCATCGAGGTCGTGCAACGGCTGTTCAACCGTGGGCCGCTTCACCTGGGCGGCGGATCGTCCGTCGTCGACGCCACCGGCCGGCCCGCGGGCCAGGGGTACGAGGTGGACTGGGTGCCGTCCATGCGGATGGTCGTCGACCTCGCCGACCTGGACGACTCCACGTGGGTCAACCTGACCGGTGCGTCGGGGCATGCCTTCCACCGCAACTACTTCGACCAGGCGCGGCTGTGGGCACGTGGACGCGCGATTCCCATGCGGTGGGGCAGGGATGGATGGCCGCCACGACCGAAGATCGGCTAGTCCTCCGACCGGCGGGGTCATAAGGTGTGCTGGCCACCTCGTAGTAGCGGGAAGGACGAATGAACAACGCTGACGGCGTGACGCGCGTACTGGTGCTCGACCGCAACCTGTCGTTTCGTCGCGACATCGAGAGGCTGCTTGAGGGCAGCCGCGAGTTCAGCGTGCTGGGTTCGGGGTCGACGTTGACGACCCTGCTCGGCGAGCTGGGCGAGGGCGAGCCGGAGCTGGTCGTGCTCGACGTCCAGGGCCAGGACACCGACGTGGTGTCGCGGCTGCGCTCCGCGTACCCGAAGGCCAGGGTCGTCGTGGTCACGATGTCGGACGCCACCGACCAGGTCGCCGATGCCCTCGCCGCCGGTGTGCGCGGGTGGATACCCAAGGCGGTCACCGCGACGCAGCTGCTCGGCGCGCTGCTCGGCGTCCGCCGCGGCGAGCTGTTCATCCCCGCCCAGCTGGCGGCGCTGAAGCCGCCGCCGTCACTGGAGGCCGAGCAGGAGGACGAGCACGAGGGTGACCCGGCGGGCTCGAACCTGGGGGCCCGGCTGCGTTCCGTACGCGAACGGCTCGGGCTCACCCGCCGCGACGTCGAGCGGCAGTCGCACGGGCGGTGGAAGGCCGCGACGGTCGCGAGCTACGAGGCCGGCGCGCGCACGTTGACCGTCGAGCGGCTCGCCGAGCTGGCCGACTTCTACGGGGCGTCGATGGCCGACCTGCTCGGCGCGTCCAAC
>JBOHBN010000437.1:0-32189 GCA_050698355.1 Streptosporangiales bacterium | reverse complement strand
AGGCGGAGTCCTGCCCACGCCTCGTCGCCGGCGGAGATCGGATGCGGGCCGGTCTCGGTCGTCGCGCGGTCGAGAATGCCGTGGTCGGTGGCGTGTGGTTCGGACGTGAGCCGCTGCTGTGCTTCCTTAGCGATGTCCTTCGCCTCTGTGGTGCCAGCCGTGAACACATCGACCGTGACTCGCGGCTGGTCGGTGATCCGATCGTCGCCACCGCCGACCCGGTTGACCCGGATGAACGGCAGCACGTCCTGCAGGCCGGTGCTGGTCTCAGTGCCGACAGTGCCGAGATCGTCAAGGATGTCGGCGACGATCCGCTCGACGTCCGGGAATGGTGCCAGGACGGTCACCGGTTGCGGCCTTCGATGTAGTCGACGGTCCTCGCGAGCACGTGATAGCCGTCCAGCCACTCCACATACGCGCCGTACGACGAGACGTTCGCGAGCCGCGCCTCCGGCCGCTCTTCACCGCGCCGGCCGCGATAGGTGCCGTCCTCCACGACGAAGGAAGACTTGTACTCCCCGCGGTGCGGGTCGTCCGGACCGCCGACCGGGGCGATGGACTCAGCGAACCGTTTCCCTTGCTCGGCGCGGCCGTGGAGCATGGCGCGCATCTCCGGGCCCATCAACAGCCGGTGCACGCCAGAGAAGTTCGGTCGATAGTCGATCTTGAGCTTCGCCACGACTACCCCCGGACTTTGCGCAGTGTGACCTGAATGTGGTGGTCGCGGCCGGTGAAGTCCACCCACGTGCCGATCTGACCGTCCACCTCGTACGTCTCACCGTCGTCGAGGCGTACTTGGCTGGTGGACTTGATGTCCACGCCGGCGGGCAGCCACAGCGCCCGCTGTGCTGTCACCCGGTCGGCGCGGCCAGACAGGGACTCCGACGAGCCGTTCGGCTGAACCATGCAGCCCGGCACCGTCGTCTCCCCCGGCTCACCGTCGACCAAGTCGCCGAACCGGTCCCGGCCAGGCGGATTGATGATCGTGACCGTCTGGTTGCCGAGCCTCATCGTTGCGGCACCATATGCACGGATCGGCGGTACCGGTTCAGGATCCGCTTCTCCTCGCGCAGCAGCCCGATCACGCCGGCTGGCGATGCGACATGGATCGACACCGACCCGACGGTCTTCGACGACACACCGAGGTCGTTCGGACTCGCCAACGCACGGGCGATGGCGCCACACACGACCGCGACGACATCACCCGGTACCGTCTCGTAGCCGTGCGAGTAGGTCACCTCGACAGCGACCGGCTCGACGACGTACTGCTGAACCAGGTCCGGAAAGAAGAATCTAGTGTCGGACGGGCCCCAGGGCGGCCAGCCGCCGGCCAGCCACAGCCGGTCACGGATCCGCTTCCAGCCGGTCACCTCGCGGCCGCCCAGCGTCACCGTGGTCAGAGACGTGGTATCGACCGGGCGTTGCGGCAGCGTCACCCAGGCGCCTTGCGGCACGATCTCAGCGGTGTCGTCCATCACATAGCTGATCACCTGATGCGTGTAGTTCCGCACGGCAACCGATGCATCTTCAAGCAGGGCGTTGACCGTGGACTCGTCGTGGGCGATGCCGCGGTCGTCGAGGTCGGCCGCCGTCGCCAGCGGCGGAAACGTAGCCACGGCGGCCTCCTCCTACTTCTCGGTCTGCTTCTCGGACTTGCCGGGCTGGACCCGCTCGAACTCCTCAAGCGCGAGACCCTTGCGCATCCGCTTGTAGGCCGGCGAGCCGGGGTTCGCGGCCCACACCTTGCCGGTCGCCAGGTTACGGAACAACTCAACCTTCGGCTTGTCGTTGCTCACCTGATCGCTCCTTACGTGGTGTACGACAGGACGGCCAACGTGTACGGGCGGACAACCTTGCCGCCGTAGACGTGCAGGCCTCGCAGGGCGTCGGCGAAGAACTTGTCGGGCCGGTATGCCTCGGTCTTCGTGATCTGCTCGGCAACCGACCACGCCATCGGATGCCCGGCGATGATCTTCTTGTTGTCGAACGTAGACGTGCCATCACCGGTGACACTGGGTACGTTGTTCGACTTGAGGACCCGGAAGCCCGCGGCCTCGCCGACCACGCCGTTACGGATCACGTCGTCGCCCTGTGCCGTGGCGTGGACGAACCGCTCGTCCTTGCGCAGCAGGCCGTGGAACGCGGGATCGACAACGACGAATCGGCCGTCCTCCGGGACACCACCCTGCTCGATACTATTGCTGTCCGTGGTCTTCTCCGACAACAGTGTGGAGAGGTCCACCAGCACGTCGTACGCGGTCGTCTCATCGGTCCCCGGGTTGGCCGCGACCACCGTCTGCGGGGACGCGTCCGAGCCGATTGTTCGGCCGGCGTCGGTGTGAAGCCCCGCGACGAATTGGTCGAGCGCGTCGCGCAACGAGTACGCGGCCTCGCGGGTGGCCTCCGACATGACATCGGGCCGGTCCTGCACCCGGTTGATGTCGTCGACCATGAAGTTGAACTCCTTCTGCTGGTCGATGAGTAGCGCGCGAGTGTAGTCGTCGAGCGTGTCCGGGTCGGATAGCCCAGTCGCGGGATCGTAGTCCCGGACGGTGACGCGGCCGACCGAGTTGATGTGGACCGTGTCGCCGGCCTGCCGGATCTCGCCCTCATAGTTGCGGTTGGTGACGCCGCTCTGGGCGTACACAAGGTTCTTATTGATGTTGGTCAGAATCTCAGCGGCCCACAGTTCGGGCACGAAGTTCTCGAGTGCCATTCTCACTCCCTCGTGAACGTGCTAGGCCGCTTCAACTGGCCTAGTTCTTGTTACGACCTGCAGCAAGGTCGTCGAGGCGGCCTTCCTTGCGGGCCTGGACGATCTTTTCCGGGGACATGTTCTTGATGTCAGCTCGGGTGAGCTGACCGTCATGCGAACTGGACCGGACGCCCTGCTTCAGGTCCGGTGGCGGTGGCGGTGCTGGCGCGGACGCCCGAAGCCGCTCGTTGCCCTCGATCGCCTCAACGACGATCGCGTCGATCTGCTCAGCGAAGTCATCCGCCGTAGGGTCAAGGTCGTCGACCTTGCCGTCGTGAAACAGCACCGCGGATAGTAGGTCTGGGTCGCCGTCGGCCTTCCGCGCCGCCTTCTGCACCGCGTAGTCGACCTTCAGCGTCCAGTTCTCGATCTCCCGCTCGGCGAGCGCGACCTGCAGCTTGTCGGGGTCGGCGGACTCTTCCTCACCGAAGCCCATGGCCTTGACGAGCTCGTCGAACTTCGCCGACTTCGTCGCCGCAGTGTCCCGTTCGGTGGTGAGCTTCGTCTTGTCACCGCGGAGGTTCTCGATGAGCTTTCTCGCCCGCTCGGCGTCGAACTCACCGTCGAACTCGGCGGCCTTCGGCTGCGGACTCTCCGGCTGTGGAGTTTGCTCCGGCTGCCGCTGGCCCTCCTGGGACGCCTGCGGAGCCTGCTCTTGCTTCTCTTCCTGCTGTGCCTCTTCGGGCATGGATGCGCCTCCTGGACGCGTAGGTCCCGCGCCACTCACGCGGGAACGTCTGTGGGTATGTAACGATCAGTCAGAGCCTCTGAGAGTTGCCGCTCTCGGAGGCTCACTCACTCAACGTCACTTGGCCCCGTGAAGGACTGCCCGCGAACAGCCAAGACCGGGCCGATCTCACCATGCGTGTGTTCAATCAGCAGCTTGCGGTAGTCAGGGTTGCGGGCTCCGGCGTCGGAGACACCGAGACGTTTCATGATCTCGTCGTGGGCGCGGACGAGCCGGTCCTCGTCGATGACCTGGCCCGGGTCGTTGGTGCCGACGATCGGCGCGATGCCGCAATCACATTCGGGATGGATGGGGAGAAGCTTGCCCTTGTGGTACCGCTGGGTGCTCGCCACGACACAAAGGCCGCACGAGTAGTCGCCTTCCAGCACGCGCCGGTAGCCGACCACCTGATCCGGCATCGTCTCCATGACCTGCCGCGACTTGTGGGTCTTCGCCAGCTGCAGGTCGGTGGCCGCTAGGTCCTTCGCGCGACGTTCCCCGCGGTCCACCGCATCCGGATACGGGACATCGTGGCTGAGCTCGGTCCAGACCTGCTGGAACGGACGTCGGTAGACGTCGGCCGGATCGGTGCTTTTCCGCAGGTCCGAGTAGTCGAGCGGACCGAGCTGCGCGGCACGGCCCACATGCCGCGCTTCGGCGAGGATCCGCGCGACGTACTGGGTGAGGTACGACTCGGTGAGATGCTCGATCTGCACCTGGCCGGCGAGGATCATCGGTGTGATCGTCTCCGCGAAGCGGCGCGCGTCCGCGTCGCGGTATGAGCCGAGTGCCCGCCACAACCGGACGACCACGTTCTCGATGCGCTGCCGAATATCGGCGACTTGTACACCGTAGGCGGCGATCAGGGCCACGAGCTGCGGGTCAGGCTGCTGGTCGGCCACTCGCCTGCCCGTTCCGCTCCGGCTGGCCGTTCAGCGGAGCCGCGAGCGCGGCGTGCAGCGCGTCGGAGGCCCGGTCGGACTCCATTCGTTTGATTTCCTGCGGCGAGTAGTGCAGATCGACCATCCGCTGATGCCAGGGGACGCCGGCGGTCATCTTCTTGTCTGCCGCGTCAGCGAGCTGCGCGTCGGTCTTCCGTTCCGGGTCGGCCCACAGCATTTCGGAGTCCGTCCGCGCGTCGTCGCCGACGTAGCGGAACGCGAGCCGTATGACGGCTTCCCACGACTCCCCGAAATGCCGCATCCTTTCGCGGACTTTCGCGACGAGACGGGTCTCTGCCGCGGCCATCGCCGCTTCCGACGCGTTGATGAGGTCCCCGGCCACGTAGTGCGGCGGCAGCCCGCTCAACATGACGAGCGCCTGCCGGTCTTCCTTGACCGCCTCCAGCAGCGGCGTCAAGTTGACCTGCTCGAACTCGCCGAATGCGGCTTCGGGTTCGCCGGCTTCCGGCGCGTCCACGGCCCACAGCAGGTCGACCCCGGGCACGAACGGCAGGTCAAGCGGGTTGCCGTCCTCGTCTTCGGTGGGGATGTTCTTCACCCACCGCTGGCGGTACGCCTGCAGTTTCGAGATGACCAGCCGGTCGAGGACCGTGTTGTTGATCCGGTCCTGGACGTCGAGCAGATCCTCGAATTCGCCGAGCCCATCGTTGGACAGCGTCGGACGGTTCACGAACCGCACCAGCGGCACGGCACCGATCGCGTTGTCCCGCGGGTCCTGCTCTACTTCCCAGGCACGTTCGCCGTACCGGTCGAGACCGGTGTTGGTCTCATCGGCTCGCGACGAAAAGTAGTGGATCTTGTCCGGCAGGTAGAGGACCGCGTGCCGGGTCTTATCGAGATCGTCGGTCCACAGCTTGAGCCCGGCGCGCACCAGCCGGCGGTTCACCGGATCGGTTTCGACAATCACCTCACGCGGGTCCTCCGGGGTGATGACCGGTGTCCGGTCGTCGTTCGGGTTAGCACCCACGCACACGTAAGCGTCGGAGAACACCAGCGCGGCCAGGTGGACGAGTCCCGAGTCCGCGTCGAGGTAGTTCGCCTGCCAGATCCGCCACGCCTCGTCGTCGACGTCGCCGCTCGAGGCGCCGCCCGTGCGAAAACCGACGGGGTGCAGCCGTTCCCGAACCGATTCGGCGACCAAGCCGACGTAGTTGGTGCGGGCCTTCCGCTGAAACCGGCGGAACATGTCCCGACACCGGTCGTCGCCCTCCGGCAGCCGGTGGTCGCCGCGGAAGTACCGGTCGAGCAGGTCATAGCGGGCGCGGCGATCGTCCAAGCGGCGGCCGAGACGTGCCAGCCACCAGCCGGCGCTACCGGGGCTCTGCACGTCGACCACGCGGCTACCCCCTTCAGTATCTAGCGATGCGGCGAGACTTACGGCGAGTCGATCCGAGGCCCTTGGCGACCGCGTCGAGGCGGGCCTGCCAGGCGAGAACCGCCGCGATCGCCGCGTCGATCTTCCGCGGCGAGTCCGGATGTTCCTTATAGATCAGCACCCCGGATGGGGCGCTCCGGCGGCGCGCGTTCAGCAGGTGGCGGGTGAGCGCGTGCGCGCCGTCGAACGTGGTCTCCTGCTCGACGATCGCGTTGTGCAGCCGGTCGACGGCGCGGACGATGACAGTGGACCGGCCACCTGTCATCCACCACTGGCACGGGTGGTCGCGGCTCGCCTTGACTTGCAGCCGGCGGCCGTAGGCCGCTTCCCAACCGACCACGTGGGTTTCCCACTTCGCCGGGTCGCAGTAGAACCCGACGACACGGAAACTGTCGAACGCGGCACGCACGGCGGCCTCGACCTCGGCGACCGGGACCTCCCAGTCGCTTCCGGACGGCCCGGACGGCTGCTCCCAGACGGCGACCTCGAACAGGTGCCCGTCGCTGACGCGGCACCCGATCAGCGCGGTCGCGTCCGTAACCCCCTTGGAACGTCTCCTCGACCCGTCGAAACCAAGCGTGATCGTGTCGCCGTCGGCGACAGTCTTGGTCGCATCCGCTATGGCCGCGAGTTCGTGGTGCGCCAACCATGCGTCCGCGGTGGATGTGGGGGCGTTCAGGAAGTAACGACGCGAGTCGGCCGGGCTGTTTCGGGTGTCGTAGAAGCCATCGACGATGCCGTCGATGTCATTCCACTCGATGGCCTCACCGAACGCCTCGAGGATCGCCGTCCGCAGCTGCTCCTCGGCGGACAGGTCGTCGCATTCGCCCCAGCGGTGATCGTAGAGGAGGCGGGCACGCTTCTTGCGACCCTCCTTGATGGCCTCCGCCTCCGCGTAGGTAGCTTCCGCGACCGACTCTTCACCTGGAGCGAACATCGTCGTCGTCTCGAGATACCAGGTGCCCGCGCCCCGTTTACGTTTCCGCGTGTTGCGGGTCACCGTCGCGTACATGGCCCGCAGCTCAGGCAGGTTGTACAGGTGCGTCTCGTCGAAGACGACGAACGTCTCCAGGCCGCCGTCCTTCGACGACGACGAGGCCGTGGACGGGCGAATCTCGCCACCGCCTGGGAGGTAGACGCGGGTCAGACCCGCATCGATGCCCGGCACCCGGGCGAGAGGGCCTTCGGTGAGGTTCAAGAAGACCGTGTCGTAGACGTTGCCGGTCTGACCTTCCTCAGTAGCCAGCACCCGGATGAACGATGAGGTGACGTGGCGGCCCATCGGCTCGCCCGGCTCGTACACGTAGGTGAACCCGAGACCCCACGGGTCGGTGTAAGTCTCACCACCCTTGGCCCAGCCGGCGAACCGGCAGGGCCCCAAGCCCTCGAACAGCGACAGCCGGCCGCCGAGTCCCGACTTGTCGCATCCCTTCGGCCTCGACAGGAACGCCGAGTCGTACAGCAGCCGGCCGACCGGTTGAAGGGCGTAGCAGTCGGCCACGAACCCGGAGTACTCGTCGCCGTGCTTGACCGGCTCACCCTGGACATCGCCCGGACCGTAAACGGTGAAGTGCTCCATCCACGCCAGCGCGAGCCAGCCCAGCGACCGCCGCCGGTCATGCTCGGCGCCGCGCACCAGCGTGCGCGGCATTGCGCTAGCCCGTCAAACGGACCCGGCGCGACGCGATATCCGTCACTGACCCGGCGGCCGAGCTCGCGGCTGGCTTCTGGCTGCCCGGAGTCTCGACCTCCATACGCAGCCGCAGCCGATCCTCCGGCGTGGCACCGAACTTCGCCGCCCGCAACCTGAGCTCCGCGGCGAACTCCCACTTCGACTTCGTCCACATCGTGTGGTGCATCAACGCCGTGTCGAGAAGGAAGTCCCAGTCGGTGGCGGTGAACATCTTCGCCTGCGCCGAACGGCGCCAGGTCGCCCACCACGCCTTCGTCCGCGGATGCCAGTCCTCCCCCGCCGGCAAGATGTCCCTCGGCAGCTGTGGGCCCCGGGTGCGACCGTCCGCCTTAACGGTGTTCTCCGGAACAGGGTCGGCGTTGCGTCGCCTTCGCTTCTTCCGGTCCTTCGGTGCCGGTCCATGGCCTGCCATCGTCATACCTCCTGGGTATGCGAACCGCGCAGCGTCTCACCGCGCGGTTGCGTGTCGCGAAACATGATCGCCAGATCCGTACGGACCGCGATCCGCAGCATCTCCCAATGGAGCGGCGGGACGCGGAGGGGGCACCGCCCCAACGTCGGATGGTCGATGGTGACCGGCGACCATCCAGGGTGGTCAGATGAGGCCGGGATGTTTCTCCGGCTGCCGTCGGCCATGCGACCATCGGACACGGTTCGCATGCGCCGCGGTCTTCTGCCGGTGGCACGGCGTGCAGGCGGCCCGCAGGTTGCCGTCAGAGTGGTCGTCGTTCTCGACGATGTGGTCGACCTCAGTCGCCGTGCCGATGCACCGGTCCGGGTGTTGTATGCGGCAGACGCCACCGTCGCGTGCGAGGACGCGTCGGGTGGTGGCGCGCCAGTCGGTCGGCAGTCGGTCGAGGCGTGCCCGTTCGGCGCCCTGCCACTGGCCGGGCATCAGTGTTTGTCTTCCTGCCCTGGCGCTACCCCGAGAGCCGCCTCGTGGTACGTGTTGCACAGGCCCTGGGGGTCCGAGACGTACTTCCGAAGGTGGGCCACACAGCGGTAGAAGTCGTTCGGCTCGCCCCAGCGGATCTTAGCGGCGCCCTTGCCGTGCACCCAGTAGTTCTTGAGCCGGCGCGCGGAGCGGCTGACGGTAGCCATAAGCCCAGCTTCTTGCCCTTGGCTGCGGCCTTCTGGAAGGCGGCCTTGCCGTACTTCTTACGGCCGATGCTGGCGGCGATGCGCTTCGCGGACTCTTCGGAGTGGCCTTGCTTCATGAGCTTCGCCACCAGACGGTCGAAGCCGATGTGGGCCATCTCAGGACCTCCCAAGATCAGGCTGACTGGCGAGCGCGCCAACGCTTGTTCGCAGCACGGAGACATGCCCGACAGACGCGTCGACCGTTCGAGAACCTTGTCGTGTCGGGATTGATCGGGTGACCATTACGGCACATCGTTCGACGCTCAGCGCCCCGTTGCAGGTTCTCCAAGTTGGTGACCTGCTCCAGATGCGCTGGGTTCACACAAGCCCGGTTTGAGCACGTGTGGTCGATGGTGAGACCGTCAACGAGATCGCCCGCCCACCAGGCGTATGCCACTCGATGAGCAATACATCTCGCTCCGTCGAGTCGGATCTCGCCGTAGCCCTTATGGTCTAGCCACCCGAGCCACAGGTGGCAACCTGTCTCAAGATCGAGACGCCAGCGTTGGCTGAACCGTTCAATACAGCTTGGCGTCGGGCGCGGTATCGTCACCACGTTGGCACCTCCTAGTAGGTGTCAGCTACGCCCCGGGACGGTTGCCTCCGTTGCCGGGGCCTCTCATGACGAAGGGCCCGGCGGGACCGGGCCTGGGCATGCGTCTTCTCAGCGATCACTAGGCTACATGATCTTCGCTGCTGGTTCCAGCATTCGCTTTGATCGTGTCGGCGAGTTGTAGCAGGTCTCCGCCGCGGAACCAGACGGTACCGCAGGCGTCGCACTGGGCGGCGCGGACGAGGGTGCCGGTGAAGTCGATGAGGAGAGCGGGGACGCGCTGCTGGTCGCCGTCTGCGTCGATGGTGACGTGGGTGGTTTGGCAGGCGGGGCATGCGGTGTCGCGGATGCGGCGGGGCTGCGGTTCACCGGTGAGACCGAGAGCCCGTTCGACGCGGCGTACCCAGGATTGGATACGCCATGTCCACCATGCGGTGAGATCGTCGTCGCCGACGCCTGCGACAGTGACCGCGAGGAGACGCAGCGAGGCGGGCAGGTCGGGGCGTGGCAGTTGCTCGTGGCCGGTGAGGGCGTCGTGGACGACTTCGGTGATCTCGTGGCGGAGTTCGAGGATGTCGAGGTCGACGGGTGTCCGCCACCGGCTGGAGCCGCGTTGTGCCTCGTTGCCGGTGCCGGTGGCGTCGGTGAGCTGCTGCCAGAGGCTGGGGATGGTGGCCCAGTCGGTGCCGTGGTCGCGGAGCAGCCGGACACGGCGGGGGTCGATGAGTGCGGTGACGGCGGCGTGCAGGCCGTCAGTCATTTGTCCCACCGCGGTCCTTGCCCGGCAGGGTGAGCCTCACCGGTCCTCCTCGCCGAGGTCGGTCTCAGCGCGCCAGGAATGCCAGAACCGTTTCTCGCATGTCGGGCACAGCTGCCGCGCCGGTGGGACCTCTCTGGGATGCTCCTTCACCCATGCCAGCAGCTCCAGGGCGGTCGGTTCGACTGTCACGCAGTCAGCGGCCACACAAGCGTGTGTCACCGGTCCTCCTCGCCGTCGGCGTCGCGTTGGGCGATCGATGCCCATTCGATAGCACGAGCGTGCTCCAGCATCCCGAGGGTGTCCCACGCGTGCAGGCCGGGCGTGGCGAGCATCCACATGCCGCGTTCCCCGTCAGGGTCGACGACCTCTACCTGCGCGACGAAACGGGTCACGAACGCGCCGGGTGTGAGATCGGCGATCAGGCCGCTGATGGCATCCTGCGCACAGCGACCAACCTCGTCTTGGTTCACCGGGCCTCCTCCGTTTCCCGGGCAGCGTCGGCGAGTTGTGGGCGGGTGACTCGCTGTACACGCCAGCGGCTTACGCCCCGGTGCCGCCAGGTCGCCCAGCCGGTGGCGACCGGGCAGCCAAACGAGAACATCGGCTTGCGGCGTACGCCCCAGCGGTAGCGGCCGACGCGGACGCTGAACAGGAGTCGGCCGGCCTCGACATGTAGGCGACTGCGGTTATGCATACTGGTCCTCTCGGGGCAGGTGGCGGGCGATCGCGGCGCGGGTCGGGCACGGCCAGCAGTCGTCGCATGGCGTGTGGTCGACGGCGCACTCCTCGGTCTGGCGGCCGCCGTCGCTGCAGCACTCGACGCAGATCGTGTACTGGTAGCCGTCCTCACATACCACGCCAACGTCGTCGATCTCCTCGGCGCGGCCCTCCGCAACGTCCTCGTCGGTGTGTTCATGGCCGCAGTCCTCGTAGATCCGGGTGGGCCGGTGCACCTCGAGAACGGCGCGGAGTGCGGCGACCGTGACCGAGGCGTCATGCGGTGATGAATGACCGTGGTCGGCTCGGGCCTCGGCTCCGGCGAGCCAGGCGGCGATCCGGTCAGGCATGGCGGTCCTTCCGCTGTTGCTCGGCACGCTGCCGTAGGACCGGGCTCGGGTTGAGCGTGACGCGGTCGAAGCCGTGAGCGACGGCCTGGCACGCTTTGACGATCTCGCGGTGGCGATCGGGGTCGTGCAGGGCGTGCCACACGGCCGTGAATCGTTGACTTAGGGACGCGTCAGGCATCGGTGGCCTCGCTGTCCGTCGCCTCGCCGCACACACACTCGCACTCGACGAGGCCGGTGAAGTTCTCGTCGTCCGGGGTCGCGCCCTCGCAGTGCGTGTGCCGGCCTTTCTCGCATTCGACGCAGATCACGGCGTGTCTCCTCTCGGGTCGGTGTGGGCCACGCCGTCCCAGCCGTGCTCGAGCCACCAGCCGAGCCAGCGCCACAGGTCGGCGGCCTGGCCGGCGTCGAGGACAACCGAACCGCCTTGGCGGGTGGTGCGGTGCTCGCAGGTGAGCATGACCTCGTCCGACACGGGTCGACGGTGGCGGCCTCGGACGTGCAGCGTGTCACGGCCGTCGTGGTCGTCGATGGTGAGTAGGCCGGTCATCGGGTGGCCTCCGCGAGGACACGCAAGTCGCTGTCAGCGAGTGGCGGCGGGACAGTTCGGCCCACTAGCTGATCGTAGGTGTCGAGGAGTCCGCCGAGCAGCCCAGGCAGGTCCCCGCCGGTGGGGGCGGCGGCGGCGGGAACGGTGTAGATGGCGGCATCGGCGGCGGCGGCGGCGGCATCGGCGGCGTCGGTGGGGGCGGCGGTGTAGGTGGCGGTGTAGGTGGTAGCGGCGGTGTCGGCGGCATCGGCGGCGGCGATGGCGGCATCGGCGGCGGAGGCAGTGGCGGTGTAGGCGGCGGCGTTGGCGGCGAAAGTGGTGACGGTGGCGGTGACGGCGGCGGCGGTGGCGCGGCACTGACGGGCGGTAGCGCGGCGACCATCGCACCAAGCCTCCGTGACCCTGACCGCCTCCTCACAGGCTGGCCGGGCATCGCCGGTCAGGTGTAGCACCCGCCGGGCGCACCACACGGCCAGCCGCACCGACAGAACCCAGTCACCGCCCGCCGTGCCGATCAGGCGTGGGACCAGCGGCAGCAGGTTCTGCCGCTGGTCGTCGTCGAGCCGGTCGTTGACGGTCCGGGCCATCTCCGCGAGCACCGGGTGGATGCACGGCGGGTGGTCGGACCAGTCTTCTCCGGCCAGGAGGCTGGCATACTCCATCAGACAGGCGCCGTCTTTCGGGGTCTTGTGGACGCCACGGGACAGGATCGGCAGCAGGTCAGGTGCGGTCATGGTTCACTCCTTAGAACGGTGGGATATCGGTGTCTTCTTGTCGTGCGATGGGAAGCGTGAGGAACGGTCCGGGTTCTTGTCGTTGTCCCGGTCCGGATTTGCGTTCGCATGTGTGGCGTGCGACGACAATGTGTTTGCGTCCGGCTTGGATGCGGTCGGCATCTCTCCATTCGAGGTAGAAGCGAGGCGGGTAGCCGTCTTGGATAAGGTCGAATGTCATTCGGCTTTGGAGAAGCGCGGTGAGTTCATTATTGGCGTTGAGGTGTTCGGGGTCGACGCGGGTGTCGACGCCGCCGGTGTGGGCGTGGAGGACGGTGGCGTCGCAGCGGGGGCAGGTCTCGACGCGGACCGGCTCAGTGATGAGGTAGGCGGTCATCGGCCGACCTTCAGGACTGGCCGGGTGCCCGATGGTGCCCGATCCTCTATGTTCACTTCCACGCGTGTATGTGCGCATGCGCGTACGCGCGCGTTAGAGCGGATAGTAGAAGAAATCGGGCACCATCGGGCACCCGTATAGTCTGACCTGCGGTGCAGCGTCGTTTTGTCCTGGTTTATCGGGCACCCGATCGGGCACCCGATCGGGCACCCGCAGCCCCAATCGGGCACCCGATGATCTTGGTTAGAGCAACCCATCGAAACCGTCCCCTCCTTCGGGTCGGGTGCCCGATGAGTCGCGGGTGCCCGATCCGGGTGCCCGATCCTCGGTCTCGTCGAGGCGGATGCCGCAGTAGAACTTCCGGCCGTGGCTGCGCCAGTCGACCACCCCGTAGCGGCTGCGGAGGCCCTGCCCGAACGCTTTGGGGTTGATCGCGAACTCTCCTTCGTCGGTGCACCATTTTTCGTAGGCATCACGCAGTCTCGACATCTGAATGCGTAGGTCTTGCCGGTTTGGCTCGCCGATGATGCAGCATTCTTCGACGAACCGACCGAGGCTGTCTTGGTCGTGTTCGTAGCTGCCGGTGGCCGCCCGTACGGATTCGGGTTCTGCGAGTCCGTTATACAGATAGCCGACGGCGCCGGAGATGAGCCAGGCGAGAATTCCCGGAGCCTCTTCGTTGACGAGACTGTCGGCGAGCTTGGTGTCGCGCTCCTTTTCGGGAACGGTGTGAAGGAAGGGGATCAGACGGATTCTGCGCCAGAACGCAGGACCGCCGGTACGTACGGCGGGCTTGTTGTTGCCGAGCAGAAACAAGGTGTGGGTGGGGCGGAAGCTGAAGAAGTCTTGGCGCATGAACCGGCCGGTGATGACGTCCTTGCCCGTGAGGAGCTTCACCTTGGCTTCGGCGAACTGCTGGTTGTCGTCGAGCTCGGAGCAGACGACGAGACGTGCCCCGGACAGCCGCGCCACCTCGGTGGGGTGGTCGTTGTAGATCTTGGCGAGAAGCAGGTCGGCGGGGGCGGAGAGGGCGTACCCGTCGTCACCGATACCCAGAACGCGCATCACGACGTCGAAGAGGGTGGTCTTGCCGTTGGCTCCGCTGCCCCACGAGAACGGCAGCAGGGACTCGTGGACGGCGCCGAGGAGCGCCATACCGAGGAGGCGCCGCACATAGTTCGTGACGTCTTCCTCGCCGGCGAAGGTGTCGGCGAGGAACCTCAGCCAGCGGTGAGGGACCGCGTCGTAGTCGGGTGCAACGGTCGTGCACCTGGTGTGAAGCGCAGCCGGGTCAGGATCAAGGAGCTGCCCGGTACGAAGGTCGACGATGCCGGCCGGGGTGTTCAGCTCGTACGGCCGTGCGTTGAGGGTGTGCTGGTGGGCTCGTACGCGGCGGTCGGAACGGGCGAGCTGCACCATGGCGTTCACCCCGCGGGCGGACAGGGATGCCCGCTTGAACTTCGCTGACTCCTTGTCGGTGGCAGGGAGGCTTCGGGCGATACCGCGTGCGTGTTCGATGATGTCGCCGCCGAGGTCCCACCGCCATCTGGATCCGGTCCAGGACAGCCACAGGCCGCGTTCGGGGACGTGGCGGATGACGTCGCTGTGGGTGTCGACGAGGCGACGGGCGTTGCCGTCGTCGGTGGTGGTGTAAGCGGCCCCGCCGGCGTGCGCGGCCGGCGGGGCCTGCTGCCCCGGGCCGTCGTCATCTCCGTCGTGGTCGATGAGGTTGTCGATGCCGGCGTCGTCGTGGGGTCGCTCGCCGCCGTACCCCTGGTCGCGCAACGCTCTCGCGGCCGCGGGATAGTCGCCGTCGTACTCGAGGAGGGCGTAGGCCGCGAACTTTGAGTACGGCGTCTCGTGTTCGAATGGCGCGGCGGAGGTGCTAAAGACGTAGAGGTTGTCGGCGTCGTTGCGGCCGGTTGTCGCGGAGACGGCCAGCCCTTTCTTGCCTGGCCGGCACCAGCCGCGGGTGCGGCCGAAGGTGCGGGTGTGCCGCCAGCCGTGCGGTTCGAGGATCTCCAGCCAGTCGACGCGCTGGTTGTAGTCATCGCCTGGCCTTAGCGCATCGTCATCCGCTGTGGAACCCGCCGTGGTGGAAGGCGGTTCGGGTGCCGGCATCGAGTCGAGCATCGACGCGACCGCGTGCAGAGCGTCGCGTTCCTCCTCGCTGACCATGGGGATCGTGGCGGGTCCTCCGGCGATGAGGGTCCACGCCTTCCCGGTCTCGTGGGTGCGGCCGGCCGAGGGCGCGACGACGACGAATCCGCCTTCTCCACGGGTCTCGACGAGCACACGCCGGAAGACCTTGTTCGGGTATCTGGCGAGCTGCTCCCGTTCGTCGTCGTCGAGCTCGTCCTCGCGGGCCGGCCTGCACGCGAGCTTCGTGTTCCTTCGCGGCTCGCCATCGACCCGGTAGAGGACGTGGAGGCCACCGCTGGGGGTGGCCTCCACGTAGCCGGCCGTGAGGCGCTGCCATAGGCCAGCGAGGCCGTGGTCGTTGAGCAGGCCGACGAGACGCTGCAGGTAGCCTTCGGCGATCGCGCGGCCTTCGAGCTCGAACATCTCGAGGTTGCCGGACACGGCGCCGCAGATGAGCCCGATGCCGTCGTATGTGCCGTTGCTGAGCCACTTCTCGACCTGGCCGCGGTCGGGTCGGGTGGTCTCGTATCTCTTCCAGCTGCCGAACGGCGCCTTGCTGCCGTCCGCCTTGGCGGGGATCGGGCAGCAGCCGGCATCGTATAGACCGAGTGCGGTGTCGAGCAGCTCGCTCATGTGCGCTGTCCGTGCCGGTCTCGGGCCGCGTTGAGCTGTTGCATGGCGGTGGTCGACCCCCCAAGATCCGGATGGATGGCGCGTACGAGCGCCTTGAACGCCTTCTCACCGAGGTCGGGCCCGAGGGTGAGGAACATGTCGTCGGCCCACGTCTTGCCGCTGCCGTTCCTGCCTGGCGGCGGCTGGTGCTGCTGCTTCTGCTGCTGCTCGCCGTTCCTGCGGGTGACGACGACCCGATAGCCGTCGGCTTCGAGAATGGCGACGAGGTCGTCGACCTCGAAGGCGGGGATGATCCACACCCGCTCGGCGGGTGACCATTCCCTTATTGGCATCGACTTGACCAGGTCCTTGGCGCTGAACGGGCTGCGTACCTTGGCGTCGAGGCCGTTGATCGTGATCGTGACGACGGACAATGGTCACCTCCCTCCGAGCGGATCGGGTGATGTGTGTGCCCGCCCGCGGCGTCGAACCGCGGGCGCCGGCCTGGGTACCGGTCGGGCTGTAGGAGAAGTGGGTCAGGACGCCTTCTGCTGCTGGGCCTGGAGGAACGCGGCGACCTGTTCCGGGGTGAACTGGGAGAAGTCGGGGCCGCTGGACGACGCCTGCTGCGCGGCCGGCTGCTCCGGTGCCGACGAGCTGTCGCCATCGAGAACCTGGTTCGCGGCTGCCTCGTCTGGCGGGAGGTACTCGGCGGAGTACAGTTTCGGCGGGTTGAGGCCCTTCTTCTTCGCCTCGCCGTCGAAGGTGTAGGTGACGGACAGCCACCCTTCGACCGCGAGACCCTTGGCACCCGACTTCTTGACCGCGGCGCGCACGGCACGCAACAGGTTGCCCTTGATGTACAGAGCGCGTTCGCCGGTGTCGTCCTCGATCTCCGGGTCCCGCTGGTCGGTGCGAAGGATCACCTTGATCTGCTTGCGCGGGGACCCGTCGTCCCAGTACAGCGGCTCACCGGAGTCGAAGTCGCGCTGCTGCTGAACTTCTGGCCTGCGGGCGATGCGGCCGGCGGCGTTCGCGCCGAGCTCCTTGAACTTGGCGCTGGGTGTACCGCCGCTCATCAGGAAGTCGTCGGCCGCCTCGTCGCTGTTGTTCCAGGTGTCGTCAGACATTGGAGCTACGCCTTTCCATGTGTGTTCGCTTTGGTCGCTGGGTTCGGAGGTTTGGCTGGTCGATGGCGGCTCCTTTACGCGATCAGCTCCTCGATGGGAGCGCGGGGGTTGACGGCGCCCGGCTCGCTTGGGCAGCCCTGGGACAGGTCGGTGCTGCCTGGCGAGTACCAGGGACAGAAGGTGCAGGCGTGCGACGCCGTGGTGGGGAACAGCGCCCACCGCTCGGGGTTGGCCTCGGGGTCGAGCGCGATGATGGCCTGACGGATGGTTTCCAGACGCTCGAGCGCGTCGAGGGCCATCTGCCGGTCGTACGGCGCGGTCCACACGTACAGGTCGTCGATGCGGCCGCCGCGCGGGTAGAACGCGATCGCGACGTTCCGCGGCGTGTAGCCCCCTCGCTCCCATCCGAGGCCGTAGATCTGAACCTGCCGGCGATAGACCAGGCTGGGCCCGTCGCTCCGGTACTTCCGCATCGACGCCGGGCCGACGAACTTGTGGTCAAGGACGGTGTCGGTGGGGACGTGGTAGACGTCGCACGAGCCGCTGAGGTCCCGGGAGGCGTGGACCCGCGTCTCGACGATCCAGACGGGGTCGCTCACCGGTCGTTCACCTGCTCGAGCACCGCTGCGATCGCCTCGTGCGCCGCCGTGCCGATGAAGCTCGGCAGCGGGTCGATCCTGGTGTTCGGCTTCGGATCCCAGTCGAGGAGTTTGTAGGCCAGCTTCCGTTGGCATTCCTCGCCGACCTCCGATGGACCGAGCGTTTTCTGCAGGCTGCGTGGCTTGTTCGCCACGTCGTAGGCGATCGCCGTTCTCAGTTCCTCGGCGAGGGTCTCCGCGAGGTCCATCGGCTTCTCTTCCTTCTGTCTCGTCGGCGTACACGGTTTCGAACAGCGACGCGCGGCAGGACACGCACGCGGTCGGTGTCGGGGTCACGCCACAAGGTTGGGTGGCAGGAGACTGGCGTCGTTGAGCGTGTGCAGAGAAGCGTCGAGTCCGTGGTCGTGGTCAATGTCCGGCGGCACGGTGGAGGCCAGTCATCGTGGGAGTCCAGTGGATGCGGACAGTTCCGTGATGTGCAGGGTGAGTCGTCCGCCGCGGGTGATGTGGGCGAGCCGCATGTCGGGGCCGTCGAGGTGGGCGGCGTCGTCGTCGGGGATCACGTGTGCGTCGACGAGGCCATCGACGCAGGCCTTCACGGCGGGGTACAGGTTGGCGGGGTCGCGGCGGCGTCGGTCCGGCGGCTGGTAGACAGCCACGATGTGGGCCCGCTGCAGGTGGGGGATGTGCCGGGCGCGGGCGAGCCAGCGGGTGGTGTCACGCAGCTGGCGGGTGATCCGGTGCCGGTGCGCCCAGTGGTGCCGGCCGTTCGCGGACAGCAGGGGCATGCCTGGGGGTAGGTGGATGACCCAGGTGCTGGGCCCGCCCGACAGACTCTCCAACCCTTGCGCCGGGCCTGGGCTGGGTGCCGGCACGTCCCGCCCTTTCCCCCTTGCGCGGGACGTGCCGGCGTCTGTGTGCTGGCCGCTCACCGGACGCTTCCCCCGGTGGCTCCCCGCGGGGCGACCTGACGGCGCAGCTGGTCCCGTTCACGTTGCACGTTCCACCGTGTGCGGCGCTCGGCGTCGGCCTCGTGGCGGGCGGCGACCTCCCGGGCGTCGAGGTCGGCGAGCATTTCGCCGCGGCGCCGGTTGACCTGCCGGGCAATATGCGCCTGCTCTCGCTGTTCCCGCAGGCGGTCGGACAGGTTCGTGTTTTCGTCGCGTAGCCGGGCGCACTCCCGCTCCAGGAACGCGACGCGCGTCCGGCGGTCCCGGCCGCGGGTGAGCTTTCCGCGCGACATCAGGTCCTCCTGTCGGTGAGGTAGTCGACGAGTGCCAGCCCGGAGCGGGCGGCGTGGATCGTGGCGAGCTTCTCGGCGTCGGACTCGACGGGCAGGCCCAGCGCGTCGACACCACTTGTGCGCCGGCAGGAGCGGCACACCCAGCCGTCGGACTGGTCGCGGGTGTAGCGGACGTCGCGGCAGTCGCGGCAGACGCGGGCGATCCACCCGGCCAGCTCCAGCGGGTAGCGGAGGTTCACGACGTCACCTCCGCTCGCGGCACGCACGGCACCAGCTCGGTCCGCCAGATCTGGATCTCTTGGACGAGGTCGGTGTCGTCGACGTAGTGCAGCACCACGTCGCCGTCGAGCCGGGTGATGTCGACGAGGAACCGGGGCTGGCCGTCGATGACCGGCAGGTGGTCGGCGGTCATCCTGTCGGCTTGGACGAGTCGACGGCTCATGGCCGGCGTCCCTTCACCGCGCACCAGGCGACACCGAGCAGACCCGTAGCCGCACCGGCGCAGGCGCCTACCGGCCAAGCCACGGTGAGATACCAGAGGGCGGAAGTCACGAGTTGTCCTCCTCGTCGCCGTCGAGGCGGGCCTGCCACGCGGCACCGGCGGACCAGGCGCGGGCGACGAGGCCGAGCAGGGCCTGGGCGTACTCGACGTCGAGCATGGCGACGCGTTCGATGACCTCGTAGTCGAAGCCGCCGAGCGCGACGCCGCGCCGGTCCGCCTCGGTGATCACCTGGTCGCCCGCGATCCGCCACGCGTCGACGCCGGTCCGCTCGGCGAGGGTGTGCACGAGCCGGCAGTCTCCGGCCGCGTCCCCGGCCGAGTCGTATGGGCCGATGCGGGTGTCGTCGGTGAAATCGTCGACCATGGTCAGCCTCCCTCGTGGGTGCGGCGGTCCCGCCGTTCGTCGAGCCCGGTGGGGGCGTCGGTGGCACGCCCGGCGGTCTCCTCGTAGCCGGCGAGGATCCGAGACTGCTCGTCGACCTGCCGGCGGAGCTCCGCGTTCTCCCGCCGGAGCCCGACGTTGCGGCCGGCGGTGTCGAGGGCCTCGTCGATGAGGCCCATGTTGCGTTGCCGTTCCTGGGCGGCCCCGTACCGGGCGCCCAGGCGGTGGGCGGTGAACACGAGACGCGCGATCATGACGCCGCCTCCAGGGGGTCGCCGTGGGTCTCCGCGTAGCGGATCAGCTGCTCGTAGTCGGCGACGCGGGCACGCCACAGCGCCGCCCAGTTCGAGTACTGCCGGGCCGTCGCCTGATAGTGGTCGGCGTCGCGTTGGTCGCGGGCTGCCCGCTCACGGGCGTACTCGAGGCCCTCGCGGAGGTTCGTGAGGGTGTCGGGGTCGAACATCGGTGCACTCCTTCCGTTACTGTGGCTGGCAGGAGTGGTGCACTCCTGCCGCCCCTCGCCGCATCACCCGGCGGGGGGCACTTCTTGCGTTAGGCGCGGCGGATCTGCGCGGGTCGTGGCCTGGTTCTCCGCCTGGTGTGGGCGTTCGGTTGAATCGGGCGGACATTCGAGTCGCCGCTTACGTCTGGAATCTGCTTGACGGGGCGGACGAGTAGGGCGCGGATCGCGTCGAGGTCGCCATCGGTGAAGACGATCCGGTTGTGGTTGCCGACCCGGTGATGCGGCCACACGCCGGCACGCGCCATCCGTTTCAACGTCGACGGCCGGACGACGTCGGCGCCGAGGCTCTCGGCGGCGGCTTCCGGGGTCAGGAGCTTCGACCCGTTCATGCCGCGTCCTCGTCGGGGATCGCTGAGGTAATCGCGTCGAGCGACACCCCGAGAGCGTTAGCCAGGCGGCGTCGCAGCGGCGGCCCGGCTGGCTTGCGGCCGGCCTCGATGTTGCTGAGGTAGGGCGCGCTGATCGCGGCACGCGTGGCGAGATCCGACTGCTTGATGCCGAGGGCCTCGCGTAGCGCTCGAACTGCCGCGCCGTTCACCTGTCGGGTTGCCATGTAGGACACTGTAGGAAAGTAGAGGAAGGCTGTCAAGCGCTCCGCCGGAAAGTTTGAGAACACGCGTCTGACTTGGGATGACGGCGGCGAACTACACGGCTGGGATTCCTCCAGTCTGCTTTCGGTCGTCTCCTCAACGTGGCTGGACTTTCCTACGGTTTCCGGCGAGGATCTAGAGTCGTGGCGCGCAGAGATGGACACTGGGAACGACTCGGGGATGAAGTACGACGCGCTCGTGTCCTCGCTGGCCATGACAGCGCCGCTGACTTCGGAAAGTTGGTCGGCGTCTCCGGGCGGACGGTTCTGGCGCTCGAGCGCGGTGAGCCGGTTGCGGACCGCACCTTGATACGTGTCGCGACAGCGCTCGGATGGCCAAATGCGGCGTGCGAGCGGATCCTCGCCGGTGAAGACCCGCAACTCGTACTCACATCAGCGCGCCCCTCATCCGAACGCGACGCGACGGTCGAGCGGATCCGTGAGGATCTCGCGAAGGGTGAGGAGATGATCCGGTCGCTGCCGCTGTCGGATGCGGATCGAGCAAAGTGGATCAGCCGACTGCACGCTCGGACGGAACAGCGGGTGCAGCAGGCAGCCGAGGAAGCCCGGCAGGACGCGGAGACCTGGCAAACCGGGACGTAACGGATTGGTGACTGGCTGGGTAACGTCACGGTTTCGTAACACGCTTGCCTGACAGGTGATGCGGTGAAACATCGCCCCCCCCCGGGCCGATGAACGGGGTACCGGGGCCCGACAGAATCCGACCGGTACGGGGAGGCGAAACGTTGATTGGTCACGCAGTGAACGCGGTGGGATGTGTGTGCGGGGCCGCGACTCTTGGCCTGTCCGCTGCCGCGCAGGCCACGGGTAGCCCCATCGTCGAGCCGAGTCTCCATCTGCTCCTCACCACGACGGCGTTGGCGGCCGGGATTGTGATTACGTCGCGGCCGTCGACGCGGCAGGCGGTCCGAGACACCGCGGACCGGTCCCTGACGGCCGGCATGTGGATCGGTGAACAGATGAGCCCACGGGAGACGCCGACGTCGCGGGACGGCGGAACGACACCATTCCCCACCGTCAGCCGCGAGCCAGTGGCGGTCGTGATCCCGATCGACGAGTACCGGCGCCGCTGATGGCGTGGGTCGAACCCCATGGCCGGTACTGGCGGGTCCGCTACTACCGAGCCGACGGAACTGTCGGCTCCGTCTCCGGCCGCTACGCCCGCCCGCAGGCCCGCCGAGTCGCTGAGTCGATGAACACCGACCAATGGCGCGGCGTGTTCGTCGACCCGGCCGGCGGGAAGACGACGCTCACCGAGTGGGCGGAGCGGTGGTTCGACGGTCTCGAGCTGGCGCGGAACACGATCGCCCAATACGACTCGCTATGCGCGAACCACATCGAGCCCCGTTTCGGGCAGGTGGCGCTTAGATCCATCACACGTCCGGAGCTCCGCGCGTGGGAAGCGGAGCTCCGGACGAGCCTCGCCTCCTCGACCGTAACGACCACGGTGAAGGTGCTGGCGATGATGCTCGAGGATGCCGTCCAGGCGGGGCTGATCCGGTCGAACCCGGCACACCGGCCACGGCGCGGCCGGCGGGCGCCTGCCCGTGTCGAGCGGCAGTGGGCTACCCCGGAACAGGTCCTGCAGCTGGCGGCCGGCGCCCGGAGCCTGGCCGGCGACTGGGCGTATGTCCTCATCGTCACCCTCGCGTACACGGGCCTGCGGTGGGGCGAGGCGATCGGCCTACGCCGCATCCACGTCCAGACGAACAGATCCCTGATCCGCGTCGTCCCCGAGGGCGCACTCACCGAGGTCGATGGGAAGTTCGCGTTCGCCGACCCGAAGACCACCTCCGGCGTACGGGACGTCGCGCTGCCGCCGTTCCTCGCCGCCCTGCTCGAGGAACACCTCGAGTCCCACGACCACGAGCTCGTGTTCGTCGGCGAGCGGGGAGGGATGCTGCGTCGGTCAAACTTCTCCCGACGAGTCTTCCGGCCCGCGGCGGACGGGCGGGAGGCCAAGCCGGCGACCCGCGGCCGTGTCGCCCAAGCGGCGATCCCGGCTGCGTGCCCGGGGCTTACCCCCCATGGGTTGCGTCACTCCCACAACACATGGCTGATCGCCGACGGCATTCCCGAGGTCGCCCGAGCCCGGCGCATGGGCTGGCGGGTCTCCGGGGCCATCCAGGAGATCTACTCCCACGTCGCCCCGGAGGTGGAGGCGCAGCTGCTCGACGGCCTGGAGCTGCGGTGGCGCACCGCGGCTCGTGATCAACCCCCCACGGTGTCCCCCATGAACGTCGAAAGCCCCTCCCCGGAGAGGCCCGGAAAGGGGCTTTGACCTGTGTCGGGACGGCCGGATTTGAACCGGCGACCCCTTGACCCCCAGGGGAGTCTAGGCACTCCCCCGACCTGCGACGATCAAGGGACCGGCAGGCAGGGGCCTCAAAAGCCTTTCACGTCCGTCCACGTGTATGTGGGTCTGTGAGGGGTCGTCTCCCCATTTGCCACCCACAAATCATCGGTGTGGCCCGAGCCCGAACTGCGCACCGGCGAGACGGAGAGCCGTGAGGGCCGCTTCCGCCGCTTCGACGTAACGGGCATGCTCGTGAGCATCGGGGCATTTCCCGGTCGCCTCTCGTCCCGCGTCGTGGCGGTGTAGGGCCTCGGCGACGATCTCGGTAAGGTCCAGTCCCTCCAGCACGTAGGTGCCGGCGCCCTGACGGACATGGGCGAGTCCCCAGTCCGCGAGTATCTGATAGGCGCGGTTGATGGTCGGCCGGGACAGCCCCAGCTCCGCGCCGAGCTCGGCCTCTGAGGAAAGACGGTCGCCTGGGTGGTACTGGCCGGCGAGGATGTCGCGGCGCAGTTGTTCGGCGACCTGTATCGGTACAGGCACTGGGCGGATCACCTCCACCGCGCGCCCCTCCTCGCTCTCACCAGCCGGTTCGTGTGCTGGAGATCAGCGTAGCGGTAACGCGGTTTACGTCTCGCTTGACACGGTCGGGAGTTAGGTTAACATCAGACGTAATCAGATTACGTGTTGGAGGAGAGATGTCCACCCGCGGCGTGACCCGAAGTGGCGAGAGGCCCGTGATCCTGCCGACGCTGCCCGTCGTACGACCGCCGGAGTTGCCGGGCGCACTATGTGCCGAGGTTGACCCGGAGCTGTTCTTCCCGGAGAAGGGGCAGTCGCCGAAGTGGGCGAAGTGGGTGTGCCACCGGTGCCCGCATAAGGCCGCCTGCCTGGAGTTCGCGCTCGACAACGATGAGCGTTTCGGCGTGTGGGGTGGGACGACGGCGCGGGAACGCCGGCGGCTGGCCCGCGGCAGGAGGGCCGCCTGATGTTGTGGCTGCTGGTGGGGGTCATGTGCTTCTGTGCCGCGAAGTCTCTGGCGGGTGACGTGACCGGAACGCGGCGGCCAGGCACGGTCGACGGCGACTCGGTTGCCGCGGTCGCCGTCGGTGTCGTGATTCTGGTTCTCCTGTGGGGGACGTCATGAGCGAGGCTGCTGAGCGTCCGGACCTGCGTGTCGTCGACCCCGACGAAACGCCTGTCCCTGTGGATCCACCCGCCGATGCGGCGGTTGGTGGCCGGGTGGAACGCCGCCCGGTCCTGCCCGCCTGGGCACAGTCCCGCGGCGAGGCGCGTAGCGCCGCACGATGGGCCGGCACGCATGTGGCGCATTCGGCCATCTACCACGGCCTGCGACTACCGGTCTATCTGGCCCGGATTGTGGTCCGGGCCCCGATCGGTGCGGCCCGGATCACCGGTGCCGCGCACCGGTGGGTGTTGGACGCGGAAGGCCAGCCGGTGCGTAACGCGGTTGTGGACCGCGGCGACGCCCGCGAGTACATGCGGCTGCTGGACCGCCGTAACGATCGTGTCCGGTGGCGGTTGATTGTTCTCGCCGCCCTTGTCGGGCTGTTTGTCGTGGCCGTCGCCGGAGTCGTGGCCGTCGCCGGCTCGTCGGCCGGCTGGGTCATGGCCGCGATCGCGGTGATGGGTTGTGGGGTCGCGGGTGCCCCGGCCGACCGTCCCCTCATCGGCCCCTCGGTGGTGAAGACGGAGGCCAGTCGGCTGACGGCAGGCCAGGTCATCCGCGCTCTTGGAGCGCTCGGCATCGCCCAGATCAACCAGGCGTTGTCCGACAAGGGTGAGGGCATCGGTTTCCCCGACCCGATTCAACGCGACGGCCCCGGATGGCGCGCGCCTGTCGACCTGCCGCACGGGGTTACCGCGGCACACATCATGGACAAGCGTTACGAGCTCGCCTCCGGTCTCCGTCGCCCCCTCGGCTGCGTGTGGCCCGAGCCCGATCACGACCAGCACGCCGGCCGGCTCGTTCTGTGGGTCGGCGACCATGACCTGTCCAAAGCACGGCAGCCCGCGTGGCCGCTCGCCAAGTCCGGGAAGGCGGATATTTTCCAGCCCGTGCCGTTCGGCACGGACCAGCGCGGCCGGCCCGTGTCACTCGAGCTCATGTTCAACAGCGTTCTGATCGGCGCGATGCCTCGGCAGGGGAAGACGTTCGCCGTCCGCGTCCTGGCCCTCGCCCTCGCCCTCGATGTGCGGGTGCAGCTGGATGTATTCGAGCTGAAGGGCACCGGGGATCTGGCGCCGTTGGAGAAGATCGCGCACCGGTACGCCTCGGGTATGGACGACGAAACCGTCGAAGCCGCCCTGCACGCCCTACGGGACCTCGAACGCGACCTGGAACGCCGCGCGCGGACCATCAGGCGGCTCCCCCGCGAAATGTGCCCGGAGAACAAGGTCACACCGCAGCTTGCCGCACGTAAGGATCTTGGCCTGCACCCGCGGGGGTTCATTCTCGACGAGGCCCAGGAGCTGTTCACCCACCCCGAGTACAAGGCCGAAGCCGAACGGCTCGCTACTAGGGTCATCAAGTTGGGGCCGGCGATGGGCGTCATGCTGATCCTCGCCACCCAACGTCCCGACGCCAAGTCCTTGCCGTCCGGCATCAGCGCGAACGCGGGGATCAGGTTTTGCCTGCGGGTCATGGGCCAGGTCGAGAACGACATGGTTCTCGGCACGTCGATGTACCGCAACGGTGTCCGTGCGACGACGTTCACGGCGAAGGACAAGGGCATCGGCTACCTGGTCGGCGTCTCGGATGATCCGCAGATCGCCCGCTCATACTACCTGGACGGCCCGGCCGCGGAGAAGATCACCGAACGGGCGTATGCGGCCCGCAAGGTCGCCGGCACCCTGTCCGGGCACGCGGCCGGCGACGAGCCCGAGGATCCGGGTCCCACCGTCGTCGACGACCTGCTGACCGTGATGGATCCCGATGACGAGCAGGTGTGGTCGGAGACGCTCGTTGGCCGCCTCGCGAAGCTACGTCCCGAAGCCTACGGCGGGTGGGGACCAGCGCAACTGTCGACCGCGCTGCGACCTCACGGCGTGAAGACGAGGCAGATATGGAGCCGCGACTTTGCCGGGGAGGAACGCACCCGCCGTGGTGTCATCCGCGACGACCTCACCCGTGCCGTAACGGAACGTGACCGGAATGGGAGGGGGTGGAGCGCCTAGCAGGCACCTAGCACCTAGCGGCCGGACCGGCGGGACCTAGCACCTCTGCTAGGCCCCAAGATCGGCCTACGACTCGGCACCTAGCACCTAGCGGCTATTCGTCCACGCGTTCGAAAACCCAGGAGAGGTTGGCCCGTGACCGTCACGCTTGCTGCCGCTAGCGACCCGACCGGGCCGCTGGTCCTCGGCGGCCTGGTGGTCACGGTCGGTTACCTGGCGGCGTGCGCGGTGTGGCCGTTCGCCAGGTGCTGGCGGTGCGGCGGGTCGGGCAAGTTCCGGTCGCCGTCGGGGCGGGCGTGGCGGCGCTGCCGCCGGTGTAGGGGCACCGGCCGGCGGGTCCGGTACGGGCGACGGGTCTGGACGACCCTCGCTCGCACTCGCGAGAAGGAGAGGAGGCACCGGTGACCGCCGTCGCCGTGGGTTCCAGGCATGACTACGCCACCTGCCGCGATGACGACTGCGACCGGTACGGCTGCGTGGCGTACAAGACCGGCTACGCCGACGGCAATGAGGACGGATTCGAGGACGGCTATGAGGACGGCCGCGTGGCCGGTTTCGAGGCCGGCTTCGCGGCCGGGCGGGGCAGCCGATGAGCTGCCCCGTGTCCACGACAAGGAAGGGAGACAGCAAATGGCACTGAACTTGAACCCCGAACAAATCCAGGCCGCACGTGCGAAGGCCCTGGAGATGCGGCGTGCCCGCGCCGAGCTTCTCACCGGAGTCGCTGACGGGCGACTGGACCCGGTCGACATGCTCCACGCATCCACAGACCCGACCGTCGCCGGTATCCGTGTCGCGCGGCTGGTCCGCGCCGTCCCCGGCTACGGGAAGATCCGCGCCGAGCGGCTCATGGCGACCGCCGGCATCAACGCCCGACGTCGTGTCGCCGGTCTCGGCACGCGTCAACGCGCCGCCCTCGCCGACGCGCTGCGGGGCGTGTGATGCGGGCCGTCGCCGCCGCCGCCGCGGCCGCCGGCCTGGTGGCCGTACTCGCGTGGCTGATATCCGCGGCCGCGTCGGTCGGTGCGGTGGCGGCGGCGGTCACCACCGGCGTCGTGCTGGTCGGTTTCGGTGTCGCGTGTGGTGTGGCCCGCCCGTCCCGCAGGCCGCCCGCACGCCACGTGGAGCCGGTGCGGGTCGTGCGGGGCGTCGTCCGCAGCCCGCAGCGGTCCATCACGGTTCAGCGGGCGCTACCGGAAGGAGACGGCCGTGGACAGGCCCGGTTGGGTCGCTAGAACCGTCACCGTCGCGGTGATGGGCGGGGCCATGGCCCTGTCGTACGCGGGGATCGCCGCTGCTGTGCAGCCCGCCGCCGGCGCGCTGCGGCCCGTCTACCCGCTGGTGTTGGACGGGGCGGCGCTGATGGGCCTGTACGAGGTCCTCTCCGCGCGCAGGTCCCGCACGGCCAGGGCGTGGGCGTGGGGTGTGCTCCTCATCGCCGGCTCCACATCGGTGGGGCTGAACACCTGGCATGCGCTCTCGGAGGCCGGCCTGCCGGTACCAGTGGCGGTCGCGTACGGCACCGTTCCCGTGCTGCTGGCCTACGGGCTGTCGCATCTGGTGGCGATCCAGTCGGGCGTCGCACGCCCGCACGCGGAAGTCCGCACGACCGTCCGCGGGCCCGCACAGGCGTCCGCGTCGACAGCAGTGCCTGCGGAGGCTCCCGCGGCCGCACGGCCCGCACGCGGGCCCTCCAAGAACAATGCCGTGCGGGAGCTTACGGACGCGATACGGGCGGACCCCGCATGGCGACCCGACTACAACGAGCTGATGCGGGAGGGTTGGTCCCGCCGGTGGTGGGAGCAGCGCGTATCTGAAGCCCGCGCGGAGGTCGGCCGCTTGCGGGCCGCGTGAGTCCGTTCGGTAACACCTATACTTCCCCGGCCGATAGGCGGTCAGGGGGACCATCGAAGGAGAGGAAAGGTTGCACATGCCCAAGCACGCGCACATCCTGCGGAGACTGTCGGCGTTCGCCGGCCGGCACCGCAACGCGGCGATCGCGGTTGGTCTCGGCTGCGGCCTGGTCGTGTCCGGCGCCTCGGGTGCCGTCGCCGCGTCGAAGATCAACGGGTCGCAGATCCGCCCGAACTCGGTCCGCGCGCACCAGCTCCACTCGGCCTCGGTTCGCGGCCACTACCATCTGGGTTCGTGGGCGGAGCTGAAGGGTGGCACCATCGGCCCGTACGACCTGGCGCCGAACACCATCGCGCTCATCAAGTCGCAGGGCGGCAAGGGCGGCGGGGGTCTCCACAACCCGACCGCGCACTCCCGCGAGGCGGCGATGGACGGCCCCGTCACCACGGTCTCGACGAACTGCGAGGCCGGGCAGACCGCGGTCGCGGGCGGCTTCCAGGTCGCGGGCGCGCACCGCGACGCCGTGTCGGTGAAGCAGTCCGGCCCGGTGCTCAAGTCCAACGGTGACGGCACCTACTCGGCGAACGGCTGGACAGTCGTCGCTGCCCAGGACCGCACGCCGACGTCCAACAACCCGACGCTGAAGGCGTACGTCGTGTGCGCGTCCATGAGCTAGCCTCGGACACGCGAGAAGAGCGCCCCTGGTCCTCCCGTGGGGGGAGGAGGCCAGGGGCGCTTTGCTGTGCGAGGGCGGGTCAGGTGACCTGGATGGGCCCGGCGTTGCGGGCCGGTTTCTCCGGGGTGTCGGTCAGTCTCAGCCAGTAGTCGTACGTGCCGGCGGTGAGGGTCATGTCGCCGTCGGAGCCGAGGAGGATCCGAACCGTGGCTGTCCACGTGCCGTCGCCGTTGTCGGCGACACCGGTGACGGTCGCCGATGTCCATGTGGACGGGGCCGCGGCCTTGAGCGGCGCGGCGACCTCGGCGGTGTCGCCGGTGATGTCGTGGTCGGCGGTGATCGTCGAGTACACGTACTCGGTGGAGACGGCGGGGATCTTCATCGCGGGTCCTGTCTGGTCGGCGCGGTCACGGCCCAGCGTGTGGCCGGGGTCGCCGCCTGCCAGTGTGAGGCGGCCTCGCTGGTGGCCCATTCCGTCCGTGGTGTCGTGGCGGTGTAGGCGCGGCCAGTGGGGGCGGTCGCGGGCCAGGCGCGTGTAGTCGGCGCGGCGGGCAGCCATCGACTGTCGGGTGCGGCAGCGGTCCAGTGTGTTATCGGGTCGCCGGTGCCGACGATGGTCAGGTCGCGGATTGTGTTCGTCGCCGTGGCCACGGCGGCGAGACCGAGATCCACCGCGGCGTCGAGGGCTCCGGCCTTCACGAGGGCCACGGCCGTGTCGAGGGCGATGAAGGCGGTCACATTGAGGACGCCTGCCTCGTGGACCGTGATGCCCGCCGCGGTGTCGAGCGTCAGCGCCGCGTCGGCTGCGAGCGGCGCCGTCTTGGACTGGCCGCCGTCCACCGTGAGCCCGACACCGGTGCCCGCCGGGAGGCTGGCCGACTTCTCCTCGACCGCCTGACCGGTGAGGGTGAGCTGTGTGGCCGCATCCAGGTGGGCGGCCTTGGTTTGCCCCGCATCCACGTCGACGGTCACGGCCGTCGAGCTTGCCAGCGGGATGGTCTTCGCCTCACCGAACCCTTTGGCGAGGCTGAGGCCACCGCTACCCGCGAGACCAGTGGTCTTGGCCTCAGCGACAGTACCGCTAATCCCGATGCCGGCCGTCACCGACAGGCTGTGCTCTTCACTGACGGCCGCAGGCGTGAAGGTGACAGCGGCCATCGCCCACGCGACCGCCTCGCCGTCGGTGGACGCGGTAGGTGCGCTTCCCGCCCCCGTGGCGGTCGTGGCGAGCACCGACGGCACCGGGTCGCTGCCGGACGCGGACGCGTACCCGTCGTCGCTCCACTGCCCGCCCGGGCCGGACAGGGTGTAGGAGGAACCGTCCCACGAGTCCAGGGTCGTGCCGAACACCTGCACGACGAAGTCGCCCGCGCCGACCCCGGAGAGGCTGACACCCGGGTTGGAGGTTTGCAGACCTCCACCCGGATTGGTTTTCCCGCTCGTCCCTACCGCGTCTACGTTCGCTAGCGCGAGCATTACGGCCGCTGACGCCGATATCCACGACCCGCCGAGATCGACCGTGTACGAGGACGGCTCGCCGCTGGCGACCCTCGTCAGGATGGTGGTGACACCGTCGGCTTGGCTGGGGTAGTCGTCAGATACCTGTTCCTGCGTCCAGCCGGAGACAGTGGGGCTGGCGTCGTCCACCGCCGTACGGACAGCGAGCACCAGCATGTCGCCGTCAGAGTTACCGGGAACGGGAACGTCGATGGTGCCGGAGTCGCCAGGCTCCATCGCCGCCTGCGCATCGCGGACCGTAATAGCCACGGTCGGGGGCCTAGCTCGCGGTGACGGTGGCGGTCACGTCCGCCGTGCCAGCGTTCGACCAGGTCTCCGCCGTGTCAACCGCGAACCCGCCCTGCCAGGTGCTGGAGTCCCAGAAGCCGACGTAGGAGACAGTCGTGGATGCGGGCACGTCGAACGTCTCGCTTCTGCTCTGCGAACCGGCCGATGCCGAACCCCACGCGCTCGACTGCCGCGCGTACGAGCCACCCGACACCTCACTAGCGCCCGTACCGCCCGGGTCGGCGGTGTGCAGCGACATGTCCACCAGGTCACCGGTCGCGCCGCTCACGGCCGAGTTCAGCACCGCAGTCTCGAATGCCATCAGGTTCGCCTCCCGACCCCGACGTTAGCTGTGCGTTGCTTGACGGGTTCGGTGGCACCGGAGTAGTGGGTGACGATCGCCAGCGCCCACGCCGACACGATCGCTAGCACATAGTCCTGCCAGCGTTCACCGGACGCCCATACGACGGTGGTCAGCACGCCCGAGAGTGCGGACAACGCGAACGCGAGCCCCGACTTGAGCGCGACCGGGGCCTGCGCGTGGGTGACGGCTGAGACCAGGAACGGGATGGCGACGCCGGTCAACGCCGACACGGCGAGAGAGGTGAGCAACATCAACTGCGCTGTATCCATGGTCAGTGTGCCTTTCTGGCGAGGCGACGGGCGACTGCCGTGAGGCCGAGGGAGACGACCGGCAGGCAGCCGCCCGGCTTAGGGTCCGGCGGCGGGGTCGGGGTGGGTGTGGGTTGCGGGACGGGCGCTGGCTGGCCGGTCAGGTTCGTGAAGTCGTCGCCGAGCTTGGCGAGGTCGAGGCCCTGCGGGTCCTGGCCACTGGAGTCGAGCCAGTCGCGGGTGACCGAACACCAGCATTCCTCGACGCACTGGCGGAAACACGCCCACGTCATCGGCTGGATTCTGGCCCACGACACGACGTACACGTACTGGTCGTCGTATCCGACGGCGGGGACGGCGTGCCCGCCGAGCCGCTGACCCGACGCGCGTGTCCACGGCTTCCCTGCGTCGAAGTCGTCCATCATGTCGCGGGTGACGGTGATGCCGAGCCCCACGGCGCCGAACAGGTTGACGGCCTGCCTGATCTGGTTTTCCTCGTCGACCTGCGCGAACACGAGGATCGTGTGCCCGCCGACGCCGGTGTGCCGCCAGTAGCCGAGCGCGTCCTGCATGTTCGTGCCACGGTCAGTCGGGTTCTGGCCCGGTGGTCCGGCGTCCGGGTCGAAGCCGGTCACTGCCGTGTAGGCGTCGAGCACGGCCTGCGGCGGGATCTCGACGGTCTGGCCCTGCCCGTAGTGGGTGCGGGACTCGATCTCGTGGCCGATCGCGGCGAGCACGCAGTCGCCCCAGTCGTCGTTGCCATACATCGGCCAGTCGGTCACCTGTGAGTACCAGTCGACCGACACGGGAGGTTCTGGCAACGCTGAGGTGAGGTACCGGCCGAGCTTCAACCGCGGGTGCGTCGACTCCGGATGCGGGGGAAGCCTACCGAGCTTGCCGGCCATCAGGACTGCAGCCGCTGGGCG
The DNA here is from genome assembly GCA_050698355.1 of Streptosporangiales bacterium. Lineage (GTDB taxonomy): Bacteria > Actinomycetota > Actinomycetes > Streptosporangiales > WHST01 > JBOHBN01. The sequence continues at coordinate 410 of JBOHBN010000437.1, read as the reverse complement.
AGGATGTCGACGACCTGCTCGGCCATGTCGCCCGGGATCGCCTCGGCGATCGCGGTCGGGTCGAGTCCCTCGAGGACACCGGCGACGATCGCCTGCTCGTCGACACCAACCTGCTTCGCGATGTTCTTCAGCAGCCCGTTGTTGGCCTTGGCGTAGCGCCTGCCGGTGTACGCCTGCTGCCACGCGCCGCGCAGGCCGAGTTTCACCCGCCACGTCGTGTTGCCCTTGTGGGCGGCGTGTAGCTCGTCAGGGATCTCGATAGCGTCGAGGTTCGCGAGCGCCAGCGCGATGTCACGCGCGGCCTTGTCGCTGATGCTGTCGACGTGTCCCACGTCATCTACCTCCGGTGTGCTGCCGTGAACGAGAGCCATGAAGTGGTCCCACGGGAACGCGGAACCCGGGTCGGTGTG
>JBOHBN010000436.1:0-20712 GCA_050698355.1 Streptosporangiales bacterium | reverse complement strand
CAAGCCCCGCACCAACCTGCGGATCACCACGATCACGATCGACACGCAAGATCACGAACACCGAACTCCGACACGCCCGTCACGACCGTTGACACCAACCGCCGGACCCTAACTCCCCGGCATTGACCCTAGGGGGCCACGCTCAACCGCTTGTTGGTTGCCAGCCGCGGCGGCGGTGCTCACGTACCGTAGAAGTATGGCCACGACCACGGACCAGGGTCATCGGCTGCGGGCCCTGATGCACGGCCCGCGGCTGAGTGCGTGGCGCCGGCGCTGGTCCAGCGGCGGTAGGGGAGCCCTCGCCGTCGTGAAGCGCACCGTGGTCGCCTTGTTCCGCTACCGGGTGACCGGCCTCGCAGCCGAGGCCGCGTTCTGGGCGCTGCTCTCGTTGCCGCCATTGGTCCTGGGGCTCATCGGCCTGCTCGGGCACCTGCGGGTGTGGCTGGGCGCCGAGACCGTCAGCCAGATCAGGGTCTGGATCCTGAACAACGCCTCGGTGGTGCTGACCAGCGGGGCCGTCGACGAGGTGGTCGCCCCGATCATCGACGACGTGTTCCAGGGAGGCTCGGCCGACATCATCTCGCTGGGCTTCGTGATCTCGCTCTGGTCCGGCTCCCGGGCGCTGAACGTGTACGTCGACACGATCACGATCGCGTACGGTCTGGCGGGTCACCGCGGCATCGTGCGCACCCGCGCCCTGTCCTTCGCGTTGTACCTGGGCGGTCTCGCGATCGGCCTGGTGGTGCTGCCGTTGCTCGTGGCGGGCCCGACCGTGGTCGAGCACGCCCTCCCCGACACCGCCGCGTGGGTGAACGCCTTCTACTGGCCGGTCGTCGTCGTACTTTCGGTCCTCTTCCTCGCCTTCCTGTACACGTTGAGCGTTCCGGTCCGTACGCCGTGGTGGCGCGACCTGCTGGGCGCCGCCGTGGCGGTCGGCATCTGGATCCTGGGCAGCTTCTTGCTGCGCCAGTACCTGAATGCCTCGTTCGCCGGTTCGACGATCTACGGGTCGCTCTCGGCGCCGATCGCCGTGCTGGCCTGGCTGTACCTGACCGCGCTGGCTATCCTCATCGGCGCGACGCTGAACGCGGAGGTCGACAAGCAGTGGCCCTCGCGCCACACCGCCGAAGCACGCAGGAAGGCGACCCCTCCGCAGCGGCCCGAGGTCAATGCCGGTGGAGCTAATTGACGTGACCGCAGGGTGGAGAAGCGTCTAACGTCAGGCGGCGTGGCAACGACCGCGAACGGCGCGTTCTGCGGGGCTGGGCTGTCCGCGCTCGGATGGAATGAGAGCCGGGTCACCGAGCTCGCCGCTCTCGGCGACGCGGCACTGCGCCCGGCGCGGGTGTCGCGCGTGGACCGCGGTGGTTGCCTCGTCGTCGCGGTCGATGGTCCTGGCCGCGCGACCTACGGGGCCGGAGCGTTGCGGACCGCGGTGTGCACCGGCGACTGGGTGGCGCTGCGCGACTGGCCGGACGGGCATACGACCGTCGAGGTCGTCCTCACCCGCGAGACGCTGGTGCAGCGTCTCGAGGTGTCTCCCGGCGGGTCGCGGAGCCAGCCGCTGGCCGCGAACGTCGATGTGGTCGTCGTGGTGGAGGGTGCGGTCCCCGATCCGGATCTCGGCCGCATCGAACGGTTGCTTGCGCTCGCGTGGGAGAGCGGGGCGGAGCCTCTGGTGGTGTTGACCAAGGCGGACCTCGCGGGGACGAGCATCGACGTGCTGCTCGACGATGCGGGCGCCGTCGCACCCGGCACCGAGGTGCACGCGGTGGATGCGGTGCGCGGTAAGGGAATCGACGCCATAGCGGGACACTTGCGCACCGGTCGCACGGCGGTGCTGCTGGGTGCCTCGGGGGTCGGCAAGTCCTCGCTCGCCAACGCGCTCGCCGGTTACCAGGCCATGGCGACGCGTACGTTGCGTGCGGACGGCCGCGGCCGGCACACGACGGTGGCCCGCGAGCTCCTGGCGTTGCCGGGCGGCGCGGTGCTCCTCGACACCCCCGGCCTGCGCAGCATCGGCATCAACGTCGCGGCGGACGCGGTGGAGCGGGTTTTCGCCGATATCACGGAGCTTGCGGGGAGCTGCCGGTTCGCCGACTGCGCCCACGACGCCGAGCCGGGGTGCGGCGTGCGTGCGGCCCTGGACGACGGTCGGTTGAGCGAGCGCAGGTTCGCGAGCTGGCACAAGCTGCGGCGGGAGGCGGTGTACCAGCGTGCCAAGGCCGACGCGCGGCTGCGTAGCGAGCGCCGACGGCAGCGCAGTGACCGCGAACGAGAGACGAGGCAGGCTCGCCGCCGCGCGCGGCCCTGAGCGGCGGCCGTCACATTGGGTTACCGCTCAGTAGCTTGTCACAGCGTCGCTGTCCGGTTACGAATCGAAGTTCTTCGGTGGAGTACGGAACCGTGGGTGTTGCTGGCGGCGTCGCAGCGTTCGTACTGTCGAAACTCACGATTCCCGGGGGTAGGCGAATGGGTGATTTTCAGCCGCTCATGCTCATGACCGCAAGTGCGTGGTGGAGCGAGGATGCGGCGTGCAACGCCCACTCGGCTGATCTGTTCTTCGGCGACGAAGGCGAAACGCGCGAAGAGCGAGAGATGCGAGAGCGGGCAGCCAAGGGCGTATGCGCGTCCTGCGCGGCTCTGTCTGTTTGCCGCGATTACGCGGTCGAGCGTCCTGGACTGCACGGCCTGTGGGGCGGTCTCAACGGGCGCGAACGCGCGGCGGAGCGTCGCCGCAGAAGGTCCCGTGTGACCGCGGCCTGAGCTGACCAAGAGCGCGTCGGCGCACCGGAGCTGCTTTGCACCGGTGCGCCTTCCGTGCGTACGCCCGTTCGTGTGCCACCCTGATCCCGACAGTGGGAGAGTCCTGCGGCGGCAGGGGAGTGGACGTGGCCGAGATCGTCTGCCCGCACTGCCACTTGGTGTTGCCGCCGGCCGGTGCGTTCTGCCCCGGTTGCGGCAGTTTCGTCGGGTCCAGCGATGCGGCAGACATACACGAGCGTGCGGTTGAAGCATGGTCGACGAAGGTCCCGTCCGTAACCGAGGTGGCGCCCGCGCCGCCACCAGAAGAGCCGGTGCCCGCATGGACCGGCCCGCCGGTCGAGCCGGACGGCGACGACGAAGCGATCGCGCCGCGCCGGCCGGTACCGCGCCGGTCGGCCGACCCGTACCCCTCGGACACCGCGCTGGGACGGCCGAACGCCGAGCACAGTCCGGCACCGGAGCCGAAATCTCGTGATCGGCATCAGCGAGAGGAACGCCCGCGTCGGAAGGCGCGGGTAGCGGCCGGTGTCACTCGTGCCCGCGCTGGAGGCGTGGCGCTCTCGCACCGCGTGGCCCGCGGCGTCCGCCGGCTCGGTCCCATGCCGGTCGTCGTGGCCCTGGTGGTTGCCGCGTTGCTCGTGTCGGGCGGGGTTTTCTACCTGTCCGGACACCCGCGTGACCCGGGACGCCGTCCGCACACCGACCCCGTACACGTGCTGACGCTCGGCACCCCCGACGCGACGTGCGCGGCGCCCGCGAGCGTCAACGCGTCGGGGGAGAAGGTCACGTTCGGACCTCGTCACCTGGTCGACGGGAAGACGACGACCGCTTGGCGGTGTGCCGGGGACGGGAGCAAGCAGAAGGTGACGTTCGCCCTGCCACGCCGGATGCAAGTGACCAAACTGGCGGTCGTACCCGGGTGGGCTACGCAGGATGAGAAGAGCAAGGCGAACCGCTTCGCCGAGAACGGCGCGCCGACCGCCGTGACGTGGCACCTGGCAGGGCATCGCGTCAAGCAACGGATCGGCCACTCCAAGCCGACCTGGTCCTCCGTACGGCCGAAGACGCCCGTCTCGACCCGCCGCGTCACGCTTACGATCGACTCCGTCCGGCCGGGCAACAGGCGCGACATGGTAGCGGTGAGCGAGGTACGCGTCTACGGCCGCTGACCGGCAGCCGCTGCGGTGGCCGGCGCTAGCGCAGCTCCTCTACCTTTCCTGGATTCCCGGGCATGCGTTCCGAGGCCGGGTCGACCTTCCAGTGCGGGTGCCCTGGCATCGGCGGCGTCTTGGTGTCGTACAGCCAGCGACCGAGGAAGCTGCGCAGATCGCGTCCGGCAACGCGGGAGGCGATCGTGATGAAGTCGTCGGTGCCCGCCGAGCTGTTCGCGTACCGCTGCAACCAGCGGCGCTCGATGGCCCGGAAGGTCTTCTTGCCCACCTTCTGTCGCAACGCGTAGAGGACGAGCGCGCCGCCGCCGTACACCTGGTCGCTGAACATCGTCTTGTACGACTTCGGCCTGGCGACCGGCCCGTACTCGGCGCGGTACTGGTCACCTTGCTTGTACGTCTTGTGCATGGCCTCTTCGAGCGTCCCGTGCCCCTGGCTCTGGCCGTACCTCGTTGCGTACCAAGTGGCGTGGCCCTCGTTCAGCCACACGTCGCTCCAGGTCGCCGGCGAGACGAGGTCGCCGAACCACTGGTGGGTGAGCTCGTGCACCATCACCCCTTCGACGGAGGGACTGGGCGAGGTGAAGATGCCGCCCGGAAACAGCGAGATCGTCTGTGTCTCCAGCGCGAAGCCGAACTTGGCCTTGATCGCGAGGCTGCCGTAGGTCGCGAACGGGTACGGTACGCCGATCTGGCGGGTCAGCCACGCCAGGTGGTGCCGTTCCTTGAGCAACGTGGGCTTCGCCTCTGTCGCGTTGTCCGCCGGTACGACATCACGGATAGGCATGCCGTTCTTGGCACGGTGCTCGATCACTGCGAAGTTGCCGACAGCGGCCTGGACGAGCTCGGTGGAGATGGGCTTCGACGACGCGTAAGTGCGTATGACGTCCCCGTGGCTCGTCGAGGTGGAAACCAGCGTGCCGTTCGCGATCGACTCCAGCTTCTTCGGCGCGCGGATCGAGATGCGGTACCTCGCCTTGTCCGAGGGAACGTCGTTGGACGGGTACACCGAATGCATGCAGTTCGGCTGGCCGGCGAGGCCGAACCCGTCACTGGTCGGCAGCCAGGCGCTGCCGGTGAGCGGCGGCACGAGCCGGCAGTTGTGCTCGGCGCGGGGATCCGCGCGGTAGTGCACGTCGACCCGGAATTTGGCGTGGTCGCCGATCGGGCGGCTCGGCGTGATGATCAGCTCCTTGCCGTCCCTGCGATAGTTCGCGGCCCGGCCGTTCACGGTCAGCCGGGTGATCGTGTTCCCGTCGAAGTCGAGGTTGAAGCGCGACAATGCCTTGGTCGCCCGCGCGGTGACGCCCGACGCCATGTCGACCGTCTTGGTCTTGGCGTCGTAGTCGAAGCGCAGGTCGTAGGCGCGCACGTCGTACCCGCCGTTGCCGAGGCCGGGAAACAGTCGGTCTCCCGCGCTCGGCGAGCCCGGGCTCGGCCCGGCCGCCCGGGCGCCAGGAACGCCCAGGCCGAGCGTCAGCGGAAGGACGGCGCCGGCGACGATGGCACCACGAACGGACCTGCGCATCGCTACTCCTGAGTTCGATGACGCTGACTCGCACAGAGCGTACGCGTAACCGTACGTTCTGACACCGGGCCAGAGGCTCGCGCAGACGCTCCGTGGCGGGTGGGCAGCATGTGTGGGTGAGTAGAAGCAGCCATCGAGGTGGGCGGCCGGTGAGCGAAGCGCTGATGGAGCTGATGGCCGGCAGGCGCGGCCATTTCCGGTTGGAGTCCGGGCACCACGGGCGACCTGTGGCTCGAGCTCGACGCGCTGTTCGATCGACCGGCTCACCTGGCGCCGTTCCTGGACGCCCTTGGCAGTCGGCTTGCCGAAAGCCGGCCCGACGTCGTGTGCGGCCCGCTTACCGGTGGCGCTTTCGTCGCGCTGCGGGTCGCCGAGGTGCTGGACATCGGGTTCTGTTTCACGAAGCGGACCGAAGAGCCGACGTCGAGGGCGCTCTACTCCGCCCGCTACACGCTGCCGGGCGAGCCCGACATCGTCGGCCGCCGGGTCGCGGTGGTCGACGACGTGATCAATGCCGGCTCCGCGACTTCGAGCACGTTGGCAACCCTGCGTGCTGCCGGCGCCGAGCCGGTCGTCATCGGTGCGCTGCTCGTACTCGGTGACAACGCCCGCCGACTCGCGGAGGAGCAGCGGCTCGCCCTGGCGATGGTCACGAGGCACGACAACACGATCTGGGAGCCCGGCCGTTGCCCGCTGTGCGCGGCCCGTGTCGCCCTCGACAACTGATCCTGCGCAAGCATCTACTCTCGCGGGACGGCCCGCAGCGACGGCTTGACGGCCGAATGCACGCCGCTTTGGACCATGATCCGTACCCGGTCCGCACGGAGGAAGCCCTGGGCGTACTCGACGGCGAGGCAGGCGACCGGCGATCTCGCTGCTACCGGCTGGCAGCCGTAGCGGTTCGGCCCATCCCCTTTTGGGCCGGTCGGCCGGATCGGATAGAGTTGCTTGCGCACTCCGGCAGCATGCCGAGGCACGCGGACGTGGCGCAGTTGGTAGCGCATCACCTTGCCAAGGTGAGGGTCGCGGGTTCGAGTCCCGTCGTCCGCTCGGAGGGCCACCGAGCCCTGAATGGCGGAGTGGCCGAGTGGCTTAGGCAAGGGCCTGCAAAGCCCTGTACGCGGGTTCGATTCCCGCCTCCGCCTCGGATGCCAGGCAGGCGGACGCGGGTTCGATTTCCGACCTCACGGTCGACTGCCTCGCCACATCCGGGGCGATTAGCTCAGTGGGAGAGCGCTACCTTGACACGGTAGAGGCCGCAAGTTCAATTCTTGCATCGCCCACCCCGGTACCGCTGCCCTTACCCTGGCTGCCGGCGGGTAGGTTCGCCACCGTGCCCACGGATACGACTCGCGTCGTCACGGTCGACGGTGGACCGCTCGACCCACAGGATGTCGTCGCGGTTGCCCGCGGCACGGCGCGCGCGGTGCTGAGCGACGAGGTCGGCGAGCGCATGGCACGGAGCAGGCACGTAGTCGTCGAGGCCGTGGAGAAGGAAACGGTCATGTACGGCATCACGACCGGCTTCGGCGCCCTCGCCGACACCCACATCGGGCGAGCGGACATCAAGCGCCTGCAGCTGTCGCTCCTGCGCTCACACGCGGCCGGCGTCGGCGAGCCGTTGCCCGACGACGTCGTCCGCGGACTGCTCCTCCTGCGTGCCCGCACGCTCGCCGCCGGGTACTCCGGCGTTCGCGTCGACCTGCCCCGGTTGCTGCTCGCGCTACTGGAGCGCGACCTCCTCCCGGTCGTGCCCGCCAAGGGGTCGGTCGGCGCGTCCGGTGATCTTGCCCAGCTGGCACACCTGGCGCTGCCGCTGGTGGGCGAGGGCCGGTTACGCCGCGCCGGCGACGACCTGCAGGGCGAACCAGCGGCAGACGCGCTGGCCGGCTCGGGTCTCTCGCCGCTCACCCTCCAGGCGAAGGAGGGCCTGGCCCTGATCAACGGCACTGAGCCGATGCAGGTGCTGCTCACGCTGGCGGTGGCCGACCTCGACGAGATCGTACGGGTCGCCGACATCGCGTGCGCCGCGTCGCTCGACGGCCTGCTCGGGACGAACCGACCGTTCGACGAGCGGGTCCAGCGGCTGCGCCCGCATCCGGGCCAGCTCGCCGCGGCCGCGAACCTACGCGCTCTCTTGGACGGATCGCCGCTCATGGCGAGCCACCGGCAAAGCGACCACGCGGTACAGGACTCGTACTCGCTGCGGTGCGCGCCCCAGGTGCACGGCGCCGTACGTGACGTGCTCGCTCACGCGAAGTCCGTGCTTCGGACCGAGCTGGGAGCCGTGGTCGACAACCCGGTCATCGTCGACGACGGGGACGTCATCACCACCGGGAACTTCCACGGCGAGCCCCTCGCGTTCGCCGCCGACATGCTCGCGATGGCGGCGAGCGAGATCGCCTCCATCTCCGAGCGGCGCGTCGACCGGATGCTCGACCCGGCGTTCTCCCGCGGGCTGCCGCCGTTCCTCGCCGAGCAGGCCGGAACCAACTCCGGGTACATGCTCGCGCAGTACACGGCCGCCGCCCTTGTGAGCGAGAACAAGATCCTGGCGCACCCCGCGGGAGTCGACACGATCCCGACCAGCGGCAACCAGGAAGATCACGTGTCGATGGGCTGGACGTCGACGCGCAAGCTGCACGACGTGCTGGCCAACGTGCGGTCCGTACTCGCGGTGGAGCTGGTGTGCGCGATGCAGGCGCTCGACTTCCGTTCGTCGATCGCGTCCAGCAGCCCTGCTGTGGAGGCCGTACGCACGACCGTCCGCTCGTCGGTGCCCGCCATGCCGGTGGATCGCGAGGTGGCGCCGCAGTTGCGCGCTGTCGAGGGGCTGCTGCCGTGGATCGTCGCGGCCGTCGAGGAGGTTACGGGTCCCCTGCGGTGACCGCCCGGTGACCGGATGGGGGAGACTGGGACTTCGTTGCCGTCGCGTTGGAGGAGGATCCCGTGCAGGTTTGGGTCAATACCGGTCTGACGGATGCGGCCGAGGCGGGCCTTTCCGTCTTCGACCACGGGATCACGACGGGTGATGGTGTCTTCGAGACGATCAAGGTCGAGGACGGGTCGACGTTCGCACTGACCCGGCACCTGCGGCGGCTCGCCCGCTCGGCCAAGGCGATCGGACTGCCCGAGCCCGACTTCGAGCTCACCCGGCGAGCCTGCGAGGAGGTCGTGGCCGCCAACCCGGTGTCGGGGCTCGGCAGGCTGCGGGTCACGTTCACCGGCGGCAACTCCCCGCTCGGCTCTGACCGTGGCGACGAGGGTCCGAGCCTGGTGGTCGCGCTCAGCGAGGCGAGCTGGCCGACGCCGACCGTCGACGTGGTCACGGTTCCGTGGCCGCGCAACGAACGCGGCGCGCTGGCCGGGGTGAAGAGCACCTCGTACGCCGAGAACGTGCTCGCCCTCTCCTACGCGCACGACCGCAACGGCGGCGAGGCCATCTTCGGCAACCTCGCCGGGAACCTCTGCGAGGGCACCGGCAGCAACGTCTTCGTCGTCGTCGACGGCACCCTCACCACGCCGCCGCTGTCCGCCGGGTGCCTGGCGGGGGTCAGCCGCGCGCTGGTGCTCGAGTGGGCCGGCGGGGAGGAGCGCGACCTGCCGCTCACCGCGCTGCAGGAGGCGGAGGAGGCCTTCCTCGTCTCCACCACGCGCGACGTGCAGCCGATCGCCGCCGTCGACGGCCGGGCGCTGCCCGCGGTACCGGGGCCTGTGACGCGCAAGGCTGCGGAGACCTTCGCCGCGCGAGCCGCCGAACACATCGACCCGTGATCCGTACGTTCGCGGCGACATGACCTCCAGCGAGGTACAGGTGCCCCGGCGTTCCCCGGGTGGTGGCGAGCAGGCGAACCACCCTCCGGGGGTCCTCCGTCGCGGCGCGCACCGCTTCCGCGCGCGGGTCCGGCGCAATGCGGCGTTGAACACGACCTGGCGGGTCGCGGTCTTCGTCGTCGGCATGGTGGTCGTACTCGCCGGTCTGATCATGCTCGTGGCACCAGGACCGGGATGGCTGGGGATCGTCGCCGGGTTCGCGATCCTCGCCACCGAGTTCGTATGGGCACGGCATGCGCTCTACCGGGCACGCGACGCGGCGTTCGCGGCCAAGCGGAAGGCGCTCGACCCCAGAGCGCGCAGGCGCAACCAGGTGCTCGGGGCGGTTGTCGTTGTACTGATCGTGGCCGCGTGTGTTGCGTACTTCGTCGCGTACGGATGGACCATGCCGTGGAACATCGACTGGTTGCGGCAGCTGCCGTGAGGGCCCGCGGGCCGACGTCGCGGGCCGCGCGACGTCCCGCTAGAGTTGTCCCGTCGGGCGGTTAGCTCAGCGGGAGAGCGCCTCGTTCACACCGAGGAGGTCACTGGTTCGATCCCAGTATCGCCCACCCCGACTCCTACTCCGTTTCGACGGGTCCTCACGCTGTGGCGAACAGTCGCATGCCAAACGTACGCCGGTTAACGCCCCAGAGCCGCCGCGAACACGGAGGTCGTCGCTGTGTCGGTGAGAAGGATCGTGCCCTACGCCGAGGGAACCAACCTCCCCGCCTCGCAGGCATTCTATGCGGAGGTACTCGGGCTCGAGGTCGCCATGGACGACCCCGTGCTCGGCCTCACCTCGCCCGACAACCCGACTGCACAGGTCCTCATCCCGCCGGTCGGTATGGACGACCCCCAGCCGCGCTTCGGCGTTGACGTCGGCGACCCGGCCGCCGTGGACGCCGCACACGCCGCGGCGGTGGAACGCGGCCTAAGCATCGTCTATCCGATCAGAAATGAGCCTTGGGGCGTTCGTCGCTTCTTCGTCGAGGACCCCGGCGGGACTATCGTCAACGTGCTCGCTCACCTCGGCTGAGGTGGAGACGCTGGGCGGGCTGCCGCCGCCGGACCTACCGCTACCAGCAGCAATCCTGGCCCTGGCTGGTGATCGCGCCATCCGTCCGGTTTGGCTGAACGAACTCGGCGGGCTGACATGCGAGATCGGCACCCATCCAGATCGTCGATTCGTCAAGTGGGCACCGGCCGGCAGCGGCATCGACCTCGGCGCCGAGGGCGCCCGGCTGCGTTGGGCCGCCGACTTCACTCAGGTGCCCCGTGTACTTGGCGAGGGCGCAGGCCGAAACGGTGCATGGCTCGTTACCGAGGCCCTGCCGGGCACGATGGCCGTCTCCGATCGGTGGAAGCAGGAGCCCAGGACGGCGGTGGCCGGCATCGGCGCCGGACTCCGCGCCATGCATGACGCCCTTCCGGTGTCGGCCTGCCCCTTCTCCTGGAGTGCCGCGGACCGGCTCGCCGACACGTACCGGCGCGCCGAGCGCGGCCAGATCGACCCGTCCTCGTGGCACCCCGAGCACCGCCACCTGACCCTGCAACGCGCGCTCGATGTGCTCGCCGACGCCCCGGCGCCTGACCGGGTGGTCGTCTGTCACGGCGACGCGTGCGCGCCCAACACCCTGCTCGATGACCGGGGCCGCTGCACCGGGCACGTCGATCTCGGGGAGCTCGGGGTCGGCGACCGGTGGGCGGACCTCGCCGTCGCGACGTGGAGCGCCACATGGAACTACGGGCCAGGGTGGGAGGGGCCGCTGCTCGAGGCGTACGGCGTCCACCCGGATCACGACCGGATTCGCTACTACCGGCTTCTCTGGGACCTCGGGCCGTAGCGCGTAGTTCCTACCACGGCTCGGGGCGTGTGCTGGGTGACGGTTGCGCTTCCCACGATCACCGAGACACCGAAGTTACCCAGGAGGCCGATCTCGATGACCAGCCGCGACTATCGGGTCGTGCAGGCGGCTTCCTTCAACGCTGCCGCCGCGGAGTACGAGCGGGGGCGGCCGCCGTACCCGGCGCAGGCGCTCGACTGGCTGCTACCGCCTGGCGTCCGGCGGGTGCTCGACCTTGGCGCGGGCACCGGCAAGCTCACTCGACAGCTACTGGACCGCGGTATTGACGTTGTCGCCGTCGAACCGTCGGAGGAAATGCGACATCAGCTGACCCAGGTACTTCCCCACGTATCGGTGCTCCCGGGTACCGCGGAGGAGGTTCCCCTCCCCGATGATGCAGTCGATACCGTCTTGGTTGCTCAGGCCTGGCACTGGGTCGACGTCGACCGGGCGGTGCCCGAGGTGGCGAGAGTCTTGTCCGCGGGGGGACAGCTTGGCCTCATGTGGAACATCCGTGACGAGCGCACCGACTGGGTGCGCCGACTCGAGCGCATCATGCACCGAGGCACTGAACAGGAAATGAACGGCGACAGCCCCCTGGTCGGTCCGCCATTCGGGCCGATCGAGCGCCGGGACATCGAATGGACCCATCAGCTGACGCGGGAGTCGCTGCTCGACCTCGTCGCGTCCCGCAGCTACATCATCACCTTGTCGCCGGCGGAACGAGCAACGGTGCTGGCAGGCGTCCACAACCTTCTTCAGGCGCATCCGGCGCTCTGCGCCAACGAGTACATCTCCATGCCATACCTGACGCAGTGCTCGCGGGCCAGATTGAGTCCTCGAACCAGTGGGAGCTGACGGGCTTGCTCGGTCGTGCTGTTTGCCTGGTCGCCCCGTCGGGAGTCGTTGTCGTCTTGTGATCTGCGGGCAGGTTCGCTGCCCCCTAGCTCTGTCAGTGGCGACAGTTAATGTGTTGGTATGGATCGGGATCAGGAAAGCTACGGCACACCGGCCAGTGAGGAGGCGGTGTGGGAGCGGGTGCTGCGGATGCGCGACGACGCGGCCGCGCTCGCCGCGGCTGGTGGGTTGGGTTTCCTGTCCGACGAGGCGGTCGACGGGGTACTGCTCGCGGCGGAAGAGGTCGCCCGGTTGGTTCCGGTGCTGCAGCAGCAGCTCGTGGTGCAGGTCGCCGACCGTGGCCTGGATACCGCGCGGGGCTACGCGTCGACGGCTTCGTATCTGCGCGACGTCCTGCACCTGCGGTATGGGGAGGCCGCCGGCCGGGTCCGGTACGCGGGCCTGCTGCAGCCGCGCACGGCGGTGAGTGGCGAGGCGTTGCCGCCGGTGTATCCGTCCCTGGCGGCGGCGCAGGCCGACGGCGCGGTGTCTCCCGCGCACGTGGCGGTGATCGCCGACCGGCTGGAGAAACTCCCGCACGCCGTCACCGACCAGGACCGCGCGGAGGCCGAGCGGGCGTTGGCCGACCACGCCCGGGTGTTCGACCCGACCGCGTTGGGCAAGCTCGCCACCAAGGTCGCGGCCTGTCTCGACCCGGACGACACCCTCGCCGGGGAGGAGGAGAAGACCCAGAAGCGCGAACTGACGTTCGGCCGCGACCTGCACGGGATGGTCAGGCCGGGCGGGGCGCTGGATCCGGAGGCGATGGGCTGGATCCACGCCGCGCTGGACCCCCTCGCCAAACCCGTCCCCGAGGTCGACGGGGCCAAGGACCCCCGCAGCGCCGCCCGCCGGTACGCCGACGCGCTGGTCGAACTCTGCAAGCGCCAATGCGCACACCCCGACATGCCAACCCAGGGCGGCGCCAAGCCCACCCTCGTGGTCACCATCGCCCTGCACGACCTCGAACAGCGCGCCGGGCTCGGGCGGCTCCCCTACAGCGACCCCGTCACCGCCCGAGCCGCGCTGCGGATGGCATGCGACGCGACCCTAATCCCGGCGGTCCTCGACCACGACGGCCAGCCGCTGTCGGTCGGCCGCTCCCAGCGGGTCATCGGCCCCGCACTACGCCGGGCGCTGGAAATCAGAGACAAGGGCTGCGCCTGGCCCGGCTGCGACACCCCACCCACCCGCTGCGAAGGCCACCACATCCAACCCTGGGCGCTGGGAGGACCGACCGACCTCGCCAACACCGCGCTGCTCTGCACCAGACACCACGACCACGCCGACACCGGCGACTGGACACTCGAACTCAACAACGGCCGAATCCAGGTCACGCCGCCACCATGGGTCGACCCGAAGCAGAAACCCCGCGTCAACCACCTACACGACCCGCCCTGACGCAGTGGGACGGGCTGCCCGGCGTGCGTTTCGACAGTGTCGCCGTGGCTCAGTCCTGCGGCTCGCCCATGGCCAGGTAGGCGGGCCGGAGTAGCTCGACCAGGTTCCGGCCGCGGACGGACAGCTGCACCGGTGGGAGTTGATCGAGGAGCGTGTCGCACCGCGTCTGTGGAGGGGCGAGTGCCGGATACTCGCCCTGCGGCAAGAAGTATGAGTCCAGGCACTCCGTCAGTGGCAGGGCCGATTCGACGCGCTCAGCTCGGTCGGCGGCGGGCAACCCGCCGGAGCGCTTGGCGCGTAGGTTGTCCAGCAGGTCGTCGCGACCCCGCCCACGCCACGCGAGTATGGCGAACGGATCGGCATCGAACGACTCCGCGAGCAGGTAGTAGACCGCCGCGAGATGCTTGCAGGGCACCTGCGAGTCCGGACACGAGCAGTCCATGGACAGCTCTCGCGGGCTGGCTGGGAAGAGCGAAAGCCCGACCGAGCTGAACACGCCTTCGATGTCTTCTGGCATCTCGCCGGCGAGCAGCTTGGCCGCGTACCAGGCGTTGTCGGTAAGGGCCTGCTCCACCTCCGCCCACTCGGCCTTGCCGAAGGCGGTGAGGCCCACCCTTATGCGGTACGGCCTGACCCTGCTGCCTTGGACCATTGCGGTGACCGCACCCGGTTCCACCCGTAGATCGACCACCTGCCCGGCGCGAGCGTAGCTGCGGCCACGTGTGAGCCTGTTCCCGAGCCCGATGGACTCGAGCACCGCGATGAAGCGTTCCGACCACCACGTCTGCGCGATCGCGCCCCGCTTGCTGCGCGTGGTGATCCCACCATCGACGGGGCGTGGGCGGGATGGGGGCGGGAACCAGTTACTCACCTACGGCTCCCTCGGACAGCGCGAAGACCTCGCGCAACGTGCCGGTGGAAAGCTCGGTCAACCAGCCTTCACCGTCGCTGATCACCATGTCCGCCAACGCCTTCTTGTCCTCGATCATTTCGTCGATCCGTTCCTCCAACGTGCCTACGCAGACGAACTTGCGCACCTGAACGTTGCGCCGCTGGCCGATGCGGAACGCCCGGTCGGTCGCCTGGTTCTCAACCGCGGGGTTCCACCACCGGTCGAGGTGAACCACGTGACTGGCAGCGGTGAGGTTGAGGCCGGTGCCACCGGCCTTCAACGAGAGCAGGAAGATCGCGGGCCCGTCGTCGGACTGGAACCGTGCGACCATCTCGTCGCGCCGCACCTTCGGTGTGCCGCCGTGCAGGTACAGCACCTCACGGCCGAACCGCGCGGACAGGTGCGGCAGCAGCATCTCGGCGAATTCGGTGAACTGGGTGAAGCAGAGGACCTTGTCGCCTTCGGCAAGGGTCTCCTCGAGCACCTCCTCCAGTCTGATGATCTTCCCGGAGCGGGCCCCGACGGCGGACCGGTCGTGCAGCAACTGAGCGGGGTGGTTGCACGCCTGCTTCAGCTTCGTCATCGCGGCGAGCACGTTGCCGCGGCGTTCGATCCCCTCGGAGTTCTCGATCTTCTCCATCATGTCGTCCACGATCGCCTGGTAGAGCGACGCCTGCTCGGTAGTGAGCTGGCAGTACTGCTTGATCTCCATCTTCTCGGGGAGGTCGTCGATGATCTGCGGGTCCGTCTTCAGCCGGCGCAGCACGTACGGACGGGTAATCGCCCGCAGCCGGGTCGCCGGCTCGCTCTCCCCGTGCCGCTCGACCGGAATCGCGTACCTGGCACGGAAGCTCTCGGTCGACCCGAGGATGCCCGGGTTGAGGAAGTCCATGATGGACCAGAGCTCGGCCAGCCGGTTCTCCATCGGGGTGCCAGTCAGTGCAACCCGATGATCGGCGCGAAGCTGACGTACGGCCTTGGCCGAACGGGACAGGCTGTTCTTCACCGCCTGCGCCTCGTCGAGCACGACGCGCGCCCAGCCGTACTCGGCCAGCTCGTCGATATCCCTGGTCGCCGTCGCGTAGGTCGTCACGGCGATGTCGGTGCGCGCCAACCGGTCGTGAAGCCGTTCGCCGTGTTCCCGCCCCGGACCGTGGTGCGCGTACACCCGCAGCTCGGGAGCGAACCGCGCCGCCTCCCGCTGCCAGTTGCCGACGAGTGACATCGGGCAGAGCAGCAAGGTGGTGCCGGTGTCGGGCTCGTCGGCACGCTGGCGGGCTTCGAGCGCCAGCAGCTGCACGGTCTTGCCGAGCCCCATGTCGTCGGCGAGGCACGCTCCCAGCCCGAGCGAGGACAGGAACACCAGCCAGGACAGTCCTCGCTGCTGGTATTGCCGCAGATCCGCGTCGAAGGCGGCAGGTACGCCCACCGGACGCAGCGACTCGTCGGCGGTACCGGCGAGCAGGTCACCCAGCCAGCCGTCGGCCCGGACGGTGTTCACCGGCAGCGGCGTATCGAGGTCGGCGGGATGGCTGGCGGCCAGCGCCAGGACCTCGCCCGCGGTCTTTCGGTCAGAGGTCTCACGACGCAGGAAGTCCAGGCCGCGACGCAGGCGTTCTGGGTCGACGGTCACCCACTCACCGCGCACCCGTACGAGCGGCGCCTTCGCCTCGGCGAGCGTGGCAATCTCCTCGTCGGTGAGCGTCTCGTCACCGACCGCGAGCTGCCAGCGGAAGTCCACCAGCTAGTCGCGGCCGAACCTGCCGCCCGTCACCACTCCGTCGGTCGGCGTGCTGCTCGCCTTCAGGGTGAGACCGAGCGTGCGCCGGCGCGTCCACCACGAAGGCAGCAACACGCCGAAACCGGCCTGATCGAGCAGCCCGGCCGTGCTGGACAGGAAATCGAAGGCCCCGTCTGCGTCGAGATCGAGCGCGCACGGCCGGGCCTGCCTCAGCGCCGACGCCAGCTCGGGATAGATGGCGCTCGCGCGACCGAGTTCGGCCAACAGAAGTTCCTGGGGCTGTTCCAACCACCGCTGCAACCCGGTGCCCGCGGTCCAGGCCTGCTCGGCCGCAACCAGCAGGCTGGGATCCTCGGCCGACTGCAGCAGGAACTCCAGCCGCCACCGTGGCTCGGCCGCCTCCACCGCATCGCCGGCTCCGGCCGTGCGTTCCGGCTCGTCGCGTTCTGTGACCTCGGTGAGCCGGAACGTCGCATGCGCCGATCCGGTGCTGTCGGTACCGACTTCGTCCCACGGTGACAGTGCGGCAGCGAGCGCGTCGATCTCGTCCGCGGGGGCGTCGAACCGGCAGTCGTTGGCCGACAGTGCGGCCAACCAGGCTTCCACGGCCGGTGGCTGCTTCGGCCGGCGGCCGCGCCGCGGCGGTACCAGGTCGACGCGCCGTCGGTCACTCTCACTGGTCAGGCGCTCGCGTGCGGCGGCATCGACCATCGCATCCAGCGCCGCTGTGACCAGATCGGTGGGGTAACGCCCGTCGCGATACGCGGGGTCGGCGGTCTCGGCGCGGCAGACCGGCGGCAGCGCGGTCACGAAGTCCTGCAGTGCGGTGACGTCCGAGCCCTGTAACAACGGCCGCCAGCGCGCGGTGGGTCCCGCACCGTCGTCGCCGAGCGTGGGCAGGACCCTGCCCCGTGCGGTCAGCTCGCGCGCGAACGCGGCCAGCTCGACGAGGAAGCGTACTGAGGCTCCGTAGCGGACCGCATCGACCGGTTCGTCGAGCACGCCGAGTGCGGTCGCTGGGTCGAACGAGACGACAGGGACCAGCCAGGCCAGCAGCACCGGATCGCTACGCGGGGTCGGACGAGGGGTGACCCGGACCAGCTCGGGGGAGTCCAGCGGTGCCGAGCGGAGCGAGGGCAACACCAGCGTCGCCTGGTCCGGCTTGCCCGCGTGCACCCCGGCGAGCGCGTCGACCGGCGCGGCGAAAGGGTGCGGTCGCGCCGAGCGGAGTGCCTGGCTGGGACTCTTCACCGCACGTTCGGAGTCCTCGGCCCAAAGGCACAGCCCGCGTGCAGGCGACCACAAGCCATGTACCGCAAGCATCTCGAGTCTCCTTCCCGGTGACAGCGCCGGGGCAAACGGTACAGAGCGGTCCGGCAGGAGCTCGTGACTTGCCGCGGCGAGTCGGCCAGACGTACGGCATTATGGTGCTGGTGATGCCCGGGTGACGGGTGGTGCATCGCTTGCGCGTCACTGGGCGGGGCAAGGCAGCGGCAGCACGAGACCAGTGTCGCTTCACGGCGCACAGATAGGTGATGAGCATGAGCTTGGCTGAGCTAACCCTGATCGTCTACGTCGCTACGGCCTGGTACCTCGTCGGCACCGTGTGGTTCGGTCAGCGCATTCACTTTCCCCTCTTTCAATGGGTGGGCGCCGACGAGTTCCCCGGCTACATAGCGGCGCACTACCGGTCGTTCGGTCCGGTGCTGTGGCCGGCCATCGCGCTGAACGCGCTTGCCCTGGTCGTGATGCTTCTCGGGCTGCGACCGGAGGGCGTGTCGCTGCTCATGATCCTGGTCGGTCTCGCGCTGGCCATCATCACGGGCGCCAACACCGCGGCGATGGTGGTTCCGCGGCTGATCCGGCTCGGCAGCGACCGCGACGAGGCAACGCTGCGGTCGCTCGTGCGCGTGCACTGGATCCGCACCGCCAGCCAGAGCGCGAACGGTGTCCTCGCCCTGGTCATGCTGGCGGTCTCCGGCTGACCCAAACCGGTGTGAGCCCGTCGCGCCGCCCCGATAGCATGCGAGACGTCCCAACCCGACATACCCGTGAAGGAGCAGCCGTGTCCGGCGACCTGACCATCACCCTCGGCGGCGACGCGCGAGCGGTGGCGGCGGGCACGACGGCCGGTGAGCTGTTCGACGGGCGCCGGGAGGTGGTCGTGGCCCGCGTCAACGGGGAGTTGTGCGACCTCGCGTACGCGCTGGTCGACGGCGACGAGGTCGAACCCGTCGAGATCGACTCGCCTGACGGCCTCGCCGTGCTGCGACACTCCTGTGCGCACGTGCTGGCGCAGGCGGTGCAGTCGCTGTTTCCGGAGGCGAAGCTCGGCATCGGCCCGCCGGTGGCCGACGGCTTCTACTACGACTTCGACGTGCGCGATCCCTTCACCCCGGACGACCTCGCCCGCATCGAGAAGGCGATGCGCGACATCATCAAGCAGGGCCAGGCGTTCCGCCGCCGCGCGGTGTCGGAGCCGGACGCGCGGTCCGAGCTGGCGGGCGAGCCGTACAAGTTGGAGCTGATCGGCCTGAAGGGCGGCGCGACCGACACTGAGGGAGCCGAGGTCGAGGTCGGCGCGGGCGAGCTGACCATCTACGACAACCTCGCGCGCGACGGCTCGGTCGCGTGGAAGGACCTGTGCCGCGGGCCGCACCTGCCGTCGACCAAGCTCGTGCCGGCGGTCAAGCTGATGCGCTCGGGCGGCGCGTACTGGCGGGGGAGCGAGAAGAACCCGCAGCTGCAGCGCATCTACGGCACAGCCTGGGAGAGCAGGGACGCGCTGAAGGCGTACCTCGACCGGCTGGCGGAGGCCGAACGCCGCGACCACCGCAAGCTCGGCGCCGAGCTCGACCTGTTCAGCTTCCCCGAGGAGGCGGGCAGCGGGCTCGCCGTGTGGCACCCGAAGGGCGGCGCGATCCGCCGGGTGCTCGAGGACTACGCGCGGCGGCGACACGAGGAGGCGGGCTACGAGTTCGTCTACACCCCGCACATCGTCAAGTCGGATCTGTTCGAGACATCGGGTCACCTGGACTGGTATGCCGAGGGCATGTACCCGCCGATGGAGATGGAGGGTGCGAAGTACTACCCGAAGCCGATGAACTGTCCCGGCCACATCCTCATCTACGCCAGCCGCGGGCGTAGCTACCGGGAGCTGCCGCTGCGGCTGTTCGAGTTCGGCACGGTCTACAGGTACGAGAAGTCCGGCGTTGTCCACGGTCTCACCCGCTCGCGCGGCTTCACCCAGGACGACTCGCACATTTTCTGCAGCCCCGAGCAACTCCAGGACGAGCTTGCGAGTCTCCTCCAGTTCGTCATCGGACTGCTACGCGACTACGGGCTCACCGAGTTCACCGCTGACCTGTCCACGCGCCCGGACAAGTACGTGGGCGACCTGGACGACTGGAACCGCGCCGAGGCTGCGCTCGAAGATGCGCTGCGGCGAGCGGGGGTCCCGTATGAGATCGACCCGGGCGAGGGCACCTTCTACGCGCCGAAGATCGACGTGCACGTGCGTGACGCGATCGGCAGGCGTTGGCAGCTTTCGACCCTGCAGGTGGACCTTCAGGAGCCGGACAGGTTCGACCTCGAGTATCAGGCGGCCGATGGCACGCGGCCCCGGCCGTACATGATCCACCGGGCACTGTTCGGTTCGATCGAGCGGTTCTTCGGCATCCTGGTCGAGCACTACGCGGGCGCGTTCCCGCCCTGGCTCGCGCCGGTGCAGGCGGTCGGCATCCCGGTCGCGGACGCGCACGCGCCATACCTGCGCCAGGTCGCGGAGCAGCTGCGTGCCCGTGGCGTACGGGTCGAGGTCGACGAGTCCGACGACCGGATGCAGAAGAAGATCCGCACCGCCCAGAAGCAGAAGATCCCGTACATGCTGATTGCGGGAGACGAGGACATCGCCAAAGGGTCGGTGTCCTTCAGGTACCGCAGCGGTGAGCAGCGCAACTTCGTCCCGGTGCAGGAGGCAGTGGCGGAAATCGTGCGGGCGATCGAGGAGCGCGTTCAGGTATGACGGGCACGGTATGACCGACGACGACCGGCAGTCAGTCGTGCAGGAGGGGGTCGGCCAGCCGGACGACTGGCAGCGGCTGTGGACGCCGCACCGGATGGCCTACATCAAGGGCGAGAACAAGCCGACGGGCCCGGGCCCGGGCGAGGGCTGCCCGTTCTGCCGCATCCCCACGCTGGACGACGAGGAAGGCCTCGTGGTGGCGCGGGGTCAGCTCGCGTACGTGGTGCTCAACCTCTACCCGTACGCGGCGGGACACGTGATGGTCTGCCCGTACCGGCACCTGGCCGACTACCCGGAGCTGGACGAGGGCGAGACCGCGGAGGTCGCGGCGCTCACCAAGCAGGCCATGGCAGCGCTGCGCACCGCGTCGAACGCCCAGGGCTTCAACATCGGGATGAACCAGGGTTCGGTCGCCGGGGCCGGAATCGCCGCGCACCTGCACCAGCACGTGGTGCCGCGCTGGGGCGGGGACACCAACTTCATGCCGGTGGTGGGCCGCACCAAGGTGTTGCCACAGCTCCTTCGCGACACGCGTGCCATGGTCGCCAAGGCTTGGCCGGACTGAGCACCTGCTCCGGCAACTTGTCAGTATCTCAGCTCGCTCTAGCGGGCTGAGATACTGACAAGCTACGGG
>JBOHBN010000435.1:0-23225 GCA_050698355.1 Streptosporangiales bacterium | reverse complement strand
GCACGGCCGCAGGGTGCGGGCGTGTTCGGGGAACCGGGGGATCAGGCACTGGTCGACCCAGGCGGCGAGGGTGTCCCACGCCTGTGCGGCTTGCTCGCGGTCGAGGCTGGGCCACCACCAGGCCTGCTCCCCGCGGGGTCTTTTCTCGGCGAGGAGGCGGCCGAGGTGGCCGGCGAGCTGGTTGACCCGGCGGTCCAGCTTGTCCAGCCGCTCCTGGTGCGCGTCGAGCTCGGCGGCGGGGTGCTCCTCGGTCACTGCGCGGCCCTGTGACTCGCGGTGAGGCCGAGGGCGGTGGCGAGGACTGCGGCGCAGCCGCCGTGGTGGACGAGGTGGCCCGCCACGGTGGTGAGGATCTCGTTGTGTGGGTGTAGCGGGTCACCGCAGACTGGGCAGCTGGTATTCATCGCTCTTCCTTCTCCTCGCCGCGGCGGGGGTGCTGGGGGAGTTGGACGACCTCGGCGATCCGCTCACCGGCGGCCGCTGCGGGTTCGTCGGGGTACGGCGCGACCGGTGCGCGCTGTGCGGCCCGGAGGGCCTTCTTCTCGTGGCTGTGGTGGCGGCGGACGTCGCGGCGCCGCCAGACGGGGCGGAGCTTGATCTCGACGGGGCGTTGGTTGCGCCATACCAGCAGCGCGCGCCGGTCTTTGAGGCAGCGCACCTGGTCGGGGGCGAGCACCGGCACCTGCCGGATGCGTGTGGGCTCGCGGTGCGCCTTGGGGTGCTTGTCGCGGGGGGTGGGTTCGTCGCGGTCGCCGAGCATGCCTGAGATCGCTTCGAGGTCAGCCTTGACGGTGAGGCCGCCGAGGACGATCCAGGCGGAGGCCTGTTCGACGGTCTCGCGGCCGGGGCGGCCCCATCGGTCCTCCAGCTGGCTGGGGGATTGGATCGCCGCGGTGAGTGCGATGCCGCGGCCGCCGGCGTCGCTGACCCATTGCGGGAGGGGGACGGGGCAGATGTTGGCGACCTCGTCAAGGAACAGGCTCAATGGCGGGTCTAGGCGCCCATGGGAGCTGGCTTGGGAGAGTTGCTTGGCGCGTTCGAAGATCAGGCCGGTGAGGGCGGCGAAGTAGGGTCCCATGCCGCCGTGGGTTTTCGCGGCGCCGAGCAGGTACAACGTGCCCTGGCCGTGGAGGAACGCGTCGATGTCGAACGCCTCCTCGCCGGGGGCGGGGAGGGCGATGGTGGCGACGGCCGGGTCGGCCATGAACTCGGTGACCTGCCCGAGGGTGATGTACACGCTTTCGCGGGTCTTCTCCGCCGGGGTGGTCATGATCTGGCGGAGCACATCGGCCCACCCGGCAGGGGTGGCGGGGTGCTCGTCGAGGATCCGCAGCGGGGCCCGGTCTCTTGCGTCGGTGATCCAGCCGGCCACGTCCAGCAGCGTCTTGTCACCGACGGCGGCGGCGTAGAGCAGGCTGCGCAGCACCTGGGCGTTCTTGTTCTCCCAGAAGCTCGCGTCCTCCACCCCGTGCCCGATGCTGGCGGCGGAGACCATGTAGGCGGCGACGGTGATCGCCGTCGCCGGGTTCGCGCAGAGAGGCACCGGGGACCAGCGCAGCGTGGAGGCGAGCCCGTCCATCGCCTCGGGGTTCAACAGCCACACCGGCCCCCGCTTGGCGCGCAGGGCGTGGGTGTCGGTGTACAGGTCGTGCTTGGTGGAGGTGGCGACCGCCGGGCCGGGCGCGTCGATCAGCTGCGGCGCCAGCACGTACTTGGTCTTGCCCGCCCGCGGCGGGGCGACGACCAGCGCGACGTCCTCGTGGGTCAGGTAGATCGGGCGGCCACCCTCCGGGCGCACGCTGCGGCCGAGGTGCCGGCCGAAGTGGTGGGCGGGGTAGGCGTGCGGGCGCCGCAGCGTGGGGCGGGTCTGCTTTCCTGAGCGGCGCGCGGCCCGCTCGCTGAGTCGGCGAGCGACGGCCCAGGATGTGGCGAACCCGTCGCGGCGGATGAGGGTGGCGCGGCCGTGCCGCCACGACCCGTACCCGGCCAGGCCCGCAATGGGCAGCCCGGTGAGGCCCTCGAGGATCAGCGCGGGGTCCATCAGCTCCTCCTCCCATCTGCGGCCTGCGTGGCCTCGGCCTGGTCGAGTTGCTCGATCGCCCGCGGCGCGGCGAGCCGCAGCGCCGGCCGCGGCGGGCGGGAGTCGCGGACCCACCCGGCAAACCGCGCCAGATGGTCGGCGGCGAGGTAGGCCAGCCGCCGCATCGCGACCTCGACCCTCAGCGGGAGGTCGTAACGGACTACCAAGCGGTGCGTAAGGCGCACCGGCCACTCGACCAGCAGCACGGCCAGGGCCTTACCAACGCCGACGATGGCCTTCGCGCCGTACAGCCCGGCGGCCTGCACGACGGACATGTCGTGTGCCCGCGCGGCCGCGACGACGGCCAGGATGAGCAGGAACACCGCGATGATGGCGGCCTTGACCAGCGGCGGGGCGAACCACACCCCGGCCGCGCCCGCCAGCAGCGCGACGCCGGTCGCTTTGACCTTTGCTCCGATCTCGTCCATGACGCTCACCGCCCGCTTTCACTCGTGGCGACCCGCAGCACCGGTGTGACCGGCGCCGGCTCGTCGGCCCACTCGTTGTGGCGCAGGTCGGCGATCGTTTTCCGGGCCGTCGCCTCGGCGAGCCCGACTTGCGGGCCGTATTTGCGCGCAAGTGCTGAGACGCTGCGCGGGTCGCCGGGTGTGACCTCCGCCGCGACCAGGGCGCGCAGCCGCGCGGTCTTGGTGGTGCTCTCGCGGCGGGACAGCTCGGGGGCGCCAGAACCCGCCGCGAGAGGCTCAATCCGCGGCCCTTCGGTCGCGGAAGTCTGATCAGATGTCGGTGTCGCAGACGTCATAGTCGCCGCTGGGGCGGTGAGTTCGAGGACCATGCGGCGCTGCTCGAGGAACGCGCGCAGCGGCGCATACCGCCAGCGCGACGGGTGCAGCGTCGGCAGTGGTGGGTGCACCTGTGACCCGCGGCGCCGTTCGACAAGGCGGCGATGCTCGCCGAGCAGCACCTCAAACGCCAGGTTCGCCGCCAGCGGGATCACCGCGCCCAGCAGCACCGGCACCGGCGAGGCGTCGGAGCGCAGCCACGCCCACGTCGCGTTGCTCGCCGCGCTGGCCAGCACCGCCAGGCCGGTGCCCCCGCGGGCCGCGGCCGCCGTACGCCCGTCCAGCGCGGCCGACCAGGCCACCGCCGCCATGCCCACGGCCAGGCCATCCAGCACCCCGGGCAACAGCACAGGCACGTCGAACCCGGCCCAGGCCGCCAGGTCGGTCTGCTCCCGAAACGACCACACACAGCCGGCCAGCCAGACCCCAGCGACCATCGACAGCGCAAGCCGCAGCGGTAACCCAACAGTGAACCGGGCCCAGCGCGATGACTGCGAAATGTCCTCTACGGCACTCATCACGCCACCTCCGTGTCGGTCACTGCGGTCCGTGCGCGTCGCATCCGGCGCCGCTCCTGCTCAGTGGTGCCGCCCCACACCCCAAACCGTTCGTTGGTAGCGAGAGCCAGCTCGAGGCACTCCGTACGAGCGCTGCACTTCGCACACACCCCCAGCGCCGGCGCGGGCTCCTCCCAGGTCTCGGGGAAGAACACGTCTGTCTCCATGCCGCGGCACGCCGCCTGAGCGGCCACTGACGTACGCAGCTCGCGGCTGCGGTGCTCGCTGCTCAAAGCACTCATCGCTACCCTCCCCCGCTCAACTGGTACAGCGCCAGTGCAGTAAAACTATACTGCGCTCATGCTGTATGAGCTACTGCTGTTTCCGTTGCCATCTACGATCAACCAAGGAAACGTGCGCGTGGAAGATGAGACGAGGGGAGAGCAGGGTTTCCCCCGTTTCCCCCTCGGGTGCGTCACCATGGGAGGCATGGATGACCCGTCGCTGCCCACCTGGGCCGCGCGACTACGCCGGGAGCGTGAGGCGCGCGGCTGGTCGCAGCTGCAGACCGTCCGCAACATGCGGGCGACGTTCGCGCGGATGCCGGGGAACACGAACCGAGACCTGCCATCCGACGAGAGCCTGCTGCGCAACTACAAGGGTTGGGAGGCAGGCGGCGCGAAGGGTCACCGCCCCGAGGAGGCCAATCAACGGCTCCTCGCCGCGACGTTCGGAACGGTCACCGCGGCGCTCTTTCCCCCAGACGAGCGACGCGCCGATTCCGCACTGATCACCACGACAGGTATGGACACCCTCGAGCTGATGTCTCGTCTTCGGTCATCGTCAGTTGACCCGGCGACGCTCGAGGCCATGCGCTTCACCGCCGACCGACTCTGCAGCGACTACCCGCACGAGCAGGCCGCCCAGCTGCAGATGGAAGGTCATCAGTGGCTTAACCGCATCACCGCGCTGCTCGGCGAGCGGCTCAGCTTGGCTCAACATCGCGAGGTTTTGTCGCTGGCCGGGTTAGTTGCTCTATTGGTTGGCTGTGCGGAGTACGACATGGGCGACCGAGCCAGTGCCGAGGCCACCCGTCGGTCCGCGCTGAGCCTTGGCACCGAAGCCGACGACCGCAACATCATGGGGTGGGCGCACGAGATGGCCTCGTGGTTCGCCTTGACCACCGGTGACTACCGCCGGGTCATCGCAGCAGCGGAGGCCGGCATCGAGGCCGCCGGCGACCGGGGCGTGAGCGTGCAACTCGCCGGCCAACAGGCGAAAGCCTGGGCACGGCTGGGTAACCGACGGCAGGTCGAGCTGGCCCTGGATCGAGGTCGCAGCCTCCTCGAAGACATGCCATACCCCGAGAACGTCGACCACCACTTCGTCGTCGACCCGGCCAAGTGGGACTTCTACTCGATGGACACCTACCGTCTGATGGGAGAAGACGACTTAGCCCAGACGTACGCCACCGAGGTCCTGCGCCTTGGCACTGGATTCGATGGTTCGGAACGAAGCCCCATGCGCAACGCCGAAGCGCGCATATCCCTGGGCGTCGTCGCCGCACGACAAGGGGACATCGACACAGCAGTCACCTACGGTCAAGCCGCACTGAACGGCGAGCGGCAATCGCTACCGTCGCTGCTCATGTGCAGCCGTGAGCTCGGGCAGCTCATCTCCGAGCGGTACCCCAAGAGCACCGACGGCAACGACTACCTGCAGCAACTTCGAACCCTGGGGTCATCGATGGCAGCGGGAGCGCTGTAGCCTACGGGCGTGCCTGAGGTTGGGTTGCCACGAGATTGGTGGACAACAAACGACGTCGCCACATACCTCGGCGTAGCAGCAGGGACCGTGCGGGCGTACCTAGCCCGAGGCCAGATGCCGGACGCCGACCGACGTATCGGCCAGATGCAACTCTGGCGGCCGCGAACGATCCGCCACTGGGCCGCACACAGACCCCGCCGGGCCACACCCCCGACAACAGACTGACTGCTGCCTTGTCTGTTGCCGCTGCGGCGGCGTGTCTCCTGGTTCCTTCAATAAGGAACCGGTAAGACTGCGTGCTATGGCACACGGAAAGCCAGGACGCCCTTCTAAAGGGAACCGGGACCCTCTGTATGTCCTGATGCCTGTGCACCTGCTCGAGGCACTGCGCTCTCGTGCCAAGAGCCAAGGCATGACCGTCACAGACCTCGTGGGCGAAACTCTCGCGCACGAACTTGAAGTCAGCTACATGGATCAGGAGGCGTTGCCTCTGAGCACTACGTCCTAACCCCATAACGGCAGAAGGCCCGCCACAAGGGCGGGCTCTTCGAAGCCAGTAGCTCTCCGCGGCCTTGGTTTGCCGACCTACCCCCGCGAAGGGCTCTACCAGTCGCACCCTCTTTGCTGAAAGGAGCGGTGGTGAGAGCCACTGTACCCAAAACCCCCACGCAACACATAGCCCGGCAGGGTTCGTGTCGCCGTTCATCGACGGTGAGCGACCGCGTTGCGCCGCCTGCCGCGCCTGGCAGGTGGTTCGAGGCCGCGTGCCGGGGTGAGGACCCACAGCTGTTCGACTCCGACCGCTACGAGCTGTTCGCCAAGGCGGTGTGTGCCCGCTGTCCAGTGCGGCAGCAGTGTCTGGACTATGCGCTGCGGCACGCCGTCAGCGGCGTGTGGGGCGGTACCACCGACGCCGAACGCGGTCAGCTGCGTCGGCGTTTGGGTATCGCGGCCGCGCGGTTGTCGTGGAACGACAGCGGCCTGGCCACGCCCGCAGCCGATGGGGTGGCGTGACCGGCCGGCCCGACCGGCGGCGCGAGCTTGCTGGCCGGACGCACCGGCGGCACCGCTCGTCGTCGTATCGCCCGCCGGGCCGGCTGCGCGGGCCGGGGCGGCCGTCTCGGCTCAGCTCGGCCGAGGTGCCGTGGAGCAGGTACGCGCGGTTGCCGCGCTGGTACAGCCGCGAGCATTTCCTGGAGGTGGCGTTGCCGCTGGCGGTGCGGATGCGCCCGGAGTGCCTGCAGGCGGTGCGTGGCGGCAACCTGACCCTCGACACGTTCCTCGCCGTGATGCGCGTCGAGGCCGAGGCGGCCAACCACGACGGCACCCAACTGATCGCCGCGGTCGACGACATCGCCGACCGGCTTGGCTGCTCGCCGACCACGGTGCAACGCGCCCGCGCGGCCGCCCGGCGGCTGGGGGTGTACCGCACGCTGCTGTGGGGCCGCTACTGCACCCACACCGAACGCCTGGAGCAGGGCGGCGGGCGCTACGTGCCCGGTGCGTGGCCCAGACGGCTGGCCAACGAGTCTGTTTTTGTGCTGCCGCGTTGGCTGGCGGTCGCCCTACGCCGCGCTGAGCGGCGCTCACCTGCGCAGACATCCCGGTCTGGGGATCATGGCGCCCCTCCCAACGGGTGCCGCACCGCACCCGAAAATCACATCGGAAATCAGTTGTTACTCCCTCACAGCCGCTCCGCGATCGAGGCGGCTTCGCCGCCAGCGCTGAGATCCCAGGCCGGGCTAGCGCCGAACGGGCTGGCCCGGGCCATGGCGGCTCGCGATGGCCCGGTGCCGTGGCTTCGCGGAACCTCCGCAGCGCGGGTAACGCCGGCGCTGCGCACCTACGTCGCCCATGGCTGGACCCCACGCGACCTCGCCCGGGCGCTCGCCGCGGTCGACCCGGCCCGTTGGGACCGGCCGAGTCGGGAGGTGCGGTACCCGGCTGCGCTGCTGGCGTGGTTCCTGCGCCGCATCGACCCAGCCGCAGACCGGCCGAGCCTGCTCGACCAGATCGAGGCCGACCAGCGCCGCGACGAGCGTCGCCGTGACCACCTGGACCACGCGGCGCGGCAGGCGACCGCAAGCGGGGCCACCCCCGCGTGGCACCAGGCTCGCCAGCAGCTTGGGTTGTAGGCCGAGCACGCGCGGTTCCTACCCAGCCGGCCGCCGGTGCGTCTCGGCGGCGGAGCGGATCACGCTCGCCGGGTACCACTGCCGAGTGGCGGGTTTGCTGCCGCGCCGGTCGACCCACGTCATCACCTCGCCCTCCCAGCTCGCGCCGGGACGCCGGCGCCAGCCAAGCAACCGCCCGTCCTGCCAGGCACCGTGGGCGTACACCCGGACCAGCTGCGCCGTGAACGGACGCACCTTCGGCGCAGGCACGATGTCGACGGCGCGATCGGCTGGCCCACCGGGCCACCACACCACGACCGCCCACCAGCGGCCGGCCGTGCCGATCCACGCCAACATCGAGCCGGTCCATGTCCCGGTGCTGTGAGCGATGAGCACCGCCGGTGGCGGGTCCCGCTCACGCAACACCACCCGCGACGACGAGCTTGCCGCCTCCCCCATATACTCGAACATAAGTTCGATTTATGGATGACCGCAATGCCTCGGGCCGGAACCCTCTACGCTCACCGTCGGTGTGGTCGGGCATTCTCGGGGGCGTGCCCGACCATGCCCGCCCTTGGGGCCGCCTGATCGCGCCGAGGTGACGGCGCACCGACACCACCACCGACACCACCACCGGCACGCGGCGATGAGCGCCGTAGGCCAGCGCGGGCGGGCCTCACGGTACCTCGGAAACCGGGCCGGTGTTCGACCGAAGATCACTAGTGCAGCGTGTTGGACGCGGCCGACCAGGCGCGCCGATGCGATGCCGCGACGAACGGAATGACGTGCGCAGCATGAACAGCCTCCGCAAGGCGTTCCACATCATCCGCATCAATGTGCGGGCGTACCTCGTCATGAACGCTGTCGTCTACGGCGCCGTCGTTGTCGGCCTGGTGCTCGGCGTACTGTTTCCGGTGGTGAACGCCGCCGCCACCGACGCCTTCGCCGGGAGTGCGGCGAACGGCCTGGTACAGACCGTCGTCGGCAACGGGTGGGCGTTCGCCACCACCATCTTCCTGGTCAACGTCTTCCCGACCGCACTGCTCCAGATCACGCTGCCCTCGCTACTGATTCCGTTCGTCGGGCTCGTCATCTTCACCCTCAACTCGATCCGGTTGGGCATCATGCTCGCTCCGGTCGACACCGCCTCGGCGCTGACCCTGATCCCGCACTCGCTCACGATGCTCGTCGAATTCCAGGCCTATGTCCTGGTGATGCTGGGGGCCTACGTACTCGGTCGGTCGTGGATCCGCCCCGCGACCGTGGACGCGTCCACCCATCGCCGCGGATACGTGCGCGGCCTGGCACAACTCGGTCGGCTGTGGCTTCCGGCTCTCGCGCTCTTCGCCGTCGGAGCCATCTACGAAGTCCTCGAGATCTACTACCTCGTCCCCCTCGTCCGCGGCACCTGACCGCAACCCCGACCTGGGCCTGCCATTTGCGTGGTTGCTTACTCGGGCAAGCCTTAGATGAGCTGGCCGTGGAGGCCTGGTGCTCTCGAACGTGACCCGCGGTGCAAGGTAGGGCATTCTTGCAGGTCACAGTGGTGGAGATGGCGCCGCAGTGCGGACAGTCGACCTGCTGCAGCAGGAGTGGGCTCATACCTGAAGCGTTGCACCGGCGGGCCGGAGCGGAGCTGAAGCCTCGGCACGGACGCCATCCCTGGTTCGGGGTGGCCGTGTGGTGACCGGTGGTGACACCTGCGGCAGGAAACTTCTCGACACGCTGGGTGTAGCACCGGGTGAAGAACTGTCACAGTGTGTCGTACCTTGCTCGTGTTCTGGTGAGCGTGAGTTGTGGATCTCGCTGCGGTTTTACTGTGCGTTTGCCTCGACTGTTTCCGCCCCCCGGACCCAGCCGGCGCGTCGACTCCACGCGTGTGACGTCCGGTGCCTCACGCGGAGCCGTGACTTGTTCGGAGGATCGATGAGGATCCCGCTGCTGTCCGCGTTGGGAACCCGTTGGTATGTCGCGGCGGTCGCTGCTGCGGCGGTGGTGGTTGCCTCGGGCGGCTATGCGGGGTACGCGCCGCCGGCCGCGGCGGATGCTGCGCAGAAGGATCCGGCGGCGCGGCACGCGTCGGCGGAGGCCCGCGCGGCGGTGCAGGCACACGCGACCGGGAAGCGGGTCGAGGTGAAACCAGACCGCACCGCCACGTCGACGACGTTCGCCAAGCCCAAGGGCGGGTTCGTCACCGAGGCCTCCGCCGGGCCGAGTCGGGTGCGGCAGAAGGACGGGTCGTGGGCAGCGGTGGACCAGTCGCTGCAGGCCACCAGCACGAGCAGCGCTGCTCGGCTGGCACCGGCGGCGTCACCGGCGAAGGTGACGCTCTCGGGTGGCGGGTCCGGCAACATCGCCACCCTCGACCTGTCGCCGAAGACGTCGGTAGGGGTGCGGTGGCCGTCGACGCTGCCCGACCCGACCGTCGAGGGGCCGACGGCGACGTACGCCGTCGCGGACGCGGCCAGGTTGCAGGCGACCGCGCAGACCAGCGGGTTCTCCGCGCGGGTGCTGCTCGACAAACCGCCCGCCTCGGCTCCGGTGTACCGGTTCGACCTGGACCTGCACGGCCTGAAGGCGTCGCTGAGCCACGGCATGCTCCAGCTGTCCGACGGTTCCGGGAAAGTGGTGGCGGTGTCGCGGCCGCTGTCGATGTGGGACGCGCGGGTCGACGACGGTGGCGACCCGGCGCACCAGGTCCCGGTGGACGCGTCGCTGCAGGACACCGCGGGTGGCGGGCAGCAGCTGGTGCTCAAGCCGTCGATGGACTATTTGACCGACCCGGCGACGGTGTATCCGGTGACGATCGACCCGGATGTGTCCAGCGTGGACCGGCAGGGCGACACCTACGTGTTCACCGGCAACAGCACCCCGCAGTACCAGGACTACCGGCTGCGCGTCGGCGACGACGACGCCCAGTCGCGGGTGTACCGGTCGCATCTGAAGTTCCACACCGAGGCGTTCACCGGCCGCACCATCACACAGGCCAGTTTGGACCTGTTCCAGTACGAGGCGGTGTCGTGCCAGGACAAGGTGACCATGGTGTACCCGGAGACGTCGATGGTCGCCAACGGGCAGATGGTGTGGGGCAACCAGCCCTCGGTGAGCAAATCCTCCGCGTGGGCGGAGTCGCCGTCGTTCAACACCGGCGGGAAGGGCTGCCCGGACCCCAACGGGCACGTGCAGCTCGACGTCACCAAGACCGTGTCCGCGTGGACCTCAGGGGAGCTGACCCGGTTCGGGATGCAGCTGCGCGCCGCCGACGAGGCCGCACCCTCGCAGGCCAAGCGGTTCTGCTCGATGAACCCCGACGCCACGCTGACCTACTGCGGGTCGGTGGACCGGGAGCCGACGCTGTCACTGTCCTGGACCCCGCAGCTGGGCATGCAGCCGTGGTACTCGATGACCAGCCACCGCCTCAACGACCGCAGCCAGCTGCGGGTCAACAACGAGTCCGGCGACGCCGTCATCCAGGCCCAGGACCTGCGGATCAAGGGCGTCGGCCACGACCTCGCCTTCGACCGGTTCTACAACGGCCTGACCACCACCGCGGGCGCGTTCGGCGTCGGCTGGACCGCCTCGGTCGGCCCCGACGTCAAGCTCAAGCGCCTGACCGACGACCGGTACGACTACGTCGCCCCGTCCGGGACAGTGTTCGGCACCTTCGTCCGCAAGCCCAGCGACCCCAGCCACTTCCACACCCCGCAGGCCGGCGGGGTCGACGCGGACCTAGTCGACAACAATGACGGCACGATGACGTTGACGTTCGACAAGTCGCAGGAGAAGTACACCTTCGACAACCTCGGCTGCGGCTCCTGTGACCTGGTGATGGCCACCGACACCGACAAGCACGGCAACGCGATCACCTACCACTACAACACCAGCCAGCAGCTGACCCAGGTCACCGACACCGCCGGGCGCGACGTCACCGTCGACTACAACAGCGCCGGGTTCATCTCGAAGCTCACCGACGCCAACGTGTCCCCGACCCGCACCTGGTCCTACGGCTACACCGGGGACCACCTGACCAGCTACACCGACCCGACCGGCGCCGTCACCGGCTACGACTGGACCGGTGACCGGGTGACAGCGATCACCGACCCGGCGCAGAATGGAAACGTGGTCCCGTACACCACGATTGACTACGAGTCCGGGCAGGCCACCCAGGTCCGCTACGAGCGCGATGGCGCCGGCGGGGTGTATGAGTTCGACTGGGCCTATGCCAACACCCCGTCGGAGCGGTGCAACGGCAAGGGGCAGGCCTCCACCGACGTCACCGACTACAGCGACGACCCCGGCGGGGTCACCACCTACTGCTTCGCCGACCGCTCCGACACCCAGAACCGGGCCGTGCATGTGGTCGACGGGGGCGGCAACACCCGGTCGACCAGCTACACCGCCGACCAGGCCGCCTCGTCGATGACCGACCCGGCCAACCAGGGCGTCACCGACGGCGCGACCGTGTTCAGCTACAACCCGAACCAGGCGCTGACCCAGGTCACCGAGCCCACCGACACCGCCGGCGACACCCCGGCCACGACCTACTTCGACTACGCCAACCCCGGCTCGGTCGCGGGCGGGTCGTTCCTGCCCACCTCCAAGACGTCCCCGCAGGGGGCGTGCACTGCCTACGGGTACAACAACGACGGGGGCGTCACCGACTCCTGGCAGGGCATCACCCCGGCCTCCGGGCACCACTGCTCGGACCAGAAAGCCGACGCGACCCAGCACTCCCATGTCGACTACAACGACAACGGCACCCCCAAAGACGCCTACACCGACTCCGGCGACGGGTCGAACCCCGCGGACCAGACCGTCTACAGCTACTACGGCTCCGGCCCGAACAAGGGCCAGCTGAAGCAGGTGGTGCGGCCCGGCGGTGACCTGGCCTGCACCGCCAGCTCGCGGCGGCTGTGCACCAGCTACAGCTACGACGGCGCCTCGCGGGTCACCAGCGTGACCGACGGGCGCGGCAAGACCACCCGGTACGGCTACGACGCCAACGACCGGATCACCCAGGTCCTCACCGATAACGCGACCAGCTGCGACCACGACGCGGGCACCTGCACCAGCTACGACTACGACGGCGAGGGCAACCTGGTCTCCCGCACCGACAAGCGTGGCGTCTGGCGGTACGGCTACGACCAGCTCAACCAGCTCGAGTCCTACACCTACCCCGGCGGCGACCAGATCCGTACGACCTACAACGGCGCGGGGAACCTGACCAAGTACACCCAGCACGTCGAGGCCAGCAACGCCACCGACACCGTCACCTACACCTACAACGCCGCGAACCAGCCGACGAGCGTGACCGACGCGACCGGGCAGACCACGATCAGCCCCGACGCCGACGGCCGCCGCGGCCAGGTCACCTTCCCGCCCGGCACCGGCGTCGCGGAGTCCTTCGACTACACCAAGTCCGGGAAGATCTCCGGGATCACCATCACCGGCGGCACCGGCATCGCCGCGATCAGCTACTCCTACACCGACGGCGGCACCGAAACCGACAAGCTGCAGAAGACCACCCGCGGCGGCACCACCCTCACCTACGCCTACGACACGGTCGACCGGCTCAAGCACGTCGCAGCCAACCCGGGGAAGAACTACACGTTCGACTACGACGGCGACGGCAACCTGGTCACCCGCACCGCCGGCAGCGACACCACCCACTTCGGCTACAACGAGGCCGACGAGCTGTGCTGGACCGGCCCGAACACCGGCACCGCGATGGCTCGGCACTGCCCCGCCACCCCGTCCGGGAACACCACCTGGGCCAGCGACGGCGCGGGGAACAACACCGGCACCAGCGACGGGCCGCTGACCTACAACGCCGCGAACCAGGCCACCGGCCTCACCGACCCCGACGGCGGCACCACCGTCGACCAGCACTACACCGACCAGGGCAACGACCTACGCACCGCCGCCGGCAACACCAGCTTCCTGGTCGGGCCGCTCGACGTCACCGCCCGCACCACCGGCGGCCAGACCACCTTCTACACCCGCGACCCCGCCGGCAACCTCATCGACCAACACGGGCACGGCGGCACCCGCTACTACACCACCGACCGTCTCAACTCCGTCACCGGCATGATCGACAGCTCGGGCGGCACCGCCGCCACGTACGACTACAGCCCCTACGGCAAAACCGCCGACACCACTGGGTCACCAGGTAACAATCCCTGGCAATACGCCGGCGGCTACCACGACACCCAAGGCGACGGCTACTACCACTACGGCGCCCGTTACTACAACCCATCCATCGGACGGTTCACCCAACCCGACAGCGTCCAAGGCAGCCTAACCAGGGCAGACACCTACAACCCCTACCTCTACGCAAGCTGCGACCCAACCAACAACACCGACCTCAGCGGACGGGTACCGCTGGCTACGAAGTGCGCAGAATTAGGTTTGCTTGGTGCAGGGGTCGGAGCACTTGTAGGCGCCACTGGAGGGCCTCCCGGTGTGATTCTGGGCGCGGCGGGTGGAATCATTGTTGGCGCGGGTGCCTGTATAATCGCCAACCAAGAAAAACTGTAGCGGGATGACGACACAGTGCCCGTTGAGATCGTAAAACCTACCAGCGTTCCTTCCGGGGAATTACTGGAACGTTGCGACCGTGCCGCGGCCCAGCTTGGTTGGCGACCCGTAGAGACCGGAGGTCGTGCTCGAAGCTACAAGACACCCTTCCACCTGCTATACGACTGGGGCCACTTCATCGAACTTGCGGTTCAACCCCTCGAGAATGCCGGGTCACTTCTTACGATCCGAGTCGAGCTAACGGGTATTCAAGTCGTCGACTTCGGTGAAGGGTCCCGACTCGCCCGCAAGTTCTATGCGCTCTTGGACATGCCCGAGGGGTAGTCGGTAAGGAAGCTGTCACCGTCCGCAAACAAAGATCGCAGCCCCGCTGTGCCGTCGTGACGTGAAGCTATCGCAAGCACGGTCGAAGCGGGTCCGCAACCGGGCAGACCAGCGCGTACAGTGGGGACGGCACCGGGTGATACAGCGGATTATCACCCGCCCGCGTGGCGCCGGCCGCCGCCGTCGGTCTGGGCGCCTACCGTGTCTAGCGTGACCACTGCGCTCCCCTCCCCCGCGACGTCGTTGACGGCCGTCGAGTCGGTCGAGACACGGCGCGGGGTGGCCGGCGAGCTCGTTGCCTCGGCCGTCGCCGACCGGCCGGAGCTCGGCGAGCTGCCCGCGCCCGAGCAGACGCTCGCCGCGGCGTGGCTGGCCTCGCTGCGCTCAGCGCGCACCCGCCGCGGCTACGCGACCGACTGGCTGGCCTGGCACACCTGGCTCACCGAACGCGGTGTGGACGTGCTCGCCGCTGGGCGGGTGCACGTCGACCTGTGGGTCCGCCAGCAGCAGACTGCCGGCGCCGCGGCCTCGTCTATCTGCCGGCGGCTGTCCGCGCTTTCCAGCTTCTACCGCTACTGCGCCACGCACGACTTCGTCACCGGCGTCCCGACCGCCGGGGTCACCCGCCCGACGGTGGACCCCGACCACACCGCCACCGTCGGCCTGGACCGCGCACAGGCCCAGGCACTGCTCGCGGCCGCCGGCGTCGACACCGGACCCGCCCGCCGGCGCACCCTCGCCGCCACGCGGATCCTGCTACACAACGCGGTACGCACAGACGAGCTGCTCGCCGCCGACACCTGCGACCTCGGCCACGACCGCGGCCACCGCGTCCTCGAACTCACCCGCAAGGGCGGACGCCGCGCGCGACTGCCGCTCACCCCGGCCACATGGGCTGCCCTGGAGGACTACCTGTCCGCTCGCGCGGCCGCCGCCGGGCGCACCGACTGGACCCAGCTCACCGGCCCGCTGCTCGCCACCGCCCCCGGCGGTCGGATGCGGCAAGCCCACCTGTGGGCCCTCGTGCGCCGGCTCGCCCGCGCCGCCGGCATCCCCTGCTGGGAGCAGCTGTCCCCGCACAGCCTGCGGCACACCGCCATCACCCTCGCCCTCGACGCCGGCGCCTCCATCCGTGACGTGCAGGACTACGCCGGCCACCGCGACCCCCGCACCACCCGTCGCTACGACCACTCCCGCGGCTCACTCGACCGCTCCCCCGCCTACACCCTCGCCGCCTACCTCGACCCGGGCGGGGTCTCATAACCACAGCGAGTGCGCGTGTGTCATCTGTCTAAGTCCCTCAGCGGGAATCGCGTGGTTGCATCAACACCGTACGCATCCCAGTCGCGTACCTTCCGTATCCTAAACTGATTGGCATTGAGGCCGGTCGCTGCCATGAAAGTTATCGCGTTGTCGAGCCGGCCGTATGCAATAGCAAACCCTTCGCATTTGGCAGCTTCAGCACTAGCGTCTCCGCCAGGCAGGATAGATGGAAGTCTAGACCAGAGTTTCTCCGCTGATTCGATCCGCTCGATCTCGCGTGTGGTGCTCTCTGCCGAGCCTGGTTCAGCTATAGGTAGTTCGTCTCCCCCCAGGGCTAAGTGTGCTGCTCGAAACCTTGCCCCAGCCACATCGTAGGAGCGACTCGAGGTACACACCACGACGGTTGCGTTGCCGTCTGACCACGCGAGGGTGACCTCCTCGGCGGGCGCGCCGAGGAGGCCGTCCCAGTGGCTGAACCAACGCCGTGCCGATGCGTGAGCTAGGTCGGCTCGATGCCGATCATCGAACTCGTACAAGTCGAACGTTGGGGGGATGAACCAGTCCATCTAGACATGATAGGTGCTACTGCAGAGGGTCAAGGTGTTCTCATCGTTCGTCAGGTCCACGACGACATCGGTCGGGTTGGAGCTACCGGTGTCTATCTCAAAGTTGGCGGAAGACCTAGCGTTGTAGGGGCCGTAAGCCTTGCCGTGCGCAGACGCCCACACCAGTTTGTAACCCTTGCCAAAGGCGTTAAGGCCAACCCCAGATGCGCGGACGTACGAGCCGTTACGCCTTAACGTAAAATGATATCCGCAGTTTGGAGGAGGCTCCCGGCGGCTTGTGTCGGGTGCCACTGTGACGCTGCTGTGCGAAGAGAGTGATGTTGCCGCGCGGTTCGAATGAGCCGTGGCCGCAGCCGCCGAACTACCGCTAACTAACATCGTACCGGCGGCCATCAGCATGAAGCCGAGCAAGGCATAGAGCATTCGTTTCATGGCAGCTCCTTGTCGGGGAATGAGTCCCGCGGATTGAAGGAAGCACCCTTGGGGTCAGTACCGGTAGCGGTAACGGCGATCACCTGAGGCACTCCACTGCGTGACAGCTGGACCACCAGCATGCGTCGCCACCACGCCCCGTGACATCGCTCAAACTGACCGTCTTTCCTGGCTAGATCTGGTATACCGGCAGGCTCGGGGCAAAGGACGGCTATGGGCGCGCATACTGATCATGTTCGGCACGGATGCTGTTGTGACACGCCGGATCTCACCCGCCGAGAGATCGGCATGCTTGCGCTTGTGGCAGCCGGATGGTCGAACACTGAGATTGCCTCGGACCTGTCGCTGAGCCCCGACACTGTGGCGCATCATCTACATGACATGTTGGGTCGAGCCCAGGCGCGCAACCGGGTCGAACTTGTCGCTCGTTCCTACGTCAGCGGCCTGCTCGATCCTGAGACGTGGCCCCCAACGTCAACCGGACGCCGATGCATCGTCCCTCTCGTCCCTCTGTCTTATCCTGCGAGTATTCCGTCAGGGTCGCAAGGCGGCGGCCCGGCTCAGTGCAGGTGACGTAGGTAGGTCTCGGGCGCGTTCAGGAAGGCGCGCCAGGAGGTGACCAGGTGGCTGGAGTCGTAGTCGACAGGGCCCATGCCGTGCTCGTCGAGCTGGAGCAGCCGTGCGCCGGGCAGGGCGGCCAGGACCGGTGAGTGCGTGGACAGCATAATCTGGCTGCCCGCAGCGAGCATGTCGCCCATGATCGTGAGCAACACCAGGCAGCTGTCGAAGGACAGAGCGGACTCGGGCTCGTCGAGGATGTATAGGCCGGGTTCGGCTGCCATTCCCGCCAGCACTTGCAGGAAACTTTCACCGTGGCTTTGCGTGAGCAGCGGGCGGTCAATGCGCCCCGCCCAGCGCCCGCGGTGGGTGAAGCTGTCGGCTTGGGCGTGCAGCCGCTCGGCGCGCAAGAACAGACCCCCGGTCGGGCCGCCGCGGGTGTAGGCGAGCCGCAGCGACCGGTGCAGGTCGGAGTCCTCAG
The DNA here is from genome assembly GCA_050698355.1 of Streptosporangiales bacterium. Taxonomy (GTDB): domain Bacteria; phylum Actinomycetota; class Actinomycetes; order Streptosporangiales; family WHST01; genus JBOHBN01. The sequence continues at coordinate 5,803 of JBOHBN010000435.1, read as the reverse complement.
CCGACGGCTGCGCGACCGCCTGCTGCAGCCAGTCGTTGCGAGACGCGGTCACTCGTCGCGCCCACGCCGCGGCGACCGCCTCGACCAGCGTCGACTTGCCGCTGCCGTTCTGTCCCAGAAAGACCGTCGCTCCCGAGCCGAGGTGCAGGCCGTGCTGCCAGACATGCCGCACCACCGCCAAGGTGTACGGCCAGCGACCTGGGTCAGCCTGGCCACGGTCAATGGTGATCTTGGTGACCGGTGCTCCCGGTTGCCGTGATGCCATCAGCACAAGCTTCTAACACTCGACAACGCGTCTTGCTTGTCGATCTCGTGTCGAACTTGGCGGTGTGCGTTTTGAGCGTTTGGTCGTATGCTGGGGGTATGGCTGGGGCGATCGCACCCGACCAGGCGCAACGCTTACGCGCAGCGCTTGACGAGGTGCTCCGCGAGTCGGGCGACACGCTCGACGCTTCGGGTTCGGCCCGTGACGCGTTCCTTCGTCTCGTAGATGTGTTGGAGTCGAGTCCCGAGGCGGTCGTGCTCCCGTCCGACGCCATGGTCAGTACCCAGCGGGCTGCTGACCTGCTAGGCGTCAGCCGTATGACTGTTGTGCGGCTCATCGACCGTGGAGAGCTAACGGCTCAGGGCGGAGGAGTCCACCGCCGTATCGCCGCATCCGAGCTAGCCCGCTATCAGGCGACCAGCGCCGCGCGGCGAAGGGCCGCGTTGGATGGGCTCGCGCAGGAGATCGGTGAGGACACGCCGCCCGATCAGGTGATTAGTACCCGGTGAGCGGCCCAGTCGTTGTTCTCGACGCGTGTGTACTCGTTCCGATCAGGCTCGCGACGACCCTGCTCTGGCTCGCCGAGACTGGCCTGTTTCAGCCGCTCTGGTCGGAGCCGATCCTGGACGAGGTGCAGCGGAACCTACCGAAAGTCGGGGTGACGCCCGAGCAAGCGGGCCACCGGGTCGGCATGATGCGGAATGCCTTCGGCGCGGAGGCGCTGATCGACAGCTTCGACCACCTCATCGAACACATGAGGTGTGATCCCAAGGACAGGCATGTTCTCGCCGCGGCCGTACACGGCGGTGCCGACACGCTTGTGACCTTCAACCTGAAAGACTTTCCGGACGAGGCTGGAGCTCCGTTCGGGATCGGGATCTGTCATCCCGACAGCTTCCTGGTCCAACTCCTTGGCGAGCACGCCGAGACCGTTGTCGCCACCCTCGAGCGCGAGACCGCTGCCTTCCGGAACCCGCCAGAGACGGCCACTCAGTTCTTGGCGACTCTCGCGGCGACCGTCCCGATGTTTGCCAACCTCGCCGCCGATGCTTTCAGCGATCCGCCGGGGCCAGTCTCTACGGTGCCCGCTTTGGTTGGGGTCGGCGAGGAGCAGGCCATCGCTGCGCTTGGTGAACCCGGCGATCCGACCAATCCCGCCCAGGTCGCCTTTGCGTGGTGGGCGGGGCTCCTCGGCGACCTCGACTTGGCCCGCGATCTCACCTACCATCCGCCAGCCTGGGGTGACTACCAGTGGGCGATCGACCACCTCGCCGGGCGGTCTCTGGCCCCGAAGGTCATCTATGCCGTCGACGCTGCTGACCAGATCGCATTCATGCGATTCGTTCCCGAGGTCGCTGCTGCGTCTCAGGTGTTCGAGGCGTACCTGACGTCGATGACGTTCTTGACTTTGATCCGGCTCGAGAACGGGACATGGCGCGTCTGGGGGCTCGGACCAGCCATTCTCTCTGCGAGAGACATCGTCGGCGGCTAACGCCGAACTCCGCAGATCCCATAGTCGCGTCTCACTCGTCGATCCCTTCTGTACGGACGGCGGATTCACTCACTGACGGTGACTTTGGCTCAGTGCCGAAGGCGAAGGCTGCGACCACGAGCGCCTCCCAGGGATAAGCGCTCGTACCGGGGGGTCACGTCCGACGTAAGAGTGTTGGGGGGCGCGCGCAACCGGCATCGACTCTAGGTCTTACCAACGTGGGTCTCGCCTGCAGCCGCACGCCCGGGAGATCGGGCATCCCTTCTGCACACCCGTGCGAGGGGGTGAGCCTTGCAGAAGCGTCACCCACGGGGGCGCGGGTGCGGGGGCCATCCGTGGCTGCGGTGTCGTCGTGGGTCGGGCCTGAGCGGTGGCGTGCGGAGGGGCGCGCGATGCATGCCCCGGAGCTGGCGCCGTATGCGGGGCCGAGCTGCCGCGCCCGGGTCCAGGTGGGTTGGCCGTGGCTGGCCCAGCCTGACGGGCCGGGGGCCCGACCGGTCAAGGGCGCTCGCTTCGCTCACGTCGCTGCGCGATGGCCGCAAGCGGCCACCCTGGACCGCCCACCCTCGTCCCGTCCGCCTGGTCCTTCAGCCCCGGCCGGAAGGTCCGCCCGGGGGGAAGGAGGGGCAGTCATGCCTGCAGCAGAGCATCGCCTGGGGACCTGCGAGGTCGCGGCCACCGCGCGGCTGCGCGGGGACCAGAACCGCCGGGTCCAGGGCGTCGCGGCGGTCGCCAGCCGCACCGGCGAGGCGCACATCGCGCTCCGGGTCGGTCGGGTCCTGGTGTACCTGGAGGACCGCGAGGCACTGGAGGCGCTGCGGCACGCGGTGCACAGCGCTGACGGGCTCGCCGACGAGGTCTTCGGGCCGGTCGACGACGCGTTCGCCCGCACCGAAGCGTACGCGCGCCGGGAGTTCGAAAAGGGCCGCCGGCCCACGCCGTGACCCGCAGCCGGGGCCGGCCGCTCCCCCACAACTGGGGGCGGCTGGCACCTGGCCGGGTTATCCACAACTTCCCCGCCGCTGCCGTCGAGGCCGCAGCGGACACGGCAGGCTCGTGGCCGTCAAGCGCAGCAGCAAGGGAGGTCGAGCATGACGGTCTACAGCTACTACGACGAGGAGACCGGCACTCCGTGCAGTCTCGACGATGACGGGCTGGTGCTACCCGACGGCGCGACCGAAGACGACCGGTTCGACGCCTGGCTCGCCATCGCCGAAGCCGACGCGTTCTGGGTGCTGTTCCCCGAAGCACTCACCGACACCGACCCGACCACGCCATAGTCGGCACCGTCGACGCTGGCCCTGACCATCGGTGGGGCGGCACGCCACCCCACTCCCCCACTCGCCGGTGTCGCCGTGCTGGCCAGCGAGCGGCTTATGACGCCGGACGGTGCCCAGCGCGGATCGGAGCTGGCGGCGAGCGTCCACGGCGTATCGGCGAGGTCGCCGTTGGTTGCTCGTGTCTCCCCTTGCCCGGCGCGGTGACCGGTACCGGTGGAGTTCCTGCGGTGTCTTCGTGGTGGCCGCTGGCCAGCGTGCCGACGCCCGGTCTGTGCCCGCCAATGGGCGGCAGAGATCTTTTCCGGGCCGGGCCGCCTGCGGCGCCTCACTACACCGACCAGGAAAACAGTCTTGCCGCGGAAACCCTTGGCGTCCCCTACCGGTCCTCGGCCGTGCTGCCCGTGTCCACACGAAGACCAGGACCCCACGCGGGTTCACCGACAGCAAAGGGAGACACGATGAGCATCCAGATCACCATCACCGGGAACCTGACCGACGCCGCGGACGCGAGCTTCACTGCTTTCTCCCGTGGGTTCGTGATTTCCGAAGTGGTCGCTGGCTGGAACCGACGGGTGGCTGTGCAGTGGTGAGGCTAGCTGTCCCGGTGGGTTGGCGAACCCACGGGTTCGTTGACCACGTCGGCGTAGCGCTGCGCACCTTCAATGGACAGGCCGAACAGATCGCAGAGGCGGCGGACGTCGCCGTCGGTGGTGATCGCCTCGTAGAGGATGCGGTCTTCGCGGACGGCTTGGGCGGAGACGCCGAGGGTGTCGCTGACCCACGAGGCGCCGACCGGACTGAGGCGCCCGGCGGTGCGGGCGTTGATGAACAGGTGCGGGTTGGCGGTATTCGGCCACCGTTTGCCGCGGTACTCGAGCCACGAGGCGAGGCGCTGCTTGACGGGGTCGGCGAGCACGATGGTGTGGGTGGCCAAGTACAACCGCCCGTCGCGCACGTCGGTGAGGTGAAGCGCGCGGATCTGTCTCGAGCGCGGCGCGTGGAAAGCGAGCAACGCCGCGAGCGCCGCCTGCGCGGGGTCGGCGGAGTGCAGGCTGTCTTGGACGGCGGCCAGGTTCATCGGCAGCGGCTGGCGTGTCTCCGGCCGGCCAGTGCGGATGCGGGTTGTCGGGTTGGCGAAGACCACGCGGCGGGCTTTGAGCACCGTGAACAGCGACTTCAGCGCCTGCCCGAGCACAGCCCGTGGGCTGCCCGAGGCGGGCAGAGCGGCTTTGATGTCGTCGCGGGTGATCTCGCGCAGCGACCGGTGCCCTGTCGCGGCCCAGACGTCCAGCACGGGAAGAGCGGCGTGGATGCGGCTCTGGACGGTGACGCGGGATCGTGGACGGCAGCGCGGCGGGGTGGTGCTGCCGTCGCGGAGAACCTCGAACCAGGCCCGTACTTCGCCAGCCATGGGCTCGGGCAGCCAGGCGACCTGCCTGGCGAACCAGGTCTCCAGCGGGCCGGGACGGTCGTCGTCGAGCATCCCGGCACCGGCCAGGATCTCCAGGACGGGTTGGACGTTGAGCTCGACCTGGGCCAACATGACTGCCTCACTGGCCTTGATGGCTGCGCCCGGGGTGTCCTGGCATGCGAGCAGCACCCGGATGCCTTCCTGCGCGCGGTCGCGGCCGGACTTGCTCCACCCATGCGCGTCGCTGTGCTCGATCACGGCCTGGTCGAGCCGCGCGGCGAGTCCGCGGCTGCGTGGCACCGCGAACGTGGTGAGTTCGACCGCCCGCAGGTCACGCTCGGCGGAGAACAACACGAGCTGTTCGTGCTCGACCGGGAACCTGCCGGCTCCTCGAATAGCTCCTGGCGCCGCCGGTTGCGTGCGGTGTGGCCGCTTCTGCCGGAACAGGTCGGCCAGGAACAGTTGCTGCCCGTGCCGGTTGGCGATCAGCCCGTTGATCGGCGTCCGCGGCGTCGCCGCGCGCAGCATTGCAGTCTGCCGCCAACACAGCCGGCAGAAACCGTCGGCGCCGAGCGGAAGGATCCGGTGGCAGGACGGGCATCCGCCTCGTTCGTAGAGTCGTCGCCATCCTCGGCAGCCCTCGCAGAGCCAGCTGTTGCCGCGGGTGACACCCCACGCGAGGCAGTCCAGGCAACTGTCGATGGGCGACGGCGCGAACCGGTGGCAACGGCGGCAGAGCCCGGACGAGTAGTAGTCCTGAGTCGAGGCGCACCTGCGGCACGGCGGCGGGCGATACGGCCCGCCGGGCATGCAGTCATAGCAACGCTCGGAACGGTTCGTGGCGACGGGTTTGGCGCCACACCCCGTACATGTCCTCGGCCAGCTCACGCCGGCGGGACACTGCGGTTACGTCCCAGCCGCGGTGTCACCGCTGGAGGCGCGGCATCGGCTGCCGCCGCGAGGCGATGCTCGGGTCGCCGCGCGGCGACCTTGTCTGGTTCTCGGATCAGCAGATCCGACGGCGTGCAGTCCAGCACCGCGCAGATCACGTCGAGGTCATCCAGGCGGATCGTGGTCGGCGTCCCGGTCCACAGCGCGGACATCTTCCCCGCACTGATCTCGAGCCCGGCCTCGGCAAGTCGGCGGCGCAGCTCGGTGGACTTCCACATGCCCTGTTCGGCCGCTTTCATCCTCATGTTCCAACGCATCAGCTCACCTCTCGTTGGTCGCCAGCCGGTCCGCGACGCGCTTGTTGGCGTGCGCCCACGCGGTCTCGATGTGGTTGGCGTGGACGTGCACATAGCGGGTGGTGGTGGACAGCCAGTCATGCCCGAGCAGTTCCTGGACGGCCTTGA
>JBOHBN010000434.1:0-1503 GCA_050698355.1 Streptosporangiales bacterium | reverse complement strand
GAGGGCCGTGCGGGATCCGCAGCGTCATCCGGTCGGCCCGGAACGTCCGCCAGTCCTCTCGGTGCACATCCCAGGCGACCAGATACCAGCGTCGGTTCATATGCACGAGCTGGTACGGCTCGGCGTCCCGGACCTGATCACCGCCGGCATGTGTGCGATAGTCGAAGCGCAGCCGGTGATGGTCCCGGCAGGCGGCGCTGATCGTGGTGAGGGTCTCGGCATCGACGGGGGCACTCGCCGCCGTGATCGGTGTGGTGTGGCTGTGCAGGGCGTTGACCCGGTTGCGCAGCCGCGGCGGGAGCACCTGCTCCAGCTTGGCCAGCGCCCGCACGGATGTCTCCTCGATGCCCGTGACCGCGCCACCGGTGGCAGTGCGCAGGCCCACGGCCACCGCGACGGCTTCCTCGTCATCGAGCAGCAGGGGAGGCAGCGCCCCGCCCGCCCCCAATCGGTAGCCCCCGATCGCGCCCATCGTGGCCTGAATCGGATAGCCGAGGTTGCGCAGCTTGTCGATGTCATAGCGGATCGTGCGCGGACTGACCTCCAGGCGCTGCGCCAGCTCCGAACCTGACCATTCGGGACGGGTCTGCAGCAGCGAAAGCAGCATCAAGAGCCGGGAAGCCGTCATCTAGGAAACTATATTGCCTAGATGGGGTGAAGAGTGGTCGTCATGGAAACCTTCAGCATCAACATCCCCCAGGCCGACATCGACAACCTCCGCGAGAGGCTGAGCAGGACGCGCCTCCCCAGCGAGGTCCCCGGCGCCGGGCAGGAGCGGGGCGTCCCCGTCTCCCACCTCGCCGCGCTCCTCGAGTACTGGGCCACGACCTATGACTGGCGCGTCTACGAAGCCAGGCTCAACGCCTACCCGCAGTTCCTTACCGACATCGACGGCCAACAGATCCACTTCCTGCATGTTCGCTCGGCCAACCCGGACGCGCTGCCGCTGATCCTCACCCATGGCTGGCCCAGCTCCGTGGTGGAGTTCCTGGACGTGATCGAACCGCTGTCCCGAGACTTTCACCTGGTCATCCCCTCCCTTCCGGGATTTGGATTCTCCGGGCCGCAGCCGGACGCCGGCTGGACGCTCAACCGCATCGCCCGCGCCTGGGCCGAGCTCATGGCGCGGCTGGGTTATGACAAATACGGCGCGCAGGGCGGCGACTGGGGATCCGGAGTCGCCCGGGAACTCGGCCGGGTCGCCCCCGATCACGTGGTCGGGATCCACATCACCTATCTGCTGACCTTCCCCACCGGCCCCGTTGATGACCTCGACGAGAAGGACCGCGCCCGGCTCGAGGGCCTCGAGCGCTTCACCGGCGATCTCGGCGGATACATGGCCATTCAGTCCACCCGGCCGCAAACCCTCGCCTACGGCCTGGCCGACTCGCCCGCCGGACAGCTCGCCTGGATAGCCGAGAAGTTCAAGGAGTGGACCGACGAAGAGATCGACCGCGACTACCTGCTCACCAACGTGATGATCTACTGGCTCACCAACACCGC
>JBOHBN010000433.1:0-12422 GCA_050698355.1 Streptosporangiales bacterium | reverse complement strand
GCGCGAGCGTTTCGACCTGACCGGCACGCACCTCGGCTGCGAGCACGGCATCTGCGGGGCGTGCACGGTACTGCTCGACGGTGCGCCCGCGCGGTCCTGCATCACGCTGGCCGCGTCCTGCGACGGCAGTGAGGTCGTCACGGTCGAGGGTCTCTCCGGCCCCGCCATCGACGAGCTGCGCGCGGCGTTCTCCGCCGAACACGGCCTGCAGTGCGGGTTCTGCACGCCCGGCATGCTCGTCACCGGCGTCGACGTCCTGCAACGGCATCCCGACCTGACCGCGGAGACCGCACGGGCCGAGCTGGCCGGCAACATCTGCCGCTGCACCGGCTACGTCGGCATCGTCGGCGCCATGGTCCGCGCGGCCGACCACCTCCGCGCCCCTTCCGAAGGCGCTCGTTCCAAATGACCACGTTATGTGAGCCGCGTACCTCTCCTCCATGCCTGCAGGCATCGAGAAGGCGGCATCGACCCACATAACGTGGTCATTTCTGCAGAGCGCATGTGGCTGTCGGTCAACATGGCCACCGCGGTGCTGCCGGGCACGCTGCAGGCCGGGGCGCGCCTCACCCCGACGCAGCTCTCCGTGGCGCTCATCATCGCCAACGTCATCCTCATCGGCGGTTACATCTTCAGCGGGCACTTGAGCCAACGTTACGGTCGACGCCGGTTCTTCATCGGCAACGGCATCCTCATCGCGCTCGCCGCGTCGACGTCTTCGCGCTGATCGCCGGGCATGTCGCGACCGGGCTCGCCGGCGCAGCGGTCCTCGCTCGCTACCGTCGCGGATCTACTCGTCGTCTCCTGCTTCGGTGTCATCGCGACGTACCTGTGCGAGCGGTTCCCGGTGTCCGTACGCGCTTCGGGGTACGGGATCGGGTTCAGCCTCGCGGTCGTCATCCCATCGTTCTACGCGTTCTTCCAGGCCGGACTCGGCGAGATCATGCCGTTCGCCTACACGCCTGCCGCCCTGCTCGTGGTCGGTGGTGCGCTTATCTCCGTCGGTGCCGCGATCGGGCCGGAGACGCGAGATGTGGACATGTCGGACCAAGTGGGTAGTTACGCTTCCGGGCAGGACGCGGCGTCGCGGAACGGCGTCGCCTCGGGCGTGACGAATGGAGGTGGGGCAGGTGACCAGCGCTGATCTGCTCGTGGACGGTTACGGTCGAGTTCGTACTGCGGTACACGGGGCCTGCTCGGGCCTCGGCGTGGACGCGCTCGCATACCGGGTGGATCCGGACGCGAACTCGATCGCGTGGCTCGTCTGGCACCTGACGCGGGTGCAGGACGACCACGTCGCCGATGCCGCGAACACCGAGCAGGTGTGGACGTCCGGCGGCTGGTCGAAGCAGTTCGGGCTGCCGCTGCCGGAGGCGACGACCGGATACGGGCACAGGTCCGACGACGTCGCGGCCGTACGGGTGCAGTCCGCGGACCTGCTCACCGGCTACCACGACGCGGTGAACGAGCAGACCACGGCGTACGTGCGCGGCCTGAGCGACGACGACCTCGCGCGCATCATCGATGAGGCGTGGGACCCGCCGGTGTCGCTCGGCGTGCGGCTGGTAAGCGTGATCGCCGACGGCCTGCAGCACGCGGGCCAGGCCGCGTACGTGCGCGGCATCCTGCAGCGCGCCGGCAAGGCGTGACCGGCTCGCGCCTTATCGCTGGTCGCGCCAGGTCGCGACGAACCGTTCCACATCGATGGGTACGAGGTTCAGCGGCGGCCCCGACAGTGGCTTCCTCGTCGCCTCCACGATCTTGTCGTTGATCTCGGCCAGCAGCCGCCGTACCTCGTCCTCGGTGTCCGCCGCGAGCGCCTGCTTGCGCGCGTCCTCGACCTCCTTGCGGCCCACGAGCGTCGGCGGGAGGTAGGAGACGTGCTCGCGGCGCAGCTTGTCCTTGACCCACCACAGCTCGTCGCGGGTGTCCAGGTCAGCAATCGGCTTGCCGGACCCGGGTAGGTTGTCGAAGTCCCCGCGCTCGCGCGCCTCGCGGATCTGCTTGTCGATCCAGGTCTCGAAGCGCACGCCGGGGGGCTTACGTTGAGTCATGAGGAGCCCTTCCGGGTGAGCATCGCAGCGGTCGGTGGCTGCCACCGTGACCGCGTGTCCGGGTAGCGAGGAGCGGAGCGCGGGAGGGTGACGGGGTACGGGTCACGAGGACATTCTCGCCGATGACACGATGAGCTGGAGGGTGGATCGTGCTGCTGCTGGTGTTCGCGGTCGTGCTGCTCATCGCGGTCCTCATCTCGGCGCTTGCGCACCGTACGATCCTGTCGACCGCTGCGCTGTTCCTCGTGGCGGGTTTCGTGCTCGGCCAGGACACGCTCGGGGTGCTGCACGTGCAGTCCGGTTCGCCGATCGTGTTGACGCTCGCTCGGCTCGCGCTGTTCGCCACGCTGTACACCGACGGCATGCGGGTTGGTGTGCGGGACCTGCGGTCGGCGTGGCGGCTACCCGGGCGTGCTCTTGGCTGGGGGCTGCCGCTCACACTGGTCATCACCGCCGCGCTCGCGCGGTACGTCGCCGGCCTCGACTGGCCCCAGGCTTTGCTGATCGGCGCCGTGCTGGCGCCTACCGATCCGGTGTTCGCCGCGGCGCTCGTCGGCAACGAGAAGGTGCCGCGCAGGCTTCGGCATCTTCTGAACGTCGAGTCCGGGGTGAACGATGGCCTCGCCCTGCCGTTCGTGGTCATCCTGCTGGCCGTGGCGCAGGGCTCGAAGGACCTGCACATCGGCTCGCTCACGCTGGAGCTGCTCCTCGGGATCGTCGTGGGAATCGCGATCCCGTGGCTCGCGATCCTGCTGGAGCGGACTCGGTACTTCGCCGCGTCGGCCGCGTACGAGGCGCTGAACGGCGTGGCGATCGGGCTGGTCGTGCTCGCGGTGAGCGAGGCGATCCACGCGAATCTGTTCCTCGCCGCATTCTCCGCCGGTGTCACCGTGGCGACCTGCGGGCCGCGGCAGCGGGAGACGTTTCGAGCGGTTCGGTGAGAACGTCGCCGAGCTGTTGAAGCTCGGCGCGCTGCTCGTGTTCGGCGCGCTGCTCTCGCCCGACTTCCTGATGGGGATCTCCTGGACGGGGTGGGCGTTCGCCGTGCTCGCCCTCGTCCTCGCTCGGCCCGCGGCGCTATGGGTGTCGTTCCTGGGATCGAAGCTGACCGGCCGCGAGCAGGTGGCCGCGATGTGGTTCGGCCCGAAGGGCTTCGCGTCGGTGGTCTACGGCCTGCTCGTGCTGGAATCGGGGACCGGCTCTGCCGGTTACATGTTCCACCTGGTGGCGGCGACGATCATGATCTCGATCCTGGCGCACTCATCGAGCGACGTGCTGGTCGCGCGTTCGTTCGACGAGACCCGCGAGACACCCGCCTGGCACGGCCTCATCAGACGCCTCGGCCGCCGCTCACGGTGAGGCCACGGCGGGCACTACGTGGCCCCGGTGGAGGCGTCAACGGCGCTTCGTGGCCCGTACCAACGGTTCTTCAGCGTCCGGAGCGTCAAGTGGCCCGCGACCGCGACCCCTACGCCGAAGACGGCGCACAGCCAGCCGGGGGCACCGAGATCGAGCACGCCGATGACGACGAAGCCGTCGAACAAGCCAACGAGAGTGAAACCGACGTGGCCCAGGTAGCTCGGCGAGCGCGGCCCCTCGCCGGTGGCGAGCAACGCCCGCGCGCGCAACGCTCGCCACACCATGTAGGCGCCGAGCCCCAGGAACGCGACGAACAGGGCACGGAGTGCGACCCCGAGCCCGCCCCAGGTGGCGGCGACGTCCGCGGCGAGGAACGCCACCAGCAGCACCAGCGACCAGAGGTAGACCGCGAACCAGGAACGGCGGCGAAGGGCTACGCAGCCCGCAGCGAAGGCGGCCACGCCCGCGAGCGCGTGCAACCCGATGAGCCAGACGTGCAGCATGGTGATACCGCCACATTCCACAGTGCTAGGTTACGTACCGACCCACTCAACACCCTCCACAGTGGAGTGTCAAGGAGTTTCATGGCGACGCGAACCCTGAACGCGACTGCCGGTGCACTGCTCGGCTTCCTGCATGCCGGGCCGATGTCCGGATGGGACCTGGTCGCGACCGCACGCACGGTCGTCGGTGACTTCTGGACGGTCACGCAGAGCCAGGTGTACCGCGAGCTTGCGGCGATGAGCCGGGACGGCCTGGTCAGCGCCGGGGGCGCCGGGGCGCGGGAGCGCCGGCCGTACAAGATCACCGCTGCGGGGAGGTCGGCGTTCGCGACGTGGTTGCGCCAGCCGCCGGGGACCGAACAGATCCGCTACCCGCTACTGCTCACCCTGAGTTTCGGCGCGCACCTGCCGCCGGATCTGCTCACCGAGTTCGTCGCCGAGCACCGCGCGGAGCACGCCGAGCGGCTGGCCGCGTACAGGCAGAGGCGCGCTGCGATGGGCGGTGACGCCGACCCGTATACGGCCGCCACGCTCGACTTCGGCATCCGCTACGAGACGGCGGTGCTGCAATGGTGCGACCACCTGCCGCCCGCGATCCGCCGGCGATCCACACCATGATCCGTTCCTGCTGGCCGTGGCGCGCAGAAACCTTCGCGATACGGCCGGACGAACCGGATCATGGGCGGCGGCCCCGTCGGCGTCGGTTGGGGCCGGTCGCGCGCTGGTACGCTTCTGGCGGCGCCCGAGGCGCTGGGTAGGAAGCGAGCGGATGCGAAGCGTGGCAGCCCGGGTCGGCACGTGGCTGGCCGCTTCCGACCCGGGCAGGCAGCGCCTGCGGCTTGCGCTGCGCGCGGTCACCGCCCTGGTCGGCTCCGTCGCCGTGGCGGCCGTGATCGCACTGGCCACGGGGCAGTCACCATTCGGTGCCGTGCTCGGCGGTGTGGTGGGCATGATCGGCGCCATCGCGGTCAACGAGCAGACCCGTACGCGCCAGGCGCTGGTCACGGCCGTGACCCTGCCGTCGGCGGCGGCTACAGAGACCGTGGGCACCGTACTCAGCGGCCACGTGGCCATCGCGGACGCCGCGTTCGTGGCCGTCCTGTTCGCCGCCGTCTACGCGCGCCGCTTCGGGCCCTGGGGCAACGCGTGCGGCACCGTGGCGTTCCCGACGTACTTCTTCGTCATCTTCTTGAAGGCGACGCCCGCGCAGCTCCCGTGGTTGATCGCCGCCACGGCGATCGGCGTCGCGATGAGCATCCTCGTCCGTACGGTGGTCTTCCCCGACCGGCCCGAGGCAACGCTGCGGCACAGCGTCCGCTCGCTGTACGCGCGGCTGCAAGCGGTCGTCGACGAGGTCGAGGACGCGGTCGACGCCGGGCAGGTCGACGAGCGCGCACGCGGCCGGTTGGACACGCGGCTGTCGCGGCTCGGCGAGACCTCGCTCATGATCGCCGACCAGCTGGACGACGCGGGGGCGAGTGCCGTACCGGCCGGTGTCGACAGCGACGAGCTCGCCGTACGCGTCCTCGATGCCCAGCTCGCCGCGGAGCGCCTCGTCGCGTCGGCACAGCGCGCGCTGGAGGAGGGATCCGTACCGGCCGACGTACGCCGCCAGGTCTCGCGCGCGCTGACCGCGTTGCGCGCCGTGCTGTACCCGGGTGCGTCAGGTGCCGTGCTGCACGCGGCCGCGGAGGCCGCCGACGAGCTCGCGGAGACCACCGCGGAGCGGCCCGAGGACCGGGTGTTGAAGGCGACCGCCCGGCGGGTGATCATCACCAGCCGCCGGGTGCACGCGCTCGCCGTCGCGCCGCTCGAGGTCGCCGGCACGCCGCTCGGCTACGCCGAGCACGAGGCGCCTGCGACCGGGGACGAGGCGCAAGACGCCGACGATGAGGGGAGCGAGCCGGAGGAATCCGAGGCGGACGAACCGCAGGAGACGGGGCTGCAGCGCCCCAGCACGCGGCAGGCCATCCAGGTCGCGATCGCGGCGGCGCTGGCGGTGGTCGTCGGCGAGCTGATCTCGCCGATTCGCTGGTACTGGGCGGTGATCGCCACGTTCGTGATGTTCACCGGGACGAGCACGCGCGGCGAGATCCTGAGCAAGGGTTGGCAGCGCACGTTGGGAACCGTCGCCGGCGTGCTCGGCGGCGTGCTGGTCGCGGCGCCCGTGACCGGCCACCAGGCGCTCGCCATCGTGCTGATTCTCGTCTGCGTGTTCGCCGCGTTCTACATGATCATGATCGCGTACGCGCTGATGGCGTTCTGGATCACGATGATGCTCGCGTTGCTGTACGGCCTGCTCGGGCAGTTCAGTCTCGGCCTGCTCGGCCTGCGCGTTGCCGAGACGGCGGTCGGCGCGGCGATCGGCGCGCTCGTCGGCTACCTGGTCCTGCCGAAGAGCACCAGCCGGGCGGTCACCGACGGCGTCGACGGCTTTCTCGACAAGCTCGCCGCGGTGGTCACCCACTCGGTGGATGCGCTGTGCGGCGAACGGACGGTGGTCGGTCTCGGCTCCGCCACCCGTGGCCTCACCAGCTCCTGGCAGTCGCTGCGTACCAGCGCCAAGCCGCTGTCGCGGGGGGTGGCCGGTATCGGCGTGCGGCACCGGTCGTCGTTGCAGGAGACCTTGCGGATCATGGGGGCGTGCGACCACTACGGCCGGCGGCTCGCGGCCCACACGCGCGCTGCCGGCGCCAACCCGGAATGGGCGCAAGCCGTGCGGCCGGCGGCCGACGCGGTCGTGGCGAACTTGGGCGCGCTGCGCGAGCGGGTGACCGGTGAGCGTTCGGAGCTCGAGTTCGAGGCGACCGAGGATCTGCTCGACGCCGCGGAGTCCGAGGTGGTGCGCCGCGACTGGCCAGCGGCAGAGCCTTACGAAGACCTGGCCGGTGCGGTACGCGCGCTGCGTCGGGTCGACCAGTCGATCCGCGGGCTGGTAGACAACCTGCACCTGCACCCGTTCCACGACCGGGCGGGGAGGTCCAGAGCGCCCGAGGACCGGGTTGCTTAGAGGGGATGGCGATGGAAGACGGGGCTACCGCGTCCTGGCACCCGCGGGTGGTGCAGTCACTCACGGTGCTGCTGACGGTCGGGACGGGCGCGATGGACGCCATCGGGTTCCTGCGGCTCGGTGACGTGTTCACCAGCGTGATGACCGGCAACCTGGTCCTGCTCGGCCTGGCCGCCGGTCGTGCCGACGTGACACTCATCGCGCACGTCGGCGTCGCTGTCGGTGGGTACGTCTTCGGGGCCTTCTGCGGCGGGCTGCTGGTAAACCGCTCCCGGGGCACCCAGCTGTGGCCCACCATCGTGACCATCGCGTTCGCAGTGGAGCTGGCCCTGCTCGTCGCGTTCGCCGCGGTCTGGTTCGCCGTGGGAGGCGACCCGGATCCCGGACTCGTCCTGGGCATGCTCGCGCTCGCGGCGACGGCGATGGGCATGCAGAGCGCCGCGGTAAGGCGGATCGGCCTGCCGAACCTCTCCACCACGTACATGACCGGCACCCTCACCGGGCTCGTCGCCGACCTGGCGCGACGCTCGCCCGGCAGTGGGGCCTCAGTGTGGGCGGGCGCCCGGCTGGCCGCGCTCGTCTGCGGCGCCGCGGTCTGCGCGCTGTTGCTGCAGATCGCGGCGCCTCTCGCGCCCGTGCTACCGGTCGGGCTGCTCGTCGCGGTCATGGTCACGGCGCTCGTAGCCAACCGGTTCGCGGCGCGCACTGCCAAGCAGTAGCGGGACCGGTTGGCGTTGCAGGAGGATCGAGGCATGCGCGCGTGGGTGGTGGAGTCCGCCGGGGTGCTGCGGCAGGAGAGCAGGCCCGAACCCGCGTACGGCACCGACGAGTTGCTCGTGCGCGTCGAGGCGAGCGGCGTCTGCCGCACCGACCTGCACGTGCTCGACGGCGAGTTGCCCGTGCACCGGCCACGGGTGGTGCCCGGGCACGAGGTCGTCGGTACGGTCGTCGAGGCGGGCGCGTCGGTCGACGGGCAGTGGATCGGCGCGCGCGTCGGCGTCCCCTGGTTGCGGCGGGCCTGCGGCACGTGCCCGCAGTGCACGCGCGGGCGGGAGAACCTGTGCCCGTATTCGCTGTACACCGGATGGGACGCCGACGGTGGGTACGCCGACCTGGTCACCGTGCCCGCGGCGTTCGCGTACCGGCTGGCACCCGACCTCGACCCGGTGACCACCGCGCCGCTGCTCTGTGCCGGCATCATCGGCTACCGCGCGCTCCGGCTATCCGACTTGCCACCCAGTGGCAACCTCGGCATCTACGGGTTCGGTGGTTCGGCGCACATCACCGCGCAGGCCGCGATCGCCGAGGGCGCGCGGGTGCACGTGCTGACCCGTTCCGCAAACGCGCGGCGGCTGGCGCTCGACCTGGGCTGCGCGTCCGCGCAATCCTCCGACGAAGGCCCGCCGGTGCCGCTCGACGCCGCGATCCTGTTCGCACCCGTCGGCGAGCTCGTACCCGTCGTGCTGGCGGCGCTCGCGCCGGGCGGGACGCTGAGCGTGGCCGGCATCCACGTGAGCGACGTCCCCGCGCTGAACTACCAGCGGCACCTGTTCTTCGAGAAGACGGTACGCAGCGTCACCGCCAACACCAGGGAGGACGGGCGGGCGTTGCTCGCGCTCGCCCGCGACCGCAGGTTCGCCGTCGAGGCGCAGCGGTACGAGTTCGCGGCCGCCGACCGTGCGCTCGACAACCTGCGTGCGGGCCGCGTCAACGGCGCGGCGGTTCTCGTGCTCAATGGGCAATGATAAGCAACACTGAGCGCACGCCCGGTTCTTTACATAGGTTGCCTCTTGGCGGGGAAACCGTGGTGCCGGGCTGTCGCGACCGTCGCCAGGCCTGCGGTGGCTAAGGCGACCGGGGTCCAGGGCAGACCGGCTGGGCTGCCGTGGTCGAGGATGATGCCGCCGAGTAGGGATCCGGCGGCGATCGCGGCGTTGTAGACGGTGGTCTGCATCGCTGTCGCGGTGTCGGCCTGACCCGATCCGGCGGCGTCGATGAGAGCGGTTTGCAGCAGCGTGGGGATGCCGCCGAAGGCGAGCCCCCACGCCACGACAGCACCCAGCATGACCGCGGGGTGGTGTGTGGCCAGCGCGCCGAGAGTGAGCATGGTGGTGGCGAACAGCCCGGCGGCGATGAGCATGGCTGTCCGTAAATGCCGGTCGATCACAGTGCCGGTGACCCAGATGCCAGCGACGGCGGCCGCGCCGAACGCGAGCAGCACCAGGCTGACGTGGTCGATGCCTGCCTGCGCGACGAACGGGGAGATGTAGGTGTACAGCGTCTGGTGCCCTGCGAGCAGCAGGCAGGTCGTCGCTAGCACGATGCGGACGCCCGGGGTGCGTAGGGTCCGCATCAGGCTAACCACCAGGCCGCCGGTGGTTGCTCCGCCGATCGGGGGAACAGTCGCGCGGATCCAAACGACGAGTACGGCCGCGAGCGCGGCCACCAGGGCGAAGGTGACCCGCCAGCCGACCCACCTGGCCAGGGCCGTTGCGGCCGGCAGTCCAGCGGCGAGGGTGACGGTGATACCGGCCAGGGTGATCGCGACGGCGCGTCCACGCTGGGCTGCGGGGACCATCCGGGCGGCGTAGCCGGCCAGCATCGACCAGAGCATGCCGTTGACCAGGCCGGCGGCGACACGAACGAGAAGGGTGAGCGGATAGGACGAGGAGACCGCGGTGATCGTGTTCGCCACAGCGAGTCCGGCCAGGAGACCCAGCAACAGTGCCCGCCGCGGCAGCCGCAGCGCGAGCGTGGTCAACGGGATCGCCGCGACGGTGGACGCGGTCGCGAACGCGCTGGCCAGGAACCCGATGCGGCTCGGCGTGGTGTGCAACGACGCAGCCATCGCCGGCAGGACCCCCGTCGGCAGCAACTCGGTGAGCAGTGTCAGCGCTGCCGCGCTGGACAATCCCAACAGTCCCGGCAGCGGCAGCCGCCGGGCCGGCGGCGACGACCTAACCGCTCTCGCGGGAACCCGGACACTGGTTCGGCGTGACATATGATGATGCTCGGTCCTTCACATCAATGTGAAGGCAAGCAGGCGTATCCGCCTCAAACAGAGGAGTCCGATGCGGATCGGGGAGTTGTCCCGGCTCACCGGCACACCCACCCGGATGTTGCGGTACTACGAGGAACGTGGGCTACTGCAACCGGACCGCGACACCAATGGCCACCGGTCCTACCCCGCGGCTGCAGTCAACCGCGTACGGCAGATTCGCGGTCTCCTTGACTGTGGCCTGACCAGCCAGCTGATCGCCACCATCCTGCCGTGCCTGCATGACCCCGACGACCTACAGACCACCGCGCACTGTCTACCACCACAAACCCTGGCACAGATCACCGCTGAACTCGACCGTCTCCAACAACGCGTCGACTGCCTGACCCGCAACCGCGACGCCATCCGCGCCTACCTCACCAGTCGTCCCGAGGAAAGGCGCTCACAGCCGAGCTGACCATCAGACCGAGGCAGGGTTTCGCTGATCGATGCCCCAGAAACCGAGATCTATAACGACTGCATCGACCTCTGCAACGAGGTCCTCCCTCCCCCAAGAGCAGACGCCAGCAAGGTCATGCATGACCTCGTGTCCGCAGGGCCATCGGCAACCTTTGCACGGCTGGAACGCGGGCCAGCTGAGCTCACTCGGCTGGGGAGCGTAGCCAGTTCAGGACCTGCTGAGCATGCTCGTTCGGCGGAAAGACGGGATAGAAGACGTGTTCGATACGGCTGTTGCGGGTGATGAGGGTCAGCCGCTTGTACAGCCTCATTCCGCCGGCGGTGAAGGTCGGCAGGCCCAGCGCTGCGGCGAGGTTGAGGTTGGTGTCGGAGAGCATGGCGAACGGCAACTGCAGCCGTCCCACGACTTCACGCTGGTAGTCGCTGTCCTGGCTGGACACGCCGAAGACTTGGGCTGCGCCGGCGCTGCGCAGCTCGACGTGGTGGTCGCGGAAGGCGCATGCCTCGCTGGTGCAGCCACGCGCTCCAGGGATGGCATCCCATCCTTCGGGCAAGTCGGCATCGGGCCGCCCGGTCAGCGGGTAGACATACAGCACCGCTCGGCTTGGCCCGAGTGCGTCGAGCCGGACCTGCTCACCGCTGGTAGCCGGTAAGCGGAGCGGCGGCAGCGTCTCTCCGGGTAGGTGGTCCGCGGCTCCGTCGTCGGCCGGACGGGGCAGTTCACTTGGCAACCGCGTCAGGTCCTCGTCGCTCACGTTCTCCATCCCCTCGTCCTCGGCCATGGAGTCGCTGGTACGGCGCGCGGCGCGTTGCAGCTGTGTCACCAGCCCCGCCCGTTTGGCGTCCAGAGCCATGATCTGTTCGGTCAGCGCGGCGATCGCGTCACGGTAGGCGGCCAACGAGGCCGGGCAGTCATCGGCGCGCTGCTGACCAGTAGCTAGGCACTCCAGAAACGGGCGGGTCCGTTCGACCGGAACCCCGAGACGGTTGAGCTGACGGATCTCCTGCACCAGCCGGACGTCGTGTCGGCTGTAGTCGCGGTAGCCGTTATCGAGCCGCGCCGGTGTGAGCAGGCCCAGCGACTCGTAGTAGCGGACCGCCTTCGCTGTGGCGCCTGCGCGTGTCGCGACCTCACCAATCCTCATGTCATCCACCCAGTGTGAGCGTAAACCTTGCCCGAGGGGGCAAGGTCAACTGCGGACGCGGCTACGCTCAGCTCACCTGCCGACATATAGCCGGTCGCTAAGGGAGTCCCCCATACCAAGATCCGTTCTTTCTGGCCGCAACGCGCAGGTTTCTCCGCCCTGCGGCCAGGCGGAACAGATCTTGACCCCGGAGCTCGGCAGGATCGATGTGCACGCCCAGTGGCGCCCCACCGGCCGACGAGCTGTAACGCTGAAGGGTCCCCCAACTCTTGCCGGTCAGTCGGGGAGGTCTGCGATGCGTGTCGATATCTGGCCGAGCGTGGCGAGTTCGTCCGCAGTGATGTGATCGAGGAAGCGGGCGCGGACCGAGGCGAGATGTCCGGGGGCTGCCCGTTCGAGAACGCCGACGCCGTGGTCGGTCAGGTGGAGGACGCAGCCGCGCCCGTCGTCGCCGTCGGTTTCACGGTCGATGAGCCCTCGGTGTTGCATCCGCGCAGTGTGATGTGACAAGCGACTGCGGGACCATTCCATCTTGGCCGCGAGGTCTTTCAATCCCCACCGCCGGTCGGGTTTCTCCGACAGCGTGGACAGTACCTCGTAGTCGGCCATCGACAGGCCGGAGTCTTCAGCTAGGTCGCGTGCGGTGCGCGCGGGCAGTGCGGTGAGCAGCCGCCGGAAGGCGCGCCACGCCTGCTCCTCGTCCTCGCTTAGCCAGTCGACAGCCATAGGCACGACTCTAGCATCCTCGTTGACACGTCATCGAAAGTGTGGCAAGTTCGTTGACATGTCACATATAGTCGAGTGTGAGCGACCGCCCGTCGATGGGCTTGTCCTAGAACCCGTACAGGAGGCCGACCTGGCCGAGTTGCTGGTGCTGCAGCGGTGCTGCTGGGT
>JBOHBN010000432.1:0-3844 GCA_050698355.1 Streptosporangiales bacterium | reverse complement strand
TGGGGGGAGGGCATCCATGATCGTTTGTGACAACAGACCTGGATACCCTCCTGACCGAACTGTACGTGCTCGTCGACGACTACCTGGTCCCGCCCGAGCGACGGCGACCGGGGCGGCCGAAGAAGCTGACCGATGCCGAGCTGGTGTGCCTGGCGGTAGCGCAGGTGTTGCTGGGTGCCCGGTCAGAGCATCACTGGCTGCGGATGTGCTACGCGCGGCTGGGGCACCTGTTTCCGTACGTGCCCAAGCAGCCTGGCTACCACAAGCGGGTGAAGGCCGCGCTGCCGCTGATTTGCAAGACGATGGTGTATCTGGCGACGCTATGCCCAAGCTGGGCCGACGAGCTACGGCTGTTGGATGCGACCCCGGTGCCGTGCGGCGCCTCACGCGAGACCGTCAAACGCTCGCAGCTGGCCGACTGGGCCAGCTATGGTTACTGCGCCAGCCATTCGCGCTGGTACTGGGGGCTGAAGCTGTACGTGCTGACCACCCCGGAGGGCATGCCGGTCGCGTGGTGTCTGGCGGAGGCCAAGCTCGGCGAACGCGACGTCGCGGCCGACCTGCTCGCACACGCCCGCGACACCGGGGCGCTGCGTGACCAGATGATCGTGCTGGCCGACAAGGGCCTAGCCGGAACGCAGATGGAAGCATTCGCCGCCGACCAGGTCGGCGTGCTGCTGGCCCGCCCGGACCGCAAGGACGAGAAGAAACGCAGGTTCGGCAACCTCGCCGGTATGCGGCAGTGGATCGAGGCGATCTACGACACCCTCAAAGACCAACTCAACCTCGAAGGCCACGGCGGACGCACCCCCACAGGTGTCACCACCCGCATCGCCCAGCGCCTCCTCGCGCTGACAACCGCGATCTGGCACAACTGGAAGATCGCCGCGCCGACCAAGCGGTCACTGATCGCCTACGACCACTAAAGACAATCGGAATCACTCATCTAGATCGAGCACGTCGCGAAGCCCCACGATGCTCGCATCCTGCTCGATCTCATCGAGCGTGTCCAGGCCGCGTAGCACCTGTTCCACGGTCGCCGCGGCGTACTGCTCCTCCACAGGTAACCGGGTCAGTTCGTCGGGCGACCCGATCAGGTCATGTATGAGCCCGAGCGCCCACTCCGACAGTTCGGCCCAACTCGACGCGGCACGGCCGCGTCGCAACCGACCGCAAAGGTTGACAGCGAACTCTTGCAGCCGTAGCGCGGTATCGATGTTGTGCTCGCTACGTTCGATGACGCCCTGTCGCGGGTCGTCCTGCACCTGCTCCCGCTCGATGGTGGCGCGCTCCTGCGCGACGTACGCGTCTATGCGGTGCTCCCAGTCGTCGCCGGCCACGACTCTGGCGGCGCGAGAGACGCGGTCCCAGCGAGCGACCGGCACGGGCTCTCGGTGTCTAGGCTGCCGCGCAGATACCTGCCCCAGCGCGCGGAAGAGGTCGGACCTGGGCAGGTCCCGCTCGACGAGATCAAGCAGGTCGACCAGAAAACGTGCGGCGGCGCGTTCCCGTACGGGACGCACGCCGACACCGTTGATGGCGATGCCGGCGGCCGCGAGATGCTCGTGCAGGAGCCGGGCGTAGGGCGTAGCGTTCCCGTAGAGGACCGCTACCCGGTGGGCGGGCGTCGTCGTCAAGGTCCTGACTACGTCGCGGACGACGCAGCGCACCTCGTCGTCAGAGTCCGAGGCGTTCAACACCTCAGTGGCGGTTGCTGGCCGCGGCGAGTCGACCGGCCGCGGATCGAGCTCCAGCAGGGCCAGTGAGTCGAGCGTTGCGCGGTCCGCACGTTCTACCCCAGTCAGGCCCGCGACGACCGTGAGGTCGGCATGGCGTGCCAGCGCAGTAGCGAAGCGGGCCTCCGCGCGGCTCAGCATCTGTGGCAGACAGAGCACCAACGTCCCGAGCTCCTCGGCGGCATGGGGGTCCCCCTTGCAGCGCGTGGTAGCGGCCAGCAGCATGTCGGTCAGGTCGTACCAGCGGTGCCCCACCTCGTCGGCGATCTCGCGATGTAGTCGAACCAGGTCGGGGGTGAGGCGCGACGCTTCGGCGACAGCGTCCAGTGCCTCGTCGTCGAGGTCGCGAAGCTCGCGGTGCGCGGTAGTCAGCGAACGGATCATGGCGGGGTGGCCGGCCGCGTCTGCGAAGATTCCTGCGTTGCGGGCGAGGGCCGCACGACAGATGGCCGCAACAATTGGCCCGGTTGCCGGACGCCGGCCCTGGGCAGCGAGCATTGGGGCTCCGATCTGCTCGGCCAGCCGCGGAAGAGTGGCGAGATGGAGTCCTGAGACACCTGTTCGGGGACAGTCCGACCCTGCGCCCGCGAGGTGCCGGCGGGCCACGATTCCCGCAAGGTTGTTCGGCAACAGCAACGTCGCCGGCGTTAGAGGGTCATGGCGCTTGACCTCGGCGACGACCGATCCGAGCGCGACGAGTGCCTCAGCGCCGTATCGCGCCGTCATCACTCGCGGCATACGCTGCCCCCTCCGGACTTCTAGGCAGGGTAATACGGGTTTCCGGTTGGGGACAGCAGTTCGAAACGGTAGCCACATCCTTGCGGACGTGCCCGAGCCGGTCCAGAATCTCCGCCATGGCGCTGTTGAAGAAGCATGAGGTAATCCAGAGCGAGGTCAGCGGCCAGCGCTACAAGGTCACCGGGCAGCTGGGCAGCGGCGGGTTCGGTGAGGCGTACCGGGCCCAGCGACTCGACGAGATGGACCGGGATGACGGCGCTGAGAGCTGCCTGAAGATCACGACGAACGCCCGGAGCTGGCATGGTGAGGCGTTCTTCGCCGACCTGCTGCGCGACGACTCACACGCCGTCCAGATGTTCGACGCATTCCCGATCCTGCACGGCTCCGGCCGAGCGGCACGGATCCGGTTCTGCATCGAGATGGAGCTGGTTGCTGGCGGCACCGTCGAAGACGGATGCTACGGGGGCATTCTGGGGTGGCCGGAGAAGCGCGTGCAGCGGCAGATTCGGCTCCTGCTGGGCCCGCTCGCAACCCTCCACCGCCTTGGCACGTCCCACCGCGACATCACGCCGCGCAACGTATTCATGGGCGAGAGGAACGTGCTCAAACTCGGCGACTTCGGCATCGCCAAGCCGGGGCTGAAGAAGTCGGGCGTGTACGCCGACGCGTGGGCGCCAGACTTCACGCCGCCTTACCTAGGCACATGGTGGAGCCCCGCCGACGACATCTATCAGGTCGGCCTGCTGGCGTTGACGCTGCTCAAAGGCGAGCTGATGACCAACGCGACGAAGAAGCCGGACGTGAACCCGCTGGCGCGGAAGGGCGGCCCCTTACGTGATGCCATCAAGAAGGCGATCAGCGTAAAGTCACAGCGGTTCGCCAATGCGAGCGAGATGATGAGGGCGCTCCGCTAGGCCCCCGCGGATAGCCGTAGTTGGAGCGGTGCCGCGAGACTCGAACGTCGGTTCGAGGCAAGGGCCTCGCATGTAAACGCGTATCGGCGGTCGTACCAGTACGGACGCGTACTCGTAGAGTGCTGACGGTGTGTGTAGGCGCCTGCTAGGCATACTGCCGAGCGTCGGGTGAGGTCGACGGGGCGAGTGTGTCGACGGTCGCGGCGGGCTCGGTCGTTGTCGTACGCGACATGCGAGGCCGAGATGGTTCAAGGAGCGTAACCTGGTCTACATGGTCGCCCTCAGGGCACGCGAGCGGTTGAGGGTCTGCTGGTTGGGCGAACGGTCGTCACTCTCGCCCGGTGAGGAGACCAATGCTTCCAGCGAATAACCGCGATCGCATTATCGCGGCGTTGCGACAGGCACCCGGGCCGCTCGACGACGATCAGCTTTCGCACTATACGGGCATTTCGCCGC
>JBOHBN010000431.1:0-8291 GCA_050698355.1 Streptosporangiales bacterium | reverse complement strand
ACTGCGGAGCTTGAAGGTCCATGTCCTGTCATCGTCCGCGACCTCCCAGTGGGTGGCGAGGTCGGGCTTGAAGTCCAAGCTCGGCGAGAACTTGACGAGCCCGGAGTAGATGGCGAACGCGGCCTCGTACCCGGCCGGGTACCCCTGCGGCTGTCCGCCCGAGGTTTCCAGGGAGGTGATCTGCACGCTCTGCGCGTACACCGGGTTCTTCGTGCCGCCCGTCGCCTCCTGCGACGAACCACCCCCGTTCGCCGAGCAGGCCGTGAGGCCCGCCAGCGTCGCCGCGGCACCACCGATCAGGAACCGCCGTCGGTCAATTGCGGCCATGCGAGTACTCCTTAGGTCTTGGACGTGGCCCGCGAGGACGCGGGGATGCGCAGATGAGCGGTGAGTTCGCGGGCGGTGGCAAGGTTGGCCAGCGCTTCCTCGTAGCTGCCTAGAGCGACCCCCACGAACAGCGCATCGAGCAGCGCGTGCTGGGCTATGCGCGATGCCATCGCCTCGGAGTGGAACGCGGTCTCGCTTGACGAGGTGAACAGTGTGACGTCGCATGCGCCCACGAGCGGTTGCTGGCCGAACTGCGTGATGCCGATCGTGAAGCAACCGTGCCTTCGGGCCGTCTCCACGGCGAACACCAGGTCGCGCGACCGGCCGGAGTGGGAGATCGCGACTACCACGTCGCCTGCACCGACGAGCGCAACGCGGGCGAGCTGGCTGCTGCTCTCGGTCAGGGCATAGCAGCACTTGCCGAGCTTGATGAAGCGGAAGTACGCGTCCTGGGCCACCGCCCCGGACGCACCGATGCCCAGGAAGTTCACCGTCTCGGCCGCCCGAAGCGAGTCGACGGCACGCTCGAACTGCTTCTCGTCCGCGATCGCGAGCGTGTCGCCGAGCGCTCGGCTCGCTCCGGCGAAAACCTTGCCGAGGAGTGCTCCGGGACCGTCGTCGAGTGCGACGTTCTCGTGTATCGCAGCCAGTCGGGGGTCACCGGCGTCCTGCGCGAGCGCCAGGCGCAGCTCCTGGTACCCGCGCAGGCGGAGCTTCTTGCACAACCGGACCACGGTCGCCTCGCTGGTCGAGCTGCGCTGGGCAAGCACGGTGATCGTCAGGGCACGCGCCTCCTGGCTGTTGGCGAGGAGGTAGTCGGCTACGCGAGCCTCCGCATCGGTGAGCTCGCCGCCGATCTCCCCCAGCCGGATGAGGATGCCGCCTGGCGCCATGTGTCGGAGCTTACTTTCAGTATATAGAGACAAGTGTTGAAGGAGAATTTCATCGCGACTGTAGACGATCTACTGAAGGAGGTCAACATCCAGCGACTACTCGGGACACTTCGGAAGCCCGGAACGGACTGCCCCGGGTGTGGCACATTGGAGGCACCCAGAGACCATCCGCGGCCACATCGAGGCGGCCGCCCACGGCGTTGACCATACGGCCGCTCGCCTCCCACTCGTCCCCGGACCTGCGCGTGCGCGTGGCGGCTGCGCGCATGGACTCCCCGCTTGAGCGGGTGCACGTGTTCGAGCTCGCGGTCCCGGCTCCGCTCCTCTTCGGCGGGCTTGTACTGACCACCGGTATCGACCTGTCCGGCGAGCAGAGCGCGCCGGACGTCTATGTCGCGAGCCTGGCCGACGCCCCCGCAGCGCAGGGCTGCTGGCCTGTGCGGGTCGGCCATTATGAGCGTGCTCTGGGGAACGTTGTCCGAGCAGTTCCGCATAACCGTCCGGTACACCGGTACGTCGACCGGCCGGCTTCAACGTGGCGGGCGCCCTTGCCGGCGGGACTGCCCGCACAGCGCTAGCTGACTGTCGACCGAACAGGAACCCTGCTCTCGCCCGCGTACTTCCTCATGGCTGTCGTTCACGAGCGGGTACTGAAACCGTTGAGCAACCACGTTCGATGCTGGCGCCCTCCATGCTCCTCGGCCAGCACACGGGCGCCTCCATCGCAGTGGAACTCGCGCTGCGGCGTGCCCACACGATCGCCGCGCTCGTGTTGATCGGCGTCCCTTGCGTCGACGAGGAAGAGGCGATCCACGGCTGGCAGCCAAAGAGCCGTATTAGCCCGCACCGAAGGCACGCACCTACAATTCCTGTGGGAGCGTATACGGCGCCAGCACCCTACCTTTGATTTGCAGCTCGCGACCCGCCACTTCGTCGACCAGCTACGTGCTGGGCGGACGCCGACCTGCATGCCTACACGGCCTCTGCACCTATCCGGTATAGCCACGGCTCAGTGCTCTTGCCGCTAGTGGCCGCACCCGCCGCACGCAGCGACTCGACGAGCGTTCCCTGCGGCACAACCTCCACCTCCAGCTCACAGCGCTCCGACGCCACCCCGACTTCGGGGTTCGAGGCGAAGTAGGAGCCCACGGCACGGCTGATCTTGCCTTGTCGTAGCAATCGCCCGAGCCCCGACCAGACTCGCCCAAGTTGTTTGACACGACCATCAGACTCGTCGTCGAGACACCCTCAAGTGCATCAACCAGTGAGAGTGGCTGTCCGACAAGCCCGAAGCCACCGACGGGCACACCGCACCGGAGGGCACTCCAGCGACGCGGTATTGGCATCGGTGAACGAGCTCACCACGCAGCTACCCCGCATTCATCTTCAGCCGTTCGTCCAGCGAACGTACGTACACATGGCGACCAACATGATCGTAAGAGCGCCTGCGGAACCGGTCAATGGCACGGTGAGGCTTCCCGCTTGAACGTAGTAGTCGCACGGGCGCGCGGCCTCGCAGGCACCCACCCACTGCTAACCCGCCACTCCGGCGTGAGTCATACCCTGTGCTTCGGCCAGGGATCCGGTCGAGGGTCAGCTGCCGGGAGCAACCCCAGTACGCTGACCCGCAGTGTGGCGACGAGCTCACCGGCGCTCATGACCGATCGGCCAGGCATTCGACGATGTTGCCGCGTGTGTCTCTTCTCACCGCCCAAGCATTGGCGCGTGACTTGTCCGCAGACGAAGAGCGCGAATTTACCGAACCCGTCACATGGCCGAAGTGCGAGCGATCACCCTCGCTGGATCGTACGGTGCCATGTCGTGTGGTGTCTCCTCACCACAGGCCATGTCAGCTATGGCGGCGCCGGCGTACGGGCCGAGTGTGAGTCCCGACGCGCCCAGTCCCGTGGCGAGCCACACGTTGTGGCAACCCGGAACCTGCCCGAGTACGGGTAGCCGGTCGGGGACGAACGGCCGGAAGCCGACGCGCGTCTCCACCACGGTCGCGGGCCCGATGCCTGGAGCTCGCACCAGTGCCTTGCTCAGCAGCTCGGCCTGGCCGGCGGCGGTCACGCGGTAGTCGAAGCCGGTGCCGTCCTCGCGCGTCGCACCGGCGACGACCCGGTGTTCAGGAAAGGCGAGCATGTACGGGTCGGTGAACCCGACGACCACCGGCCAACGGGAGGTATCGGTACCCGCAAGGTCGAGGTGCAGGATCTGGCCGCGCTGCGGCGCGAGCGGTATCGCGATCCCCAGCTGGCTCGCCCAGCCATCCTCCCAGGCGCCCGTTGCCAGAATGACGGCGTCCGCGGACACTAGCTCGCCGTCGACCCGCACACCCGCAGCACCGCGCGCCGTGGTGACCAGTTCAGCGGGTGCCCTGCGCACCGCGGCACCGTGATGCTGTGCCGCCTGCTGCATCGCGTCCCTGAGCGTGCGACCGTTCACCCGCCCAGCACCGGGCAGGTGGATGCCGGTGACATCTGGCGCAAGGGGGGGAAACAGCGAACGGCTGTCGGCCCGGTCGAGCATGCTCAACTCTTCGATGTTGCCGACGCCTGCCCGCCGGTGTTCCTCGATGAGCCGGTAGGTTTCGGGCAGCTGTTGCCTCTCGACGCCGTCGGTGGCGACGAACAGCGCACCGACCACCGCGTAGCCGGTAGCGGATACCCCGTCGCCTTCCAGGCACGCGACGAGCTCGGGATAGTACGCGACCGCCCGAAATGCGAGCGGGTACCAAGCCGCAGGCGCGTGCAAGGACGTTGCGGGCGCGACTATCCCGGCACCGGCGGCGGTGGCGTGCCCGCTGTCGGTCCTATCCACCAGGGTGACGCGTACGCCCCGGCGGGCCAGCCGGTAGGCAGCGCTGGAACCGACGATTCCGCCGCCGACGACGATGATGATGTGCTCGGCCACGTGTGCTCCCCCTTCATCGTCACCGCGAGGCTAGATCATCTTCTCCGGTATCTCGATGCGTTCCTCGCGGAACCGGGCGAGCCGGAACGGCTCGATCGACCGTACCGTCGTGCCGGTCAGTCCTAGGAGGGCGCTGAACAAGGGGCATGGCTTGGGGCGGGAAGAACGCCGACAAGGGCCGTCTTTGCGGTAGCTAGCTAGGTCAGACCCTGCGGGTCGACAACGTGGTCGTTCTTCCCGCCAGAGGCCAGCCTGGGCGGCGGTAGGGGTATTCGCAAGAGGTCTGGTGGCTTGGTCCTGGGCCGTTAGGCCAGGACCCAAGCCCCGCTGCGGTGGGTGAGGCCGTGCTTGAGAAGGGTACGTAGGTTGACCGCGGCGCATCGGATGCGTAGCCAGGCATGGTTCTTTGCGACGCCGCGGTAGCGCAGCTTGACGCGCCGCCCACGTTGGGTAGCGGTGAAGGCGATGATTCGCTCGATGTTCGCCCGCGTCGGGTAGGCCTGCTGGAACGCCGCGGTGCGGGCCTGGGCGCGGGCAGCGCGCAGCAGCCCCTCATGCGGATGCAGGGTCAGCGACCGGCCATCGGCGGCGGTGGTGCAGCGCTGGCGCAGCGGGCAGTCGGCGCAGACCGTGCCGAAGGTCACCGTCCGGTTGGCGCTCATCGCCCGGGTATGCCCGGTCGGGCAGGTCACGGTGCCGGCCTGCTCATCGACAGCGAAGTCGTCGAGGGTGAACCCGCCGTCGACAGCCGGGCGCAGCGGCTTGGGCTTGATCACGGTGTCGTGGCCACCCGCACGGTAGGCCGCGCGGGCCTGGCCGGTGCCGTAGGCAGAATCGCCGTACACCTCCAGCCCCGCCGCCGGCGTTGCCTCGTCGGCGGGCTCGCCACCGCCGGGCTGCTGGTCGGCACGCTCGTCTGGTACCGGCCCGGCGTCGGCTTGGTGGTAGCGGTCGCGGGAGATCATCTGTTCGCCGACCACCGGGTCGCTGCCCTCTTCTCCGGCGGCCGTGGTCATCTCGCAGCCGGTGATCAGCCCGGTGTCCGGCTCGGCGGCCACATGACCGCGGTAGCCGTCCTTGCGGACCGACTTGGACTTGCGGGTATGCCGGGTCTGCGGGTCCACCGTGGAGATCACCCGATCGGCGGCGACCCTGCGGGCGATCCGCCACCGCCCGTCGGTGCCATCAGATCCCTCGGCGGGTTCCACGTCCTGCCCGGCGACCAGCGCCAGCAACCCCAATGCATCCGCCGCCGCAGCCTCCCGCTCCGGCGCGTCATCACCGGCCAGCTCGGCCAGCACCGACAGCGCGTCGTTGACCAGGTTCGACACCAGGTTCTGCTTCGCCTCCGGGTCGTCCCAGTCGATCGAGGGCTTACCGGCCCGCGTGTAGTCCAGCGTGCAGACCCGGCCGATCACCTCACCCGCGCCGGGCACCACCCGCGCCACCTTCCGGATCGCCGCGACCACCTGCGTCACGGTGTCTTGGGTCGCCACCGCGTCGTCGAACACCGTCGAATCCACACAGCGTTTGCGTCGCCCGGCCAGCACCCCGGTCTCGGCGATCACGTCAGCGACCGCGTCAAACACCCGGTCCGGGCGTGTGGAGGCCGCGATCCGCCGCCGCCAATACACCAGCGTGGACGGGTCAAACGACATCTGGGTCAGCGACCGCCCACACGCCACCTTCCACCGGATATCGAACCGCAGCGCCTCCGCGGTCTGCGTGTCCGACAGGTCATGCAGTTCCTTCAGCACCAGCACCGCCCCGACCAGATCCGCCGGCAGCGACGGCCGCCCCGTCGACGAGCAGAACAGGTCCGCAACGAACGAATCTGGAAACAGCCGCCGACGGTGCTCAGCCAGAAACGCGAACACACTGCCCTGCGGCACCAGCTGCCCAACCATCACCTGCGCATCCAGCAGCTCCGGCTCCATGCACGTCTGACCCTGCATAACAAGATCATCCCAGCCGGCCAAGTGACACGCCATCAAACACGACGGCCACCAACCCACTTATTCAGTGCCCTCCTAGATCGGCCGCGATCTCTCCGATGACCGGTCCGAGCGTGAAACCGTGGCCGCTGAGACCCGTGACGACCACGAGCCCGTCGGGTCCGGCTGCCCCGTCGATGATCGGCAACCCGTCGGGCGACATGTCCACCAGGCCCGTCCACGCGCGGCCGATCGCCGCGTCGTCGAGACCGGGGATCAGTCGGTGGAGGGCACCCAGCGCTGCGGTCAAGCCGCGGGTATTCGGCCGCGTACCAAGTGCCGACCCGATCAGCTCAGGGCTCCGCGCCGTTCCTGCCCGGATCTGGCGGGCGATCCGCGTGAGGTCGACCGAGAGCCGGACGTCGCGCCAGTGGCGGAGCAGGCGTGGGGCCCAGAGCCGTAGCTGGCGGAGGTCGTAGAGGGTGAGCTGGTGGTCGACGGTGGTGTTCATGCCCGCGCTGAAAACGATCCTCCCGTCGGGTCGCGGGCGTGCCCCGAAACCGAACGCGCGAATGGTCTCGTTGAACAGCGGCGGCGACGGGGTGGTTTCGGCCTCGCTGAGCGCCACGGGCATGATCGGGATCCGAATACCGAGCGTTTCGGTCAGATAGGGCGTCCAGACACCTGCCGTCACGGCGACGGCGGGGGCGACGATCGTACCGTGGTCTGTGGCGACGGCGGTGACCGTTCCATGGTGCTCGACGATGTTTCTGGCCGTTACCCCGTAGTGCAGTGTTGCTCCAGCCTTCCTGGCCTTCTGAGCGTAGAAGCGGGTTGCCTCGGCAGGTTGGCATCCACCGTCGACCGGGCTGTGCAGGGCAGCCACGAACGGACCGCGTAGCGCGGGCATCCGGTCACGGGCCTGCTCGGGTGTGAGCAACTGGACGTCGGTCAGCCCGTCGCGGTGCGCCTCCTCGACGAATCGGTGCAGCATCGGCAACTCCCGCTCGTCGTCGCACACGTAGACGTTGCCGCCGAATACCAGCTCGAAGTCGTCGTTCTCCTCGCCCGCCGCCGCCCAGAGTGTCATCGCCTCCTGGGCAAGAGGGCGCTCGGCAGGGTGACGGCCCTGCAGGCGCAGCGAACCCTGCGCCCGTCCAGACGCCTCGCCGGCGGGCCCGGACTCCTTCTCGACCAGGACGACACTCGCCCCGCGCGTGGCGGCCGATGCGGCACAGGCGTGGCCGCAGATTCCGCCGCCGACGACTACCAGGTCGGCCTGCGTGGGCAGCTGCTGCACGTTCGTCTCCAATGGTTCTCAGCGTCGCCGCAGGTCCATACCAGCCACGGCATCCACGTCCACGTCGATCCCGAGGCCAGGCCCGGACGGGACGTCCAGTCGACCGTCGACCAGCGCGAGCTCGGGCTGCGCGATCTGCCGCGTGTACTTCAACGGACCCATCAGGTAGCTGGGATAGGCAAGCGCCGGGAGCGCGGCGGCCAGCTGCAGGCCGGCGGCTGCAGCGACGTTCAGCTCGACGACGCTTCCGAGCATCACCGTGGCCCCTGCTGAGGACGCCACGGTCGCGACGTCGCGTGCCGTGGCCGGACCGCCGAGTTTCGACAGTCCGACGTTGACCACGCGCGCGGCACGGTGCTGGACGAGCGGAAACACCTCGGCTGCACAGAGAACGCTCTCGTCGGCGGCCACGTCGATCCCGTACTCACCGAGCCGGCGGGTGACCTCCGCCATGCCCGCCTCGTCGCCGGGCGCGACCGGTTGTTCCACCAGTACGACGCCGGCCGCCTGCAGTCGCGGCGCCGCCCTCATCGCGTCCATCGGGGTCCATTGGCCGTTGACGTCGACGAGGAACGGGTGACTCTCGCCTACCGCCGCGCGAACGGTATCGAGGCGGTCCAGGTCGGCGTCGAGCTCACCGCGGCCGGCGTAGAGCTTCAGCGCGTGGAAACGCTGAGCATGCGCCGTTGCGGCGGCTACCATCGTGTCCGGGTCCTCGTCCCATCCGACCGAACCATGGACCTCGATCGAGTCGCGGTAGCGCCCGCCCAGCACTGCGCTCACCGGCAGGTCAAGTGCGCGTCCGACGAGGTCTAGCAGCGCGGTCTCGACCGCTGCGGCGGTGAACCGGCAGCCCACCAACTGCGGCGCGAGGTCGCTCATGAGGCGACCCCACTGGAACGGGTCCGCGCCGTCCAGCAT
>JBOHBN010000430.1:0-3953 GCA_050698355.1 Streptosporangiales bacterium | reverse complement strand
GCGCAGCAGCGGGTCGCCGTACCCTCCGCCGTTCTGCACCGTGCAGCCGAAAACCTCCCCGTACGCGATCCGCGCCGCAGGGGTGACGCCGGGCAGCACCTCATGGCTGCCGTCGAGCTGGTCCAGGGTCGAGAGATCCCGGCCGGCGCCGAGCCAGCCGAGCGCGTCGGAGTCGCTCACCCGCTCGAACCGGGCGCACGAGCCGGGCAGCCCGCCGAAGATGCCCGTACGGTTGGGCAGTGCCACCCCGTGCGTGCCGAGCACTCCGGTGACCTCGGCGGTGTCGATCGGGGTCAGTGCGAACTCGATACCGTTGCCGCCGCGGTACGTGCCCGCACCGCCCGCGTCCGGCACCTCGCGCCGCCACAGGTAGAGCAAGGGCTGGCGCATCTCCTGTTGCTCGACGTCGGGTGCGCCGCCGCCGAGAATCACCATCGCGCCGCCGGAGTCGACGCCGTCGCGGAACGAGAACGCCGGCCCGCCCCAGCACATCGAGTCCATGTACATCGCTGCGAACGGCGAGCCGTACTGGTCGATCCCGCCGAACTGCGACAGCTGCCACGAGCCGTCGCCAGGGCCGAACGCGAACGCCTCGTACTTGTCGGAGAAGCTCAGCATCTTCGCGAGCGTGCCGCCCGCCGCACACGTCGCGGTCCAGTTCGCCCCGGCCGCGCCGCCGCTGACCGGCATCGGCTCGACCGCGGTCACGCACAGCCCGTCCGGCGCCCGCACCTCTACGGGGCGCATGATGCCGTGGTTCCACGGGATCTCCGCGCCGAACGTGCACAGCATCAGCGTGGTGATCGCACCCAGCAGCCCGCCACGCGTGGTCATCCCGTACGCGGGGCTCTGCTCGCTCGCCTGGCTGAAATCGAATACCAGCTCGTCGCCGGTCTTCTCCATCCTGCACGGCACCTCGAGCAGCTCGGTGCCGTTCCCGTCGCCGTCCGGCCGGTCGAGGTAGCTGATGTGCTCGTACACCCCATCGGGCAGCTCGCGCAGCATCGACCGCAGTTGCGCCTCGCTGCTCGCGACCGTGCGTTCCATCGTCGCGCGCACCAAGCCCGCGCCGTACCTGTCGCACAGCTCGTGGAACCGCTGCCCGGCGACCCGCAGTCCGGCGAGGAACGCGCGGAAGTCGTTGGCAACGGTGTACGGCACGCGCGAGTTGGCGACGACCGTGTCCCACAGCTCCCGGTTGGTCTCACCGCGGCGCACGATCCGGCCCGGGGGGATGCGCATGCCCTCCTGGTACACGTCGGTCGCCGTGGTGCACCAGCTGCCGGGATCCATGCCGCCGAGGTCCACCTGGTGGGCCATGCAGCCGAGCCAGGCCACGATCTCGCCGTCCCTGAACACCGGGCTGCAGAACTGCACGTCGTTCTGGTGCATCGCGGCGATGTACGGGTCGTTGATGACGAACACGTCGCCAGGCTCGATGTCGTCGTAGCGCCGCAGGAACTCCTGGATCGCCATCGCCCCGGTGTACAGCGGCGTGAGCAGGTACAGCCCGATGATCGCCATCTCGCCCTGCGCGGTGTAGATGCCGAAGTTGTAGTCGGTGCCGTGTACCACCGGTGAGCCGGAGACGTGCTCCACGGTCGTGCTGCCCTCGGTGTTGATCGACCACAGCTTGTGCCGGATCACCTCGTAGGTGACCGGGCCGATCTCCGCGGTGTTGGTCGCCGTCATCGCGCAGAACCCTCCAAGGACTCGATGATCAGGTTGCCGAAACCGTCCACGGTCGCGGTCTGTTCTGCGCTCACCACGACCGTGGTGTCGGGCAGCTCGATGATCGCCAGGCCGCCCCAGTGCATGCCTTCGCGCAGCTGCTCGCCGCGGTACACCCGCGCGTCCACCCATGCGCCGCCGGAGAACACCGGCCGGGTCTGCGCGGCCTCGGGTGCGCCGCCCGCCGTGCCCGCGCCGACGGTCGCGAGCCTTACGTCGTGGACGGGACTGGTCGCGACCACCCGGAAGGTGGTGATCTCCACCCCGCCCTCCCTGAACGCCGAGCCCTTACCGAAGCGGCCCTCGTACTGGTCGACGAACCGCTCCACCAGCTCGTCGACCTCGGTGTCGGTCAGCTCGCCCGTCGGCACGCTCACCGCGAGGACGTGGATCTGGGTGCGGAAGCGCATCTCCACCGAACGGGTGAACCGTACGGAGTCGGCACCGGCGCCCGCCGAGACCAGGTTGTCGCGTGCGGTGCGTTCCAGCTGCCCGAACGTCGTGTTGAATTGCTCGGGCGGCAGCGCATCGGCATGGCGCTCTGTGCCCGGCAGGCTCTGCATCGGCTTGGACAGTTCCTCGACCATCGTGAGATCCGAGCAGCCGATCCCGAACGCCGAGTGCACCGAGGCCGTCAGCGGTACGACGATCTGCCTCGTGCCAAGCTCCGCGCCGTACGAGAAGGCGTGCGTCGGCCCTGCGCCGCCGTACGCGAAGACGACGAAGTCGGCGGGATCGTGGCCCTGCTCGACGGTGACCTGGCGGATCAGGTCGGCCATCCGCGCGTCCACGATCGTCTTGATGCCCTCGGCTGCCTGCTCGACGCCGATCCCGGCCGGTCGGGCGACGTGCTCCTCGATGGCACGACGGGCCTGGTCGGGGTCGAGGGTCAGCCGGCCGCCGAGGAAGTTCGTCGGGTTCAGGTAGCCGAGCACCAGGTCGGCGTCCGCCACCGTCGGCCGCTCGCCGCCGCGCCCGTAGCAGGCGGGCCCCGGGTCCGCGCCCGCGCTCTCCGGGCCCACGGCCAGCACGCCGTCGCGGACCGTGGCGATCGATCCCGCACCCGCGCCGATCGCACGTACCGCGACCGACGGCAGAGCCAGTTGGTCGCGGCCGACGAGCGTGGTGTTGGACATCACCGGGGTGCCGTCGAGGACGAGACCCACGTCGAAGCTCGTGCCGCCCATGTCGGTGGTCACGATGTTGCGGTAGTTGTGCTCGGCGCCAAGACGTTGCGAGGCGACCACGCCGCCCACGGGCCCGGACATCACCGTGGCCGCCGCCCGCTTCTCCACGTCGGCGAACATCGCGAGCCCGCCGCCCGACTGCATCAGCAGCGGCGAGCTCGAAAGACCCGCCTGCCCGAGCGTGCGCTCGAAGCTGTCGAGCGACGATCGCAGCACCGGACGCAGGCTGGCGTTCACCGCGGTGGTGAGGGCGCGCTCGTACTCGCCGATCCGCGGCAGGAACTCGCTGGAGAGCGTCACGCTGGCGTCGGGCACGAGCTCGCGTACGATCTCGGCGATGCGCCGCTCGTGCGCGTCGTTCTTGAACGACCACAGCAGGCTGACGGCGAACACCTCGGCGCCTGCGTCGCGAAGCGCGGTGACGGCGCGGCGCGCGTCGTCCTCGTCCAGCGGCCGTACGACGCGTCCCCGGTAGTCGACGCGCTCGCTGACCTCCTCGGTGAGCGACTTCGGCACCGCCGGCGGCTGCTTGACCAGGGTGCGGAACTGCTTGACCTGTTCCTCGGCGAGGCCGTAGGACTTGAACCCGCGCATGATCGAGAGCGTGTCGCCGAACCCGCGGGTCTGGATGAGGCCGACGCGCTTACCGCGGCCCTCCAGCAGCGCGTTGGTCGCGATCGTCGTGCCGTGCGCGAAGACCTCCACGTCGGCGAGGAGATCGGCCAGCTCGGCACCCCGGTCGGTGGCGGCGTCGACGAGCGTGTTGACCACGCCCTCGGCCAGGTTGTCCGGGACCGTGGGCGACTTGTATCGGCTCACCCTGCCCTGCTCGTCGATCAGCACGGTGTCGGTGAAGGTCCCCCCGATGTCCGAGGCGACGTAGTACGCGCACATCGCTCAGCCCGCTCCTTCCTGCTCGGATGTGGTCGTCGCTCGCAGTTCCTCGATGGTCGCCTCGATGTGGGCCCGCGCGAGGCGTTCGGCCGCGGGTGCGTCCGCGTTCGCGATGGCGTCGGCGATCGCGCGGTGCTGACG
>JBOHBN010000429.1:0-22837 GCA_050698355.1 Streptosporangiales bacterium | reverse complement strand
TCGCTATAGCGACGTGGATGTTTCATGATCACGGGTTGGGGGGTGTCAGGTCCAGCCCTCGATGGTGCCGTCGGCGTCGAAGCTGAGCTGGCGTGGGTCGCCGGTGACCGTCAGGCGGTCGTGCGCGTCGACCTCCTCGCGCATCGACGCCGAGACGAGCAGCTCCTCCAGGTGCAATGTGCTGTGCATCCTGACCACACGGGCCTGGTCAAGATCGGCGCGACCGCAGGTGAGGATCGCCGCCGCGACCGCGGCCTTGTCGGTGGCGAGTGCGATCGGGATCTGCGCGCGTTGCGGTCCGCCCAGGCCCGCGGTCATGGCGTTGATGTACACGCTGCGCATGTTGATGCGCTCGAGGACCCGGAACGGGACGAAGTCGGCGAGCCCGACCCCGACCGCATTGCCGTGCGACTGGTCGCTCACGTCGAGTACGGCGATGTTGGCGATCCGCGGCCGTTCGAACTCCGCGCTGCCGCGAATCATCATCCGCCCGATGACGTTGGTGTCCATGCCGGAGCCGGACATGTTCTTGCCGAGCACGTCCACGACTGCCACGTCGAGGTCGTCGAACGGCAAGGTCGCCATCAGGTCCCTGGCCTCGGCGAGCAGGCGGGACTCGCCAGGGCCCGCGATGTCGGACGGGTCGAGGAAAACGACCTGGGCCGCCCGGTCGTAGGCGTTCTCGACGATCGCGACGCCGCCGAGGATGTTCCCAGCCTCGACGAGTAGGTGTGCCACCGGCGGGATCCAGGTGCCGAGATTGCGCGGACCGTACCGGTGGATCCCCTCTGCGCCCCGCCGCTTGCCGAGGCCAATGGCGACAATCTTGCCGAGGCCGCTCTCGACGTCGTCGTTGAAGTCGGTGTGCGGTTTGATCCGGTTGACCGCGATGATGCCGTCCGCGGCGGCGGCGTTCGCGTCGAGGTACGCGGTGGGGCCGTCGGGTACCCGGCCCATGTCAACGGTCTCCATGGTGGCCTTGATCGGCATGCCCATGCTCTGCTCGGTGATGCCGAGCTCGGCCAGCAGCTCGACCTGTCCCTCGGCCGTGGCGCCCCCGTGAGAACCCATAGCCGGCACCAGGAACGGCTCCGCGCCGACTGAGCGCAGCCATTCACCGACGGTCCGGAGCGCGTCAGGCTTGTCGTGGATGCCGCGGCTCCCTGCGGTGACGGCCACCGTCATGCCGGCGGTAATACGGCCGCGAAGCGGTTCGAGCGCGTCTCTCGTGGCGGCCCTGACATCGGCGACCTGCGGCGCGTCGAACTTCTGCCGGACCGGCAGCATCATCGGGAACGGAGCGTCGTAGTCGAGTTCGCGTACGGCCTCGAAAGGCCCGAGGCTCCCGCCGTGCGTGGTCATGTCGTCTCCACTCCTGGATGTGCTGGCTCATCGGCCCAGTCGGGTACGAGGACCTTCCCGGGGTTGAGCAGCCCATGGGGGTCGAAAATCGCGCGGATCTGCCGGTGCAGGGCGGCACTGGTGGCGCCGAGCTCCCGTTCCAGCCAATGACGCTTGAGCACGCCCACGCCGTGCTCGCCCGTGATGGTGCCGCCCAGGCGAAGCCCGAGATCCATCACGGCGTCGAACGCCTGCAGCGCGCGGCGTTCGGCGTCCTCGTCGCCGCGCTCGAAGATCACTGTCGGGTGCATGTTGCCGTCGCCGACGTGCCCGGGGCATGCCACCAGCACCCCCATCGTGCTGCCGATCTCCTCGATGCCCCGCAGGAGCTCGGGTAGCCGCCGCCTGGGAACGGCGACGTCGTCGACGAGCTTGGGACCCAACCGTTCCAGCGCAGCATTGACGAGCCGCCGTGCCTCGAGCAGCATCCGCGACTCCTCGGCATCGGAGGCCTCGGCGACCTCGATCGCACCCGCCTCGTGGCAGCACTTCGCGATCGCCGCGACGTCGTCGGCACTACGCGCGCCCCGGTCCGACTGCGCCAGCAGCAGTCCGCCTGCGTCCTCGGGAAGGCCCAGGTTGCGGTAGTCCTGGATCGCGCGCGTGGTCGTACGGTCGAGGAACTCCAGTAGCGAAGGACGCAATCCAGCCGCCATCACGTCGGCCGCGGCCCGGAGCGCGTCCTCGCCGCTCCGGAACGTAGCGGCAGCGGTGAGCGGGGTCTCGGGCGCGGGCCGCAGCGCAAGCGTGACCTCGGTGACCACGCCGAGCGTGCCCTCAGACCCGACGATCAGGTGGGTGAGGTCGTAACCGGCCACGCCCTTCGCGGTGCGGCGACCCGTTCGCAGCACCTCACCGGTGCCGAGCACTACCTCAAGCCCGCGTACGAAGTCTGCGGTGACGCCGTACTTCACGCAGCAGAGGCCACCCGCATTCGTCGCGACGTTCCCGCCGATGGTGGACGATTCCCAGGAGGACGGGTCCGGTGGGTAGAACAACCCCTTCTCCGCGACGATGCGGGAGAAGTCGGCGTTGACGAGGCCGGGTTGGACGACGGCGACCTGGTCGTCGACGTCGAGCTCGAGCACGCGGTCCATGCGCTCGGTCGACAACAGCAGGCATCCGTCGGTCGCGTTCGCCCCGCCGGACAGTCCGGTCAGTGCTCCTTGGGTGACCACGGGTACCCGGTGCTCGCCTGCCGTTCGGATCACATGCTGCACCTGCTCGGTGGACTCCGGCCGCACGAGCGCGCGTGGAACCCCGGCCGGGCAGAACGAGGCGTGATCGTGGCGGTGGCTCTCGAGTACGTCGACGTCCGTGACGACCGACCGCTCATCGAGCACGGCTCGAAGGCTCTCCACCAGCGGGTCGTTGTCGCTACTCATGGAAACGGTGTCCACCTCCGCTCACTTCCTGGTCGGCTCCACCGGGACCTCAATGCGACTGGCGGGCGACCGCAGACCCGCTGCTCCCAACCAGGAAGTCGAGGTCGCAACCCCGGTCGGCCTGGAGCACATGGTCGAGGTAGAGCCGCTGCCAGCCGCGGTCGGCCTTGAGCTCCCGCGGCCGCCACTCCGCCCGGCGCCGTTGCAGCTCATCTTCGTCCACCTCGAGGTGGAGTCGGCGGCCGTTCACGTCCAGCTCGATCCAGTCGCCGCTACGCACGAGGCCGAGCGGCCCGCCGACCGCGGACTCGGGCGCGACGTGCAGCACCACCGTGCCGTACGCCGTGCCGCTCATCCGCGCGTCGGAAATCCGCACCATGTCGTCCACGCCCTGTTCGGCGAGCTTGCGCGGGATCGTGAGGTTGCCGACCTCGGGCATGCCCGGATAGCCCCTGGGACCGGAGTTCTGCAACACGAGCACGGTGTCGGGCGTGACGTCCAGGTCCGGATCATTCACGGCGGCGTCATACTCCTCGATGCTCGAGAACACCAATGCCGGTCCGCGATGGCGCTGCAGTGTCTTCGTGGCGGCAGACTGCTTCAGTACCGCGCCGTCGGGCGCGAGGTTGCCGCGCAGCACCGCCGTCCCCGCTCCTGTGCCGAGCGGCTCGGCACGCGTACGGATAACGTCGGTCCCCTCGGTACGCTCGGCGTTCGCGACGTTCTCGCCGATGCTCCGACCGGTGACCGTGACGGCCTCCGTCCGGAGCAGCGGCAGCAGCTCGCGCATCACCGCAGGCAAGCCGCCTGCGTAGTAGAAGTCCTCCATGAGGTAGCGGCCCGAGGGCTGCAGGTCGACGAGCCAGGGGACATCCTCCGACCAGCGGTCCATGTCGTCGAGGGTGATGTCGACACCGGCCCTACCGGCGATGGCGAGCAGGTGGATGACCGCATTGGTCGACCCGCCGATGGCGGCGTTGGTCCTGACCGCGTTGTAGAACGCGTCCCTGGTCAGGATGTCGCTGATCTTGACGCCGTCCCTGGCCATCGCGACGATCCGCTGACCCGCCTCCTGCGCGATCGCGTAACGCCGCGAGTCGACCGCCGGTACGGCTGCCGACCCGGTGAGTTGCAGGCCGAGCGCCTCGGTCATGCACGCCATGGTCGACGCGGTGCCCATCGTCATGCAGTGACCGTTGCTCCGCGACATCCCGGACTCCGCCGCGGCGTAGTCCTCCGATGTCATCCGACCGGCGTTGCGATCGTGCGTGAACTGCCACACCGCCGTTCCCGAGCCGATGTCACAACCGCGGAACTTGCCGTTCAGCATCGGTCCGCCCGTCACCACGAGCGTTGGCAGGTCGACGCTCGCGGCGCCCATGACAGAGCCGGGAGTCGTCTTGTCGCAGCCGGTGAGCAGGACCGCGGCGTCGACGGGATTGCCGCGCAACGACTCCTCGACGTCCATGCTGAGCAGGTTGCGGAAGAGCATCGCCGTCGGCCGGAGCAGCGTCTCACCCAGTGACATGACGGGGAACTCGAGCGGGAACCCGCCCGCCTGCCACACCCCACGCTTCACCGACTCGGCCAGCCGGCGGAGGTGTGCGTTGCACGGAGTCAGCTCCGACCAGGTGTTGCAGATGCCGATCACGGGCCGGCCGTCGAACACCTCGTCGGAGAAACCCTGCGCGCGCATCCACGAACGGTGAATGAACCCGTTGCGCCCCTTCTCACCGAACCAGTGGTCGAAACTGCGCAGAGTCTGCTCGCTCATCGATCCTCCTTCGAAAGAACCGGCCATGCCGGCAACGCTCGGGCCGGTGATCGGAAGGTCACCGGGTCTCCAGCGTCGGCCGCTCGGCTGCTTCGTCGGCAAGCCACCCGAATGCATCCTTGCCGACATGTACCGGGTTTACCAGGCGACCGACCTGGTCGATCTCGATCTCGACGACGTCGTCGGCCTTCAGCGCGAAGTCCAGCTCCGGGACGATGCCGGTGCCCGTCGCCAGGACGACGCCGTCGGGGAAGTCGTTCGCGACGCCCAGGCACCCCACCAGCTCCTCCAGGGAGCGGGCCAGCCGCGCCGTGGAGGTGTGGCCCGCGTACGCCTCGGCACCGTCCCGGTGCACGACGAGCCGGATCGTCAGGTCGGTGGGGTCCGCGACCTCCCATGCCGGCCTGATGCCGCTCGCCAGCGAGCAGCCGCCCGCGAAGACCTTCGCCTGCGGGATGTACAACGGGTTCTCGCCCTCGATGGATCGCGAGCTGACGTCGTTGCAGACGGTGTATCCCACGACCTCCTGGTGCGCGTTCACCACGACGGCCAGCTCGGGCTCGGGCACGTCGTGGCCGGAGTCCGCGCGTATCCCGATCGGCTCGGATTCGGTCACCAACCGCCATGCGGGGGACTTGGGGAAGAGCTCGGGCCGCGGCGCCTCGTACACCTTGTCGTAGACGGACTGCTCGGTGCTCTCCTCCATCCGTGCCCCGCGGGACCGTGCGTACGTGACGCCCGCGCACCAGACCTCGGCCCTGCCGTCGATCGGCGGCAGCAGCCGCACGGTGTCGGCGTCATCGGTGCGTCCAGCGGCCGCGGCCGACTCGACCACCGTGCGCAGCTCGTCGTGCGGCAGCCGGAGCAGGTGCGCCATCGACCTCGCCTCGGCGACGCGGAGGATCGCGTCGCTTGCAAGTATCCCGACACGAGGCGGCTCGCCCTGAGGCTGGTAGCGGACCAGGTGCATGAACGAACCTGCCTTTCTGCCGACGGGACGACCGACCGCGTGCCGGTCACATGGAGGTGCCGAGCAGGCCGCGGGTGATCTGGAATCCGACGTCGCCGGTGCGGAGGACCCGTGCGGTGTGCGCTCCCGTCGCCACGGCGACCACGACGTCGAGCATCGCCCTCGCCCGCCGTTCCGCGTCTCCGTCGACGAACCCGTCGAGCTCCTCGCCGTACGCATCGAACGTATGCGGATCGGAGGTGACCTGGACGACGGGCAGTAGCCGCTGGCCGGACAGAGTCCCGCCCGTGACGTGGGTCAGCAGCACCTGCGCGCCGGCGGCGCCGAGTCCCGTCGCCGTCTCGGTCCAGTTCGTGGTCTGCGTCCGCATCACGTGCCAGCCGGGTGCGGCGGGACGCTGGCCGTGTGCCAGCGTCGGCTCGACCGGGGCGGGCGAACCGAATGCCCGGCGGCGGAACTCGCTGTCGGCGAGCAGGGAACCGCTGGACGAGACGAGAACGCTTCCGCCGCTGCCGACGACCCACCCGCCTACGGCCGCGAGTG
Source organism: Streptosporangiales bacterium (assembly GCA_050698355.1). Taxonomy (GTDB): domain Bacteria; phylum Actinomycetota; class Actinomycetes; order Streptosporangiales; family WHST01; genus JBOHBN01. Next base: position 16,764 of record JBOHBN010000429.1, on the reverse strand, counting down.
CCTCCGATGTCCAGCCATGCAAGAGACCCCTGGCGCCGAGTGCGACGGTCAGGTCCTGCAGACCGCTCTGAACACGTTCGGGCGGCGTCAGGGACGTGGCAGCTTGCTCGAACCACTCGCGTACGCGTGCCGAGACCGCCTCGATACCCCCGTCGCGCTGGATGCTCGCCCAACCGAAACGTCCGGGATCGAGACCCTCCTCCACCAGACGCGACCGGAAGTAGTCGTTGTGCGTCTTCTCGCAGCCGTGCTCCAGCAGCAGAGCCATGCGCACGCTGGGGTGGGCGAGGTACCCGGTCATGATGCGGGCGTAGGTGTTCTCCGCTGAACCGCTGGACACTCCGCAACCTTCGGTGTGGGGGAGCGCCACGGTTCTGGTCGCCTTGCCGCCGTGCCAACCGTTCCTGTCCGCCTGGTCCGCCAGCCGCAATGCGATCTGGCCGGAGCACAGGCTCGTCGGCAGCACGAGCGCGAGCGGCTCGGGACTGCGTCTCCCGTCGAGCTGGTACATGGGGAACGCTGTCGGAGCGTCGACCGGCGGCCCGTGCGTGACGGGGATGCGCAGGGGTAGCGCATCGAGGTCCGCGTCGCGGTCGCCGGCCGGGAACTCGCCGCCGGGGCTGCCGATGGTGACCGCGATGCCCTTGCGCGGTCCGGTCTGCTTCCAGTCCCGCCAGATCGAGACCTGGCTGTGCCCGGCCCGCTCCCCGGCCGAGCGGCGCCCGGAAGCCGTCTCCACCGTCAGGTCGAACGTCTCGGCCGTCAGCTCGTCCAGGGGCGTCCCGCTCAACGCACGACCCGCGTCCACGTCCATCTCGTCGCTCAACAGCTCGTAGCGCGGCGTCGTGGTGACGAACTTCAGCGTCGGTACGAACGGGAAGTTCGTGATCGAGCCGTTCCCCGTCGTGAAGAAGATCATGTTGCATCCGGAAGCGACCTGACCGGCGACCGACTCCAGGTCGTTGCCCGGGCTGTCCATGAAGGTGAAGCCCGGCCCCGGCAGCGGCTCGCCGTAGGCCACGACGTGGTCGAGCCGTAGCCGGCGATCGAACTTGCGGGCAGCTCCGACGGACTTGAGCACGATGTTGTACAGCCCCCGGTACACGTTGCCGCCCGAGGGATTCCCCTCGGCGGTGTGTCCGTGCCAGCCCACCCGCTCCTTGAACTGCTCGACCGCCTTCAGGAACCGCCGCGCCACGTCGAGGCTGCGCACGTTCTCGAGCACGTAGCCTTCCGCGCCGATCAGCTCGTCGGTCTCGGCGAGTACGGCGCCGCCCCCGTGCCGGATGACCTCTCGCCCGACCGCTCCCGCGAGCGGGTTGGCGGTGATCCCAGAGAACGCGTCCGAACCACCGCACTGCAACGCGATGCTCAGGTCGGACAGCGGCTGTTCCGTCCGTACCTGCCCTGCGACCACCGGCAGCCACGGTTCGATCAGTGCGGTCGCGTCGGCGAGGTCCGCGCCGAACCTGCCCGTACGGGTGAAGAACGCGTGCGGGACGGCGATCTCCGGATAGTCATGCGCTCGCATGAAGTCGAGCACGTCAGCGGTCCTGACCGCGCCGTCGGACTCGTCGACGACGAGTACGGCGCCGACGTTGGGGTGGACGAGGAACCCCGCGAGGACCCTGAGCACGAACTCGACGTTGTTCGGGCGGTGGTCCTCTCCCGCCTCGGTGTGCGCCACCGGCACGACGCCGTCGAAGAGGGGATCGAACCGCTCCTCGAAGCGGCGGGCGAGTTCGGTGACGAAGGCGGCGGAGCGGGACGTCACTCCCACGACGACGACATGGTTGCGGGTGCCGGCCGCGCCGTGGGCGCGTGAGTACCCGAGGAAGGTGCCTGGCGTCGCGACCGGTTCGATCTGCTCGCCGACGGTGAGCATGGGCTCGTCCAGCCGATAAGGGTCGAGCGGCAGGTTGGTGGCCGTGGGTTCGTCCGGCAGGCCGTCGACACCCCGTTGTCGCAACGCGTCGAGGCTGCTGGGTGTGCAGGCGTACTCGCCGGGAGTCAGGTCACCGAGCGCGCGGGCGAACGGTGTGGACCAGGAGAGCAGTGGCTGTCCCTCTGCGATCGGGTCCACAACGAACCGGTGGCCCTCCAGCACCTTGTGCCGCAAGGTCATGGTGCGGTCCCGCATCCGGACGACGGTGCCTGCCGGTAGCTCGCGGGAGACGATGGCGACGTTGTCGCCCTGTTCGGGGAGGATGGCGACGTTCTCGAACTCCACGCTGGCCATACCACTCCCCGGCGAAAGCGTCGCGGTCTCGCTGGCTGCCACGATATCGGACATGCGGGCCTTGCACGAGCCAGGAGCTTTCCCGTGATCATGAAACATGCTCGTCGCCCTGGCTGCGAAGATGTTTCATGATCGCGAGAGGTGGGGGACCTACCGGCCACCGGTAAGCGGGTCATTCATCGTCGGCGAGCTTGCGCCGGCGCGGGTTGCTGAGCGCCTCCCACTCGGCCATCTGCTGGACGGCCGCGGGCCCTATTGCGCCCACGACTGCGGGCATCAGGCTTTCCACCAGACTGAGCACCGGCACCAGGCTGTCGAAGTGAGACGCCTCGGTGGGGACGGGAAGCACGACGTCGGCGTACGTGGACGCGGGGGAGAGCCACTCGTCGGTGACCACGATCGTCGTGCATCCGCGCCGCTTCGCCTCCTGGGCCAACGCGATGGTGTCGGACTCGTACCTGCGTAGGTCGAACGCGACGAGGACGTCGCGCTTGCCCACGCCGAGCAGATAGTTGACGTCGCGGTGCATGGGCTCGCCGACGTAGTACACCCCGGGGCGCACTTGCGACAGCTGTAGACCGAAGTACCGCGCAATCAGACTGCTGAAGTACCCGCCTGCGAGCAGCACAGCCCCGGAGATATCGGAGAGCGCGCGCACGGTGGCGTCGATCTCGGACGATGGAACGCTGGCTATCGACTCGGTGATGAGATCGGCGCGGTGCGCCGCGTTCTGGTCCGTCAGCTCGGCTGCCGTGCCCCGACCGGGGTTGCTCCGGGCTCGCCGTGCGGGGCTCTCCCGTCGTACCGTCAGCTCGGTTCGGAGCCGACCCTGCAACTCGCTGAACCCGTCGAGCCCGAGCCTGGTCGCGAACCTCACCACGGAAGGCGCGCTGGTGGATGCGCGCCTAGCCAGGTCGGCTGCGGTCGACAACCCTGCGCTCGGGTAGTCGGAAAGTAGCGTCCTGGCCACCCTGCGTTCGGCGGGACTGAGCGCGTCCATATGCCCGCGGGCGAGTTCGGCGATCGTCGCCGCGTGCGCGGCTGTCTTCAGCATGCTCGTGTCCACCACACCAGCTTCCTACGCACCGGTCGTGGCTGAAATGAAACCAACACATCTTCATCATGGCAGGCAGTTTGCAATAGCATCGACAGCGCAGTGCTGCCGTCATGCGTGTCGGCAGCCTGTAACCGCAGTCGCGTGAGAACCGGAGGCCGCCTCGTCGATGGCAGTCGCGACGCAGACCAGTCAGGGACCGACCGTGGCGGGGCGGCCCCTCAAACAGATCGCCTGGTCGAGGCTGCGTCGGGACAAGATCGCGATGGCAAGCCTGATCGTTATCGTGCTCGTCGGGGTCGTCGCGGCTGCCGCACCGGTCATCACGCACCTGCTGGGCCTGCAACCCAACGACCTGCACAGCAACCTCATCGGCGACGGCGCCCTTCCCAAGGAAGGACCGCTGCATAGCGGGATCAGCCTGCGGCATCCGCTCGGAGTCGAACCGTCGACGGGTCGCGACATCCTGGCTCGGCTCCTGTACGGATCGCGCGTCTCGCTGCTGATCGCGTCGATCGGCACGGTGTTCACCGTGGTGATCGGTGGAGGCGTCGGGCTCGTCGCCGGTTACCTCGGCGGCCGGATCGACACGCTGCTCGGGCGGCTGATGGACCTGATCTTGAGCTTCCCGCAGCTGTTGCTGTTCCTCGCGCTCAGCCCGGTTCTCGTCCAGCTGCTGAACCACGTGTTCGGCCTGCAGGGCAACACGGCGCGCATCGTCTTCCTCATCCTGGCGTTCGCGCTCTTCGGGTGGCCGGCGATCGCACGCATCGTGAGGGGGCAGGTGCTGAGCCTGCGGGAACGGGAGTTCGCCGAGGCCGCGGTGTCCCTCGGCGCGCGGACACCGCGGATCCTGCTGCATGAGCTGCTGCCCAACCTGTGGGTCCCGATCATCGTCTACACGACGTTACTGCTGCCGGTCTACATCGCGCTCGAGGCGGCACTGTCATTCCTCGGTGTCGGCGTCGTCGAACCGACCGCGACGTGGGGCAAGATGCTGGCCGACTCCGTGGCCTACTACCAGGTCGACCCGCTCTACCTGTTCATCCCCGGCACCTCTCTGTTCATCGTCGTGCTCGCGTTCAACCTGCTCGGCGACTCGCTGCGGGATGCCCTGGACCCACGAGGGAGGCGCACCTGACCCTGCCGAGCACTGGACCTAGGCGTACGAAGGAGAAGGGCTATGAACAGGGCAAGAACGGCGTTCGTGCCGGCTGCCGCGGTGTTGGCACTCCTCGCCATGTCCGCGTGTAGTGGGGGCGGCGGAACCGGTGAATCCGGTGGGGACAGCGGGCCGCACAAGGGCGGCACGCTCACGATCCTCACCCAGAGCGACCAGATCGACCACCTCGACCCGCAACGGGACTACGTCGGCGAAGACTTCGCGTTCGAGAGCGCGTACCTGGTCCGCACGCTGACCGCGTACAAGCTCAGCCCGAACGCCGACGAGGCGACGCAGCTCGTCGGCGACCTGGCGAAGGGGACGGGCAAGCCCTCCGACGGCGGCCGGACCTGGGCCTTCGGCCTTCGTAGCGGCGCCAAGTGGCAGGACGGATCGCCCGTGACCTGCGCGGATATCAAGTACGGCATCTCGAGGACATTCGCGCAGACGGTGATCACCGACGGTCCGACGTATGCGATCCAGTTCCTGGACATCCCGAAGGCGAAAGACGGCACGTCGGTCTACAAGGGGCCGTACGAGAAGTCCGGCAACAACACGGCCGCGTACGACAAGGCCGTTGAATGCTCGGCCGACGGCTCGACCATCACGTTCCACCTGAACCGACCTGTGGGCGACTTCAACTACACCGTGTCGATGCCCGCGTTTGGTGCGGTGCCGAAGGCGAAGGACACCGGCGAGCAGTACGACGACGACATCTTCTCCGACGGGCCCTACAAGATCTCGGAGTACAGCAAGGGCGAGCAGCTCGTCCTGGTACGCAACCCGCACTGGAGCCACAAGACCGATCCGTACCGGCCGGCGTACCCCGACAAAATTGTCATGAAGTTCTCGCTCCAGCCGACCGTCATCGACCAACGGATGAAGGCCGACGCAGGCGCGGACCAGATGGCGATCTCCCGCGATCAGCTCGGGACGACCTCGCTCTCCGAGGTGTTCAACGACTCGCGGTACGCATCCCGGCGCGTGAACGTGCTGAACCCGTACGTGTACATGCTGGCGATCAACTCCAGCCACGTGACCAGCCTGAAGCAGCGTCAGGCGATCCAGGTCGCGCTGAACCGCGCGCAGATCCTCAAGATCGACGGTGGCAAGTACGCCGGTGACCTTGCCGATGGCGTGATCAGCCCGAACCTGGCCAAGGATTACGCGAAGACCGGCTTGTGGACCACCATGTTCGGCCAGAAGATTCCACCGACGGGTGACCCGGCTCTGGCGAAGAAGTTGATCAAGGAATCCGGCAAGCCGATGCCGACCATCACCTACGACTACGCGACCTCACCTGTCGAAGACAAGGAGGCCGCATCGATCAAGGCATCGCTGGCGAGAGCGGGTATCAACGTCGACCTCAACCCACTGCAGCACGGGAAGCGCAACGAGTTCGAGCTCAACCCGAAGACCGAGAACGAGCTGGAGTGGACGGCGTGGGCGAGTGACTGGCCGAACGCGTCGACTGTCATCCCGTCGCTCTTCGAGACCGGAGGTGGTTGGTCGATGTCGCGAGCCAACGACAAGCAGTTCGACAAGAGGTGCGAGGCGGCGAAAGCCCAACTCAACCGGGACAAGCAGAGCGAAACGTGGAAGCAGCTCAACAAGGAGGCGATGGCGAAGGCATGGGCGGTCCCCGTGCGGTACGGCCGGGCGCAACGCCTCGCGGGTTCCAAGATCGGTACGGCGCAGGGTAAGAACGGTCATGTGTACATGTGGACGCCTGATGGCTCGTGGCCGTACGCAGATCTCTACGTGAAGGGCTGACGAACGCAGGCGGTCGGCCCGCTGTCGGCGGGCCGGTCGCCTGAATCCCGTACCAGGGTGCTCGGGGGAGGAGGAAGTCGTGGGGTATTACGTCGTCCGGCGGATCGTCGCTATGTTCCTGACGCTCATCGCGTTGAGCATCTTGGTGTTCCTGCTGTTCGCGGCTCTGCCGGTCAACCCGGCGGCGTTGACCTGCGGCAAGTCGTGTACCCCCGAGGTCATCCACGCCAACGAGGTCAGGCTGGGCTACGACAAGCCGCTCTACGTGCAGTACGGCACGTTCGTGAAGGGGGTCTTCGCCGGTCGGACGTACGGCTCGGGTACCGCGACGTTCGAGTGCCCCGCCCCCTGTCTGGGTTACTCCTTCGCCCGTGGCGAGAACGTCACTCACCTGATCGCGAAGCGATTGCCGGTGACCGCGACCGAGGCCGTCGGAGCGTGCGTGTTGTGGCTCGGCGTCGGCGTCGTGGTAGGAGTCGTGGCCGCGCTGAGACGCGGCCGCTGGCAGGACCGGGTGTCGATGAGCGGTGCGCTCATCGGCTACTCGTTCCCCACTTTTTTCATCGGCCTGGTGCTGCTGTACCTCGTCGTCTTCAAGCTGCGGATCATGGCGTACCCGTCCTACACGCCCTTCAGCGACGACCCGGTGGCCTGGTTCAAGTCGTTCATCCTGCCGTGGGCAACGCTCGCGGCAGTGTTCGCCGCGTTCTATGCGCGGCTGACCCGCAACCAGATGCTTGACACCCTCGGCGAGGACTATATTCGCACGGCGCGCGCCAAGGGGCTCAAGCGAGGGAAGGTGATCTTCAAGCACGCACTGCGAGCAAGCCTCACCCCGATCGTCACGGCGACGGGCGTCGATCTCGGCCAGCTGCTCGGTGGCGTGGTGATCACCGAGACCATCTTCGCGCTGCCCGGGCTGGGGAAGCTCGCGCTGCAGTCGGTGACCTCGGCGGACCTGCCGGTCATCACCGCCGTGGTACTCGTCGCCGCGTCGTTCATCATCGTCGCCAATCTGGTGGTCGATCTGCTCTACGGGCTTATCGACCCGCGGGTGCGAGTCGGTGAATGAACGGATCGACGAGGGACTGAAATGATCACAGCATGTAACTCGCTACCGACTTCCCACTACCTGGAGGTTGTGGGAAAGTACGAACTCACCGTGGGAGGTCGCGGCGGTGATCGGTCCGCTGGGCGCGGGCCGCGCCGAGTGGTCGGTAGCAACCCGCGGGCCGCGGAGAGTCGTATCGCTCTCGACCACTCGGCCGTACCCATCCTTCAGCAGCACGCTGACCCCGCGTACCCCACCCGCCGACGGTTCGGCACAGGGACGTTGTTCCAGAAAAGTCGGGAAATGAACGGGCGCCCCAGGCGTGTTGCGGTCGTTTCCCCACATAAGTCGAAAGACGTGCAGATGAGTCGGAAGACCTGCGGATGAGCGCGTCCTTGTGGGTGGACGACCTGAGGGTTGCATTCTCGACGGAAGACGGTGTCGTCCGGGCCGTGGACGGCGTCTCGTTCTCAGTCGAGAGTGGGCGAACGCTTGCGATCGTGGGCGAGTCCGGGTCGGGCAAGAGCGTCACGAGCGAGGCGATCATGGGTCTGCATGACCCGGCTCGTACGGCGGTGAGCGGGTCCATCCACTTGGACGGCGAGGAGCTCGTCGGCGCGGATGAGGCCCGACTCCGTCAACTGCGTGGGCAGCGGATGGCGATGATATTCCAGGATCCGTTGTCATCCCTGCATCCCTTCTTTACCGTGGGTGACCAACTGGTCGAGGCCGCGCGCGTCCACCAGTCCATAACAGGGTCCGCCGCGCGAGCGCGGGCGGTCGAGATGCTGCAGAAGGTCGGCATCCCGAACCCGCGCAGCCGTATCGACGAGTACCCGCACCAGATGTCCGGAGGGATGCGGCAGCGGGCGATGATCGCCATGGCGCTCATCAACGATCCCGATCTCCTCATCGCCGACGAGCAGACGACCGCGCTCGACGTCACCGTGCAGGCGCAAATACTGGATCTTCTTCGTTCGCTGCAGGCGGAGTTCGGCACGGCGATCGTCCTCATCACCCACGACCTCGGTGTCGTGGCGGGCATGGCGGATGACGTGGTCGTCATGTACGGCGCCCGGATTGTCGAGAAGGGCGACGTTCGAAACGTCTTCCACGACCCGCAGATGCCGTACACGTGGGGGCTGCTGACCTCGTTACCGCGCCTGGACAGTGAGCGCCCTGCCCGGATGCGGCCGATTCCGGGTACGCCGCCGTCACCCTTGCAGCTCGCGCCGGGCTGCGTCTTCCAGCCAAGGTGCGGGTTCGCCGAGCTTGTGCCCGGTGGACGGTGCGCACGGGAGCGTCCGGAGCTGGAGGAGATAGCCGCCGGCCACGCGATTCGCTGTCACTTGGAGCCGGACGTGCGTACGCGACTGGCCAGGGAACGGATCGGGGCGAGCACGTGACTCAGCCGATTCTGACCGTCCGCGAGATGCGGAAGTGGTTCCCGATCAGCCACGGGCTGCTGCGGCGGCACGTGGGCGATGTCCGTGCGGTCGACGGCGTCGACCTGCACCTTGCGCCAGGCGAGACGCTCGGTCTCGTCGGCGAGAGCGGATGCGGCAAGTCGACGGCTGGACGCACCATGCTCAAGCTGCTCGAACCGACCGACGGGAAGATCGAACTGGAAGGCCGCGATATCACCGGTCTCAGCCGCGCGCAGATGGTGCCGTTGCGCCGCGAGATCCAAATGATCTTCCAGGACCCGTACAGCTCGCTGAACCCACGGCACACGGTCGGCACGATCGTCAGCGCCCCGTATGAGATTCAAGGCGTTCGGCCTTCCGGCGGGGTGAAGAAGGCGGTTATGGAGGTCATGGAACGCGTCGGGCTCAACCCGGAGCACTATAACCGCTACCCGAACGAGTTCTCCGGCGGCCAACGGCAGCGCATCGGCATCGCGCGGGCGATCGCGCTACGGCCCAAGGTGATCGTCGCCGACGAGCCGGTGTCCGCCCTCGACGTGTCGATTCAGGCTCAGGTCATCAACCTGTTGGAAGACCTGCAACACGAGTTCGGCCTCTCGTACATCATGATCGCCCACGACCTCTCGGTCGTTCGCCAGGTGTCGGATCGGGTGGCGGTCATGTACCTCGGCCATCTGGTGGAGACCGCTCCTGTCTCCGACCTCTACGCCCACCCCATGCACCCGTACACCGCTGCGCTGATGTCCGCGGTTCCGGTACCGGACCCGGACGTCGAACGGGAGCGCGAGCGGGTGCTGCTGACCGGCGACCTGCCGTCACCGGCTGACCCGCCGTCGGGGTGTGTGTTCCGCACCCGATGCTGGAAGGCGACCGACCGGTGTGCGAGCGAGGCGCCGGCACCGCGGGAGCTTGCGCCGGGACACACGGTCGCGTGCCACTTCCCACTCGCGGAGCCGACTGCAGGTACACGGGATGACGCATGGGGTTCGGCACAGACGGCTGCCGAAAGTGGAGGGGGCGGGCGGCAGTGAAGGTCTTCTTGTCCTTCGATATGGAGGGCGTGGCCGGGATCGTGGACTGGTCGCAGTGCCGGCCCGGTTCACCGGCGTACGACGTCGGTTGCGCGCTGACGCTCGGCGAGGTGAATGCCGCGATCGGCGGCGCGGTCGCCGCGGGGGCCACCGACATTGTGGTGAACGACTCGCACGGCGCGATGTTCAACCTGGACCCGCGAGCGATCAGGTCGCCTGCCACGTACCTGTCGGGGAAGCATAAGCCCGGCTACATGATGCAGGGACTGGACGAGACCTTCGACGCGGTTTTCTTCGTCGGCTACCACGGCTCTATCAGTGGACAGCCATCGACGCTGTCGCACACTTACAACCCCGAGGTGATCAGCGGGGTCCGCTTGGGCCAGGAGTACGTCGGGGAGAGTGGGATCAACGCGCTCGTAGCGTGGGATTTCGGCGTGCCGATCGCCTTGCTCAGCGGCGATGCGGTGACGCTGGAGGAGGCGAAGGCATTCGCGCCCGACTGCGTCGGCGTCACAACCAAGGGGTCGGTGAGCCGGTTCGGCGCGCACAGTCTGCGGCCCGAGGTCGCCTGCGAGCGGATCGCCGACAGCGCGCGGTGCGCGGTCGAGGCAGTCGCCGACGGTGCGATCGGGCCGCCGCGGATCGAGTCACCCGCGGCCCTGGAGGTGGAGCTGCAGACCGCCGACATGGCGGAGGTCGCCACCTGGGTTAAGGGGGTGGAACGCAGTGCCCCTCGCGCGGTCCGGATCGCGGGTGCGTCGGGGCGCGACATCTTCGGTTCCTTCGTCGCGCTCAACTACATCACCCGGCAGGCGGGGGGCCGATGAGCGAAGGAGCTGATCGCGCGTCACGGCGAGGAACCGGTCGGGTGGGTGAGGTCGCGCGATGCGGTCGAGGGGGACGCTGATGGAACTCGTCCAAGTGCCCGCGACGCCCTGCGGGTACTCACTGGCCGTGCACGGTGGCGCCGGCGCGCGTCCCCAGGAACTCGACGGGGCGGAGCTGCGTGCCTACCACGCCGGGTTGAGCGACGCGCTCGGCGCCGGGCGGTCCGTACTCGACGCGGGCGGGGTCGCCCTCGACACGGTATGCGCGGCGGTGGCTGCGCTGGAGGACAACGAGCTGTTTAATGCGGGTAGGGGCGCCGCCTTGACCCACGAGGGCACGGTCGAGCTCGACGCCGCGGTGATGACCGGCGCGGGTTCGGCAGGCGCGGTCGCGGGTTGCAGCACCACTCGCAATCCCGTGCTCGCCGCCCGGGCGGTGATGGAACGCACCCCGCACGTGCTGCTGATCGCTCCGGACGTCAGGCAGGTCGAGTCCTGGGGGCTTTGCCCCGCCGCCCCGGACTACTTCCGCACTGATCGCCGGGTCCGCGAGCTCCTGCGGGTACAGGAGCGCGGTGCCCGGCACGGCACCGTTGGCGCCGTCGCGCGCGACCGTGACGGTGGGATCGCCGCCGCGACCTCGACCGGCGGCATGACGGGGCAGCTGGTCGGCAGGGTGGGTGACACGCCGCTGATCGGGGCAGGGACCTACGCCGCGGGCGATGCGGTCGCAGTGTCCTGCACCGGCGAGGGCGAGTACTTCATCCGCGGGGTTGTGGCGTACGACATCGCCGCGCGGGTGCGGTACCAGGCGGTCAAGCTGGAGGATGCGGTACGCGGGACCATGGCGGCCAGCCTGGACGCGCTCGGCGGAACCGGTGGCCTCATCGCCGCTGATCCTGCTGGCGCACTGGTGCTGGCGTTCAACAGCAACGCGATGTTCCGCGGCTACCTCGCCGCTGACGGCACGCCCGTCACCGCTGTGTGACCCCTGGGAGGGTTGGGACCGGAACTGGGAACGGATCGCCGCAGCGTCACCGGGAGTCCCCGACCCAACCGAGCCCTCGTGCTGGTCGACATAGAGTCCTGGCACGAGCCGACCGATGACGTCTGTGCCAAGTGCAGTCGCGTCGACGCGCCACGAAGGCAATCCGGCCGAGGTGGCGCGCACGAATCCTTGACAGGAGCTTCGGTCGGGAGGCCAGCCATGAGAGTGAGTCGTATGACGCGGATCGCCGTCACAGTGCTAGCCTCCGCCGCTTTGACGGGATTGGCGGCTTGTTCCGGCTCGCCGGAGCAAGCTGGAAGCAGCCCGTCGGCGACCACGGGCAGTGGCGGGTCGGCACAGGCGTCGGCGCCACCGTCGGAGTCGCCGACCGGGCCAACCGCGTCCGCTACAAAGCACGCCACCGAGCGCCACGTCATCACGATCGAGGACTTCGATTACTCCGGGCCAGGAGCGGTACGGCCCGGCGCGACGATCACCGTGCGCAACAACGACGACGTTGCGCACACCGTGACCGTGGACAAGGGCGATGCGTTCGATATCGAGGTTGCGGGCGGCGAGTCCGCGACCTTCCAGGCGCCGAAGAGCGAGGGCTCGTACGCCTACCACTGTGAGTACCACGCGAACATGCACGGCACGCTAAAGGTGAAGTGACCGCTACCTTGTGCCCTTCCGCCCTACTGGGCCGTTCCTCGATTCGAGCCTTCCGCCGCGACGGTCTCTCCCGCCTGTCTAGGGTTGTTCACCGGCACTAGGTACCGGAAGGTGTGACCCGTCATGGACGACACTGAGATTGCTCAACTTCGTGCCGCGCAGGCCGACGGTGCCGTGGCACTCGCCGCGCTACTTCGTGATACCGAGTTGCCCGCCATCGGCTGGTACATCTCCAGCACCGACGCGCGGGTGGAAGGGCAGATCTACCGCGAGGACGCCGCTGCCATCCGTGCTGCCCTCGACGCTGTCGCAGGCATTCTCGGCGCTGAGGTCACCTCGAACTCGCAGGAAGGTCGGGAAGGCGCTGCCTGGACACAGCTGACCGTCGAAGGCAGCTACGGTCCGTTGACGGTCACCGTGTACGGCCAGATCGATGCCGGACCGGCGAGCTAGGGCTGCGCCCGGGCCGCGGGTAAGGGCCATGGCAATCGCCGTGAAGAGAGCCGTGAGGAGAGCATTGTGGAATACAAGCGGTTGGGCAGAACGGGCCTGCAGGTCTCGCGGATCTGCCTGGGTTGCATGAGTTACGGGGAACCGGGTCGCGGCGGACACACGTGGTCGCTGGACGAGGAGGCCGCGACGTCGTTCTTCCGCCAGGCGCTCGATGCGGGCATCAACTTCTTCGATACCGCGAACATCTACTCCGCAGGGTCGAGCGAGGAGATTACCGGCCGCGCGTTGCTGTCGATGGCTGATCGCGAGGACCTGGTGATCGCAACCAAGGTCTTCAACCGGATGCGGCCCGGCCCCAACGGTGCCGGGCTGTCCCGCAAGGCGATCTTCCGTGAGATCGACGCGAGCCTGCGTCGGCTTGGCACAGACTACGTCGACCTGTACCAGATTCACCGCTTCGACTACGACACACCGCTGGAGGAGACGCTCGAGGCGCTGCACGACATCGTCAAGGCGGGCAAGGCTCGTTACATCGGAGCCTCGTCGATGCACGCGTGGCAGTTCGCCAAGGCGTTGTATCTCGCGGACCTGCACGACTGGACACGCTTCGTCAGCATGCAAGACGCGTACAACCTGCTCTACCGTGAGGAGGAACGCGACATGTTGCCATTGTGCGCCGACCAGGATATCGGAGTCATTCCGTGGAGCCCGCTCGCGCGCGGTTGGCTTGCCCGGTCATGGGACGAGTCGACCAACCGTTCCGACACCGACGACTTCGCCGAGACCTTCCACCGCGATGCTGACCGGCCGATTGTCGGCGCCGTCGCCAAGATCGCCGAAGCGCGGGGCATCTCGCGGGCGCAGGTCGCGCTCGCCTGGCTGCTTGGCAAGGACGAGGTGACGGCGCCCATCGTCGGTGCGACCAAGCCGAACCACCTCGACGACGCTATCGCCGCGGTCGACGTCCGGCTCACCGACGAGGAGACCGCCACGCTCGAACGTCAGTACCAGCCGCACCCGACCGCCGGCTTCCGATAACCCGACTGCGCCGAGCCGAGCTGGACAAGTCGGTTCTCAGCTCTACGCCACCGACCGAGCGACATGTCAAAGCTCGGGATCGGCAACGTACAGCGTTGGCGGCTGCTACCAGGGCGCTTCCACGCAGAGGCCCCAGGCGGCCGGATAGTCGTTGCGAACGGCGGCCATGGCCAGCTTGGGGCGGACGACGGCGGCGTAATCGGTGAAGTCGGGAATGGCTTTGGAGTGTTCAGCGACGACGTGGTCGGCACCACGCTCCATTAGCCACACGACGTGCAGGAGCGTGGCGAACGCTCCGCGGGAATCTCGGAGTGGTCCAGTGATCTTTAGGGGCCGCCTGCTGGGCTGTGGGCAGTCCCATGACAGCGTCGCCGTTCCTCCGTACAGATCCGGTCCAGCGAAGCTCACCGCGCCGAGGGTGGCCTGCACCGCCGCACCATGACACATGCCGCAGGGTTCCAGCGTGGTCAGCAGCCGATGGTCGTCCCAGTGACGACTGGTGTCGAGCTGAGCCAGAGCGTTGATCTCGGCATGAGCGATGTGCACGTTGGCCAGCTCGCCAGCCGGTCCGGTCGCCTCGTACCGCCGACCCCGCCCTGTCGCAACCATGGAGCCATCCGCCGCGACGACGACGGCGCCGACCGGGGTGGTCCCAGCCCGGAACGCCTCCCACGCCAATGCCAAGGCCCGGTTCCAGGCGTTTTCCAGCGCCAGGCTGGTCTGCTCCTCACTCACTAGATCATCATCCACGGCACCGCGCGCCCAGTGGGTCTCAATTGGGGATCGGTCAATGAGACCGGGCCTGCGGCCCGGCACGTGCGAGACTGCGACGGTGGTCACGGAGGACGACGTGCGGCGAATTGCGCTCAACCTGCCGGGTGCTTTCGAGCGCACCTCCTATGGCGGTCGTCCGTCGTGGCGGACTACGCCACGGATGTTTGCCTGGGTCCGCGATGAGCCCGAGGCGCTGGTCATCTGGGTCGACTCGCTCGGGGACAAGGAAGCGCTTGTCGCTTCCGAGCCCGAGAAGTTCTTCACAACCCCGCACTACGACGGGCATCCGGTCGTACTCGTCCGGCTGGAAGCGGTCGACCTCACCGAGGTCAGCGAGCTGATCACCGACTCTTGGCGCCTGCGCGCCCCTGGGTCACTGACGAAGAGGTAAGCCGCGACCGCAGCCAGTCGAGTCCGGATATCCTTCGGTACCTGAGTCGGATGTCACGGGTGGGCGCTCCAGTGACGGCGTAGCGCTGCGGTGAGTTCGGTGGCCCGCTCGTCGGGGAAGAACAGGCGTGCTCCGTCGATCTCGATGACGCCGGTGGCGCCGGGGATGGTGTCGCGCAGCCAGTAGGCCCACTTGCGGTGGAAAAAGATGTCGCCGGTGCCCCAGACGATGAGGGTCGGGGCCTGTAGGCGGGCCAGGGCGGGTTCGACCGCCAGCAGGTCGCGGGCGCGCAGGGACGTCAGCAGGCGCTGGTACTGCCGGGCCGCTTCCTTGGTGCCGAGCAGCGGTTCATGCCAAGCGCGAGCGATGTCGTCGGGCAGGCTAGTGACGTCCTGGTAGCCGATGCGGTTGGCGCGCTTGCGGGCCTGCGGGGTGCGTCCCATCCAGGGTGCGATGCGGGCGAACAGGCCCATCCGGGCGAGCAGGACTGCGGGCAGCAGCGCCTTGGGCGGCATGTTGTCGTGTGCTTCGCAGTTGGCCAGGGTCAGCGTATGCAGTCGCTCGGGGTTTCCAGCGGCGAACACCTGGGCGACCGCGCCGCCTGTGTCGTTCGCGACGAGGTCGACGTCGGTCAGCTCCAGCGCGTCGCAGCAGTCGGCGAGAAACCGGGCGAGTCCCGGCAGCGAGAAGTCCTGGTCGGCGGCGGCCGGAGTCTGGCCGTGCAGCGGCAGGTCGACCGCCACGCAACGGCGCTGGCCGTCGAGCTGTTCGATCACGTGCCGCCACAGGTAGCTGCTAGTGCCCACGCCGTGGACGAACAGAGCCGTGCGACCCGGACCGCCGGTGTCGATGTAGCTGACGGGACCGGACCGGGTGTGCAGCTGGCCGCGACGCCTGTCGAGGCGTTCCACCTCGCTGGTCATGGGGGGTTCCTTTCTCGCTGGGAGGGTGCCGGGTACGGTGTGCCGAAAGACCGACTGGCGGTCTAACTCTTACAGACCGACAGTCGGTCCGTCAATCGGATTTGGTCGGGAATGCGGGATGAACAAGAACGTCGAGCGAGGCCAAGCGACCCGGGCGCATCTGATCGAGGTCGCCACCCGGCTGTTCGCTGCGCACGGCTACGAACGCACCTCGATCGAGACGGTGCTGGCCGAGTCCGGAACCAGCCGCGGCTCGCTCTACCACCACTTCTCGGGCAAGGACGCGTTGTTCTGGGCGGTGCTGGAGGATGTCGGCGGCCGGGTCGTCGCGCAGGTGACGGAGGCGACGCGGGATGCCGAGGACCCGATCGTTGAGCTGCGGGCTAGCTGTCTGGCCTGGATCCGGCTGGCCTGCGACCCGGTCGTCCGACAGACCGTGCTGATCGATGCGCCCGCGGTGTTCGGCTGGCAGCGGTGGCGTGAGTTTGACGAACAGGGCAATCTGGGCGTGATCAGGGCGGCGCTTGCGTACGCCGCCGAGGCGGGTAGCATCGAGCCGCGTCACGTCGACGCGTTTGCCCACATGGTGCTAGCCGCCGCCAACGAGGTGACCATGATGATCGCACGCGCCGACGACCCCGCCGAGGCGCTCACCGCCGGTGAAAGCGCAGTCACCGAGTTCTTAGACCGCCTCGTGGGCGCTGACCAGCCGTCGTAACCAACCCCCTAGCGAGCATGGCCGGCAGCGTGTTGCAGTTGCCGCTCGGCATCTGAGGGCGGATGATCTTGAGCCGGGGGTGTACGGCAAGCCTTCCGTGTGAGACGGCCTTGCTGACGCTCATCGGGTGTGTGGTTGGGTCTGGGCGGCTTGTTGGAGCCAGGCGATGTGGGCCTGGAACGCTTTCCGGCCGTGGGGGGTGAGGCGGAACCAGGTTCGCGGACGGCGCCCGACAGCGCC
>JBOHBN010000428.1:0-25718 GCA_050698355.1 Streptosporangiales bacterium | reverse complement strand
CAGTTCATCTTCTACATCGGCGGGTGGCTCCTGATCCCCACCGAGCGCTAAGGGGCCCGCAACAGCTGAGCGGCCCGGCCCGCGCTAGCCCGGTCACTTACCGCGCGGTAGCTGACCGGGCGAGCGGGAACACGCGCGCAAACCGACCGGGGTTCCTGTCCACAGCGCTGAGGTACGGGTCCGACCATCCACAGACATGTAGCGTCGCGCCCAGCGGGTCTGGCGCGGGCCCACCCTCGGGGTCATGGACTCCCCTCTCCACACTGCCGCCCGCTGCCGGCACGGCGTCTTGCTCGCTCGCGAGGCGATCGATCTGGGGTACGACCCCGACTTCTTCCGCCGACTCGTACGGGCGGAGGGATGGCAGCGTCTGTTTCGTGGCGCTTACCTGCTGCCCGGACATGAGCCC
Source organism: Streptosporangiales bacterium (assembly GCA_050698355.1). GTDB lineage: Bacteria > Actinomycetota > Actinomycetes > Streptosporangiales > WHST01 > JBOHBN01. Next base: position 25,309 of record JBOHBN010000428.1, on the reverse strand, counting down.
TGCCTTCGGGTCTACGTCGCTGCGGTCCAAGCGCGTTGGCCGCAGTTCGTGGCTAGCCACGCAACCGCCGCGTCACTGTGGCAGCTCGCTGGTTGCGCGGAGCGCTTGGAGTTCACGGGCCCGCCGGCTTCACGCATCAGCGTTCCTTGCGGCAGATATGCGCGGGACCAACTCGGCGCAGCGGACGCCCGGTACCTGGCTGGGCTCCTCGTGACGACGCCAGTCCGCACCGCAGTCGATCTCCTCCTTACTCAAGATCGAGACAGTGCCGTCATGGCGCTCGATTCGGTGCTTTTCGCGGAACTGACGACCCTGCCCGAAGTAGCCGATGCGCTCGAGGCCCGCTCGTCGCATGATCCGCGCACGGCGGCAGCGTGGCGCGCCTTCCACCTGGCCGATCCGAAGGCAGAGTCACCGGTCGAGACCAAGGCCAGGCTCGGTTTGACCGACGCTGGGCTTGCCGTCCGTTCCCAGGTCTCCGTAAATGTGGGCGACCGCGTTCGGCGTGTCGATCTCCTCGTGGAACGTTGCGTCTTCCTGGAGACCGAAGGAGCCACCTACCACGGTAGCCGCGAGGCGCATGCACGTGATGTACGGCGGTTCAATGAACTCACCATGGTCGCCGAGGGGCGGCCGATGCTTCGCGCCACCTATGATGATGTCTTCCACCATTGGCCGACGACGCTGGCCATGGTGCGCCGTTCAGTGGCGATGTGGCGGGCTGGGAACTCGCCGCGCTGACGACGGGATACTCCCCATACTGCGGTCGGTTTGCGCGCGGTTACGCGCTAGCCCGGTCAGCTACCGCGCGGTAAGTGACCGGGCTAGCGCGGGCCGGGCCGCTCAGCTGTTGCGGGCCCCTTAGCGCTCGGTGGGGATCAGGAGCCACCCGCCGATGTAGAAGATGAACTGCGGGCCCGGGATCAGGCACGACAGCACGAAGAGCAAGCGGACGATGAACGGCGACAGGCCGAACCGGTGCGCGACACCGGCGCAGACGCCGGCGATCATCCGGCCGTGGGTGGGACGTACGAGTCGCGATGCCATGGTGGTTTCGGTCCTCTCCTAAGCAGACGTTCTCCTACCACTGTCCCCGACTGCGGCGGTGAACGGTACGTGGAGAGCCTGAAACCAGGGGAGTGCCGGGGGACGATCCGGGTCACCCTGACTGCCCTCGCGGCGACTTCGGGACTCCGTTGAACCCCGAGCATGACTGAATCGTGACCTTCTGCACCAGCACCGTCGAACGGAGGAAACCATGCGTCGCCTGCTCACCGCCGCCGCCGCTGCCGGGGCCGCGATCATCCTCACCGCTCCCGCCGCTCAGGCATCGACCACGAAGTTCGAATTCGACAATGTCACGTTCCCCGATGGCCGGACCGGAACGGTCTACGCGAGCACCAAGACCATGGACAAGAAGCCGGACAACGTCTACTGCGGCTACCAGTCCAGCGACTTCCAGCCCCTTGGCCACTATCTGGAGTTCCTCGAGCCGGCGCCGTCGGACGCGCAAGCCGTCGAGAACCTCTGCCTGGCACACTTCGACGATCGCCAGGAGTAGGCAACGGCTGTTGTGCCGGCCGGCCATGGCTGGCCTGCACGTCACCCTCGTGTCTAGCCGTTCAGCCTGGTCTCCTTGGCGTACGCACGCTTGCGGCTCGCCACCGGCGCCGGCTCGTGGATGTACGGCACCGTCCCCATGCGCTTCGCGCGCAGCACCGCCGCGGTGCTCGTCGGCTGCGGCGCGAGGTTGCCGTCCGCGCCGCGGATACAGCGAGCTGCAGCCTCACCCATGCCGTAGAACGCGGTCAGGCAGTTACCGAACTGCGCGTGGCCCCGGCGGTTCGGGTGCAGCGACTCCTGCACGAGGTTCTGGCCGAGCCCGTTCAGGATCTCCTTGACGTTGATAGTGATGCCCGACGCCCACTCCTGGCTGTGCGTGATGCCCTTGGCGCAGACCTCGCGGCCGTAGAACGCCTTCTGCATGTCGAGGAACCGCGCGTCCACCTTCCGTGCCGTGGCGGCCATCGTCGCGGAGAACTGTGAGACCACCGACGTGCGCGCCCATCGCGCATCGTCGTTGCGTACCGGGCAGCCCTCGAACGCCTTGGTGAACGTGTACCGGTTCTTTCCCGTCACCGGTGAGGGGTACGACTGCAACACCAGCTCGTAGTCGGAGTCGGCGTACCCCTCCTCGCGCATCACCGTACGGATGTCGCTGAGGCTGGCGGCGATCTTCGGCTGCGCCGCCGCGAGCTTCTTCGGCAACTTGTCCGACCACTTCTCCTGGCAGCGGGGCGAGAGCAGGAAGTACGCCTTGATGCAGTCGAGTACGAGATCGGCGAAGCCCACGTCGTTCCCGCCGATCGACAGCACGACGAGCTTGACCTGGTTGTTACGCGCGACCGTGCGCAGGCGCTCGGCCTGCGGTGCGTCGCCGTTCTGCGGTGTGCCGCCGAGACGCACGTTGTCGGTCGTCGCGCCTGAGCAGGCCAAGTTGATCCGCCTGTCCACCGGGATGCCGATCGTCTTGATCTCCGCGTGCGCTGAGCGGTGGCAGAAGTTGCCAGGCTCGTCGGTTCCGGGTTCGTAGTCGCCTGCGGACTCACCGGAGATGTAGCTGTCGCCCATCGACACCGCCGCCGTCGGCTTGTCGTCGGCGTACGCGGGGGCGCTGGCCAGCCCGGTGACGAGGGCGGCGGTCGCGGTAGCGGCGAGTACGGGGCGGAGGCGGGCGTGGCGGGGATTCCGGGAGTGGCGGAGCGGTAACGGCATGGCAAGCGATCCTTCCCGGCAGGCAGACACCGGGAGTGATCCTCTCGTTACATGTCGTAGGAGCGCAAGGGCTACGACAGCGCGTCAGATGCCGACCGGGTGCCACACGGTCTTGGTCTCGAGGAACGCGCGCAGCCTGCCCAGGCCCGGGTCGGCCGTCCAGTCCGGCTCGCGCTCGTCGGGGCGTACGACACGCTTCAGGTTCTCCGCCGCAGCGGCCTCCAGCTCGGTGGCGAGCGCCGCATCGCCCACGCCGGTGAGGTCGATCGCCTTGACCTCCAGGTGCGAGGCGAGCCACGGCGCGACCTCGGCGACCCGGCCGGTGAGCACGTTGACTACCCCGCCCGGGAGGTCGCTCGTCGCGAGCACCTCGCCGAGGGTGATCGCGGGCAGCGGGCGTTCGTCGGCGGCGAGCACCACGCAGGTGCTGCCGCCCACGACCACCGGCGCGACGACCGACGCAAGGCCGAGCAGGCTGGACCGCTGCGGCGCGACGACCGCGACCACACCGGTCGGCTCGGGGACGCTGAAGTCGAAGTACGGGCCCGCGACCTGGTTGCTGGAACCGAGCACCTGGGCGAGCTTGTCCGCCCACCCGGCGTACCACACCCACCTGTCGATCGCCGCCGACACGACCCGGTCGGCGCGCGGGCGCGTCGTGCCCTCGCTCGCCGCGACCTCGCTGATGAACTGCTCGCGCCGTCCCTCCAGCATTTCCGCGATGCGGTACAGGATCTGCCCGCGGTTGTACGCGGTGCGCGCCGACCAGCCCGGCCACGCCTTCGCGGCCGCCTGCACCGCGTCGCGGGCGTCCTTGCGCGAGGCGAGCGCGGCGTTCGCCAGGAACCGGCCGCGGTGATCGGAAACCCGGTACGACCTGCCGGACTCGCTGCGCGGGAACGCGCCGCCCACGAACAGCTTGTAGGTCTTGCGCACGTCGATCCGTTGCTCCGTGTCCTTAGTGGGCAAGGTAGGCCTCCAGACCGTGGCGGCCGCCCTCACGCCCGTAGCCCGATTCCTTGTACCCGCCGAACGGGCTCACCGGGTCGAACTTGTTGAACGTGTTCGCCCACACCACGCCCGCGCGCAGCTGTTCGGCCATCCAGAGGATGCGCGAGCCCTTCTCGGTCCACACGCCCGCGGACAGGCCGTACGGGGTGTTGTTCGCCTTCTCCACCGCCTCCGCGGGGGTGCGGAAGGTGAGGATCGACAGGACGGGCCCGAAGATCTCCTCCCGCGCGATGCGGTGCGCCTGGGACACGCCGGTGAAGATTGTGGGCGGGAACCAGTAGCCGTTCTCCGGCAGCGGGCAGGGTGCGGACCAGCGGCTCGCGCCCTCCTGCTCGCCGATCTCGCTGAGGGTGCGGATCTTGTCGAGCTGTACCGCGCTGTTGATCGCCCCGATGTCGGTGTTCTTGTCCAGCGGGTCACCGATGCGCAGCGTCGCCATCCGCCGCTTCAGCCGGTCGAGTACCTCGTCGTACACGCTCTCCTGTACGAGCAGCCGCGAACCGGCGCAGCACACGTGGCCCTGGTTGAAGAAGATGCCGTTGACCGTGCCCTCGACCGCCTGGTCGAGCGGCGCGTCGTCGAAGATGACGTTCGCCGCCTTGCCGCCGAGCTCGAGGGTGAGGCTCTTGCGGGTGCCGGCGACGCTGCGGGCGATGTGGCGCCCGACGTCGGTCGACCCGGTGAACGCCACCTTGTCGATGCCGTCGTGGGTGACGAGCGTCTCGCCGGTCTCGCCGGCGCCGGTGACGATGTTGACCACGCCGGGCGGTAGGTCGGCCTGCTGGCAGATCTCCGCGAACGCCAGCGCGGTGAGCGGCGTCGTCTCCGCCGGCTTCAGCACGACCGTGTTGCCGCACGCGAGCGCGGGCGCGATCTTCCAGGACAGCATGAGCAGCGGGAAGTTCCACGGGATGACCTGCCCGGCGACGCCGAGCGGCCTGGGGTTCGGGCCGAACCCCGCGTACTCCAGCTTGTCCGCCCATCCGGCGTACGAGAAGAACCACGCGGCGACGAGCGGGATATCGGCGTCGCGCGACTCGCGGATCGGCTTGCCGTTGTCGATGGTCTCCAGCACCGCCAGCTCGCGGCTGCGCTCCTGCAGGATGCGGGCGATGCGGTACAGGTACTTGGCGCGCTCGCGCCCCGTCATCGACCCCCAGGTGTGGTCGTACGCTTGGCGCGCTGCCCGTACCGCGCGGTCGACGTCCGTGGGGCCCGCGGCCGACACCTCGGCGAGCACCTGCTCGTTGGCCGGGTTGACGGTCTTGAACGGCCCGCCGTCCTCCGCGTCGACGAACTCCCCGCCGATGAACAGCCCGTAGTGCGAACGGATCTCGGCGATCGCGGCGGACTCGGGCGCCGGCGCGTACTCGAAGCTGGGCACGGTCTCGAGTCTAAGCGCCACCTCAGAGACGGCGGTACATGATGTGCAGACCGACGTACCCCTCGGCCGGATGGTCGAACGCCTCGGGGACGGTGGTGAGCACCTCGAACCCGAGAGAGCGCCACAGCGCGACGGCCCGGGTGTTGCTCTCCACGACGGCGTTGAACTGCATCGCGTGGTAGCCGTCGGCGCGGGCAACGTCGAGGACGCGCTCGCCCAGCGCCCGTCCCGTACCGCGACCGCCGTGGTCGGGGTCGACCATGAAGCTGGCGTTCGCGACGTGCGCCCCGGGACCCGCGTGGTTCGGCTTCGTCACGGCGCTGCCGACAACGATGCCGTCGTCAACGGCGACGACCGTACGGCCCGGCAATTCGGGAAACCAGATCGTGCGCGCCTCGTCCTCGGGGGTGTCGCGGTCGAGTGTGAAGGTGTCGCCGGCGGCGATGATGCGCCGCATGAACGGCCAGATCGCCGGCCAGTCGCCCGCGGTCGCCTCCCTGATCTCCATGGGCTCCAGCATGCCCGTAACGAGCCCGCCCGCGAGGGCGCCGACCGGGGCAGCACCCTCCATGAGCGTCCGGAACGCGCTGATCACGCGCCCGCGCAGTTCGGCTGGGGTGAGCGTTTGCCGCAGCGTCAGCCCGATCACGTTCCACACCGCGAAGGCGAAGCTGCTCGCGGCGAGCGCGGTGGCGGCGACCGCGGTACCGGCGGTGAGGCCACGCCGCACGTCCTGCGGCACACCTTCGGGTCCCGGCTGCTGAACGGCGGCACGGAGATCGCCCGCGTCGCCGAGCTGATGGGCCACAAGCGGCTCGAGACGACCCGCCGCTACGCGGCCTCTAGTCCAGCGTGAAGTAGTCCGAGCCCGCGTAGTGCCCGGTGCTGAGCTTCTGGCGCTGCATCAGCAGGTCGTTGAGCAGGCTGGACGCGCCGAACCTGAACAGCTCCGCCGTCAGCCACTCCTCACCGGCGGTCTCGTTCACCACGACGAGGTAGCGGATGGCGTCCTTGGCGGTACGGATGCCGCCGGCGGGTTTCACCCCGATCCGCCGCTCGGTCGTCGCGTGGAAGTCGCGGACCGCCTCCAGCATGACCAGCGTGACCGGCAGCGTCGCCGAAGGCTGCACCTTGCCGGTGCTCGTCTTGATGAAGTCGGCGCCGGCCAGCATGGCCAGCCACGACGCGTGGCGCACGTTGTCGTACGTCGCCAGCTCGCCGGTCTCCAGGATCACCTTGAGGTGCGCGGCCCCCGCCGCCTGCTTGACCGCGATGATCTCGTCGAACACGTCGAGGTAGTGGCCGGCGAGGAACGCGCCGCGGTCGATCACCATGTCGACCTCGTCCGCGCCGGCGGCGACCGCCTGCTCCACGTCCGCGAGCTTCACCGGGCGCGCCGTCCGCCCGGAAGGGAACGCGGTGGCCACGCTGGCGACGCGTACGCGGCTGCCGCCCAGCTGGCGTTTCGCCGTCGCGGCCAGGTCCGGGTAGACGCAGACCGCGGCGACGCTGGGCACCGACGCGTCGGTCGGGTCGGGGCGCATGGCCTTCGCGCACAGCGCGCTGACCTTGCCGGGGGTGTCCTGGCCCTCAAGCGTCGTGAGGTCGACCATGGAGATCGCCAGGTCGAGCGCGAACGCCTTGGCCGTGGTCTTGATCGAGCGGCTGGCGAGCCGCGCCGCGCGTTCCTCGGCGCCGACCTGGTCGACTCCCGGCAGGCCGTGCAGGAAGCGGCGCAGCGACGCGTCGGACGCGGTGACATCCGCCAGCGCGGCGGCACCCGGCGTCGTCGTCATGGCCATGCGGTCACGATAGCTCCTGCGCCGCGCCCACACCGTGCGTCGGACGCAATGAACAGGGCATGCGGGCCATGCGGGACAATCGTGGGGTGAGCGAGCACACGCCGGACGCCGACCGGATGGACACGAAGGCCACGATGGGCTGGGTGCTCGGCTGGCTGTGGATGGCGTTCGCCGCCTTCAACGTCGTGGACATCCTCCGGCACCCGTTCGACCGCGACAGCGCGATCGCCGGCTCGGTGCTGCTGGTCGTGAGCGGCCTGGTGTACGTGATCGCGCTGCGCCCGCGGCTGCGCGCGGACGCCGACCGGGTGCTGATCCGGCAGCCGCTGCGCGACATCGAGATCCCCTGGGGCGCCGTCACGGAGGTCGACGCGCGCGACACCGTCCGAGTGCACACCAACGTGCGCCGCTACCACTCCTGGGTGGGGCACGTGTCCAACCGGCGCCGGTCGCGGCACACGGCGTCGACCATCCGGCAGCAGGCCTCCGATCTCTCGTACGTGCCCGGGCGCGGTGCCCGGGGCGGGCGCGACCGTCGGGCCGCGTCGGGAGGCGGGGAGGGTACCGTCGACCCCACCCGTACGAACGCCGACTACCTGGCGCAGCGGCTGGAGGGCATGTCGAGCCGGTTCTCGCGGGTGTCGCGCGAGCGCGGGCACACCGAGGAGACCAGGCGCTGGTCGTGGGTGGCGGTCGGCGCCCTCGCGGCGCCCACCCTCCTGCTCGTGCTGAGCGTCCTGCTCCCGTAGCCCTTTCTGGAGTTGTCAGTGCGTGGTTGAGCTATAGCTCAACCACGCACTGACAAGAGCGGCGCGAGATCGGCGGCCATCGCGCGCAGGCGTTCCTGCGCGCGGCGGCGCGCGGCGGCGACGTTCCCGTCACGCACCGGAACCACCGCCTCCAGGTAGCACTTGAGCTTGGGCTCGGTGCCGGACGGACGGACGACCACCCGCGCATCCTCGGCGAGCCGGAAGCGCATACCGGGAGTGGGTGGCAGCCCGTCGGCCCCGGCGCCGAGGTCGTCCACGCCCTCGACGGCCAACTCGCCGAGTGCGCGCGGTGGGCTGGCATGCAGCCGGTCCAGCAGCTTGTCGCGCTCGCTCAACTCCTGCACGCGTACGGACACCTGGTCGGTGGCGTGCAGCCCGTGCTCGCGGGCCAGCTCGTCGAGGAGCCCCGCGAGAGACTGCCCCTCCGCGGCGAGGGTCGCGGCCAGCTCGCACGCCAGCGCCGCCGCGGTGATGCCGTCCTTGTCGGCGACGGCAGCCGGGTCAGCGCAGTAGCCGAGGGCCTCCTCGTACGCGTACCGCAGGTCCGGCACGCGGGAGAGCCACTTGAACCCGGTCAGCGTCTCGGCGTACCCGACACGGTGCGCGGCCGCGATCCGGGCGAGCAGCCGGGATGACACGATCGTCGTGGCGAACGTCCCGCCGGCGCCCTCGCGGCGCAACAGGTGCACGGCAAGCAAGGCGCCGAGGTCGTCGCCGCTCAGCATGGTGAAACCGGCCGGCGTCGGCACGCCGATCGCGCACCTGTCCGCGTCCGGGTCGTTCGCGACGACCAGGTCGACGTCGTGCTCGCGCGCCGCGGCCAGCACGAGGTCCGCGGCACCCGGCTCCTCGGGATTGGGAAACGCCACGGTCGGGAACCCAGGGTCGGGCTCGGCCTGCGCCGCGACCACCACCGGCGCGGGAAACCCAGTCCGGTCGAGCACGGCGAGCAGCGTGTCGCCGCCCACGCCGTGCAGCGGGGTGTACGCGATGCGTAGATCGCGCGCGGACGAGGGGTCGAGCACCGACGCGGCGCGTACGACGTACGACTCCACGACGTCCTCGCCCAGTAGCTCCCACCGGTCGGATTTCGGCAGGTCGGGTACGGGCCCGACCCGCTCGATCTCGGCGGACATCCGCTCGTCGGCCGGGGCGATGATCTGGCGGCCGTCGCCTGAGTAGACCTTGTAGCCGTTGTCCTGCGGCGGGTTGTGGCTCGCGGTGACCATCACCCCGGCCACGCAGCCGAGCCTGCGGATGGCGTACGCGAGCACCGGCGTCGGCAGCGGCCGCGGCAGCAGTGCCGCGTCCAGGCCAGCGCCCTGCAGCACGTCGGCCGTGTCGCGCGCGAAGACGTCGGACTTCGTACGGGCGTCGTAGCCGATCACCACCCGGCCGGTGCCCACGGCCGTGCGGAGGTACGCGGCGAGGCCCGCGGCCGCCCGCTGCACCACGACCCGGTTCATCCGTGCGGGGCCCGCGCCGAGCGCGCCCCGCAGCCCGGCCGTGCCGAACGCGAGCGGTGCGTCGAAGCGGTCCGCGAGCGCGTTGATATCCCCGGCGTCCAGGAGCGCGCTCAGCTCCGCGCGCGTGTCCGGGTCGGGGTCGTCGGCCAGCCACTCCCGCGCCGCACGTACGGCGTCACCCATGACGTGTCAGTACCTCGGCTCGCTATGGCGAGCTGAGGTACTGACAGGTTGCGGGCTCATCGGGGCAGCTCCGGGTGCTCGCAGGAGACGACCTCCGCGAGCAGCTCGCCCATCCGGGTGGCCGCGCGGCGGCCTGTCTGCAGCACCTCCTCGTGGTCGAGCGGCTTGCCGGAGAGGCCGGCGGCGAGGTTGGTGACGAGCGAGATGCCGAGCACCTCCGCGCCGGCCTCGCGCGCGGCCATCGCCTCCAGCGCGGTGGACATGCCCACCAGGTCGCCGCCGATCGACTTGACCATGCGGATCTCGGCCGGCGTCTCGAACTGCGGCCCGGGGAACGCGACGTACACGCCCTCCTCCAGCGTCGGGTCGAACTGCCGGCACAACCGTCGCAGGCGCGGGGAGTACAGGTCGGTCATGTCCAGGAAGTTCGCGCCCGTGAGCGGCGACTGGCCGGTTAGGTTGACGTGGTCGCTGATCAGCACAGGGGTGCCGGGCGTGAACGACCCGCGCAGGCCACCGGCGCCGTTGGTCAGCACGACGATCCGGCATCCGGCGGTGACCGCGGTGCGCACCGCGTGCACGACCGAGCTGGCCCCGCGGCCCTCGTACAGGTGGCTGCGGCCGAGGAACGCCAGCACCCGCCGGTGGCCGTTCCGGATGATCCGCACCCGTCCGGCGTGGCCGGGAACGCCGGAGCGGGAGAAACCGGGCAGTTCGGTGACGCGGAACTCGTCGGCGGTGTCGCCCAGCAGGTCCGCGGCAGGTGCCCATCCGGACCCGAGCACGACGGCGAGGTCGAACACCTGGAGGCGGGCGATGGCGCGCAGCCGGTCTGCGGCGGCACGCGCGATGCCGTACGGGTCGTCGTGCTCGGTCACGGAGGCAGGTTAGCCCACCCCCTGGTAGCCGGGTACCGCGCAGCGCGTACACCGGATGCCTCCCGTCGGCGGATGGCACGCACCGTTCCGGGGTCCGACAATGGCGTCTTGGTCAGTGATCGAGATTGCGAGGCTACGAGATGGACGAGGCGCGCAAACGCCGCCGGTCCCGCTGGATCGAGAAGTACCTGCTCAACGCCCCGCTGCGACAAGCGCTGCGGCTGGGGCTCGCCCCGTCGACGTTCGCGTTGCTCGAGACCACCGGCAACCGCAGCGGCCTGCCGCGACAGACGCCGGTCGGCAACGGCCTCGACGACGACACCTTCTGGCTCGTTGCCGAGCACGGTCGCGGCTGCGCGTACGTACGCAACCTGCTGGTCGACCCCCGCGTCCGGGTCAAGACCCGGCAGGGGTGGCGTACCGGCGTGGCGACGCCGCTTCCCGACGACGACGGCCTGGCACGCCGGCGGCGGATCGACGAGACGCACGGGCTCGGCGGCCGCTTCGACGGGAGGGTCTTCGTGAAGACGGCGACCGACCCGTTGACGATCCGCATCGACCTGGGTCCCCGGCCCTGAGCCCGGGGCGCTTGCTCAGCGGCAGGGGAGCGTGCGCAGCCACTGTACGTAGTCGGCCGGTGCGCCCGCGGCCCGTGCGGCGTCCGCCATGATCTTCACGTACCGCTGCGACGGCAGGCCGCCCTCGTAGCCGTTGAGTACGTACAGCCAGGCGAGTACCTGGCCCTCCATGGTGTCGACCCGTACTCGCAACTTGCGGTAGAGGCCGAACGCCCCGCCCTCCCAGTCGTCGAGTGCCCGCTCGTCCGCGGGCGGCATGTCGTACAGCAGGACGAACACCTGCTCGGACGGTGCCTGCACGACCGTGGCGAGGGCGCCGTCGAAGGCACGGTCCTCGCTGCCGAACGCGAGCCGCCAGCCGGTGAGCCAGCCTGGCCCGCGGACGGGCGAGTGCGGCGCCCGGCGCAGCATCTGGTCGGGAGCGAGATTGCTTGCGTACGCGGCATACAAACCCATAGCCGGACCAGGGTACGGCGAACCGCCGCCCGCATCGGGGAGAATACGCCGGACGACACGTGTGGGTGACATAGCTGACGTGCGGAGGAGGTCGCGTGACACGGGTGGTGATCATCGGGGGCGGGCCCGGAGGGTACGAGGCGGCGCTCGTTGCGGCCCAGCTCGGCGCCGAGGTGACGCTCGTGGAGCGAAGCGGCGCGGGCGGGTCCTGCGTGCTGACCGACTGCGTGCCGTCCAAGACGCTGATCGCGACGGCGGAGTCGGTGCACGGGCTGGAGCAGGCGTCCGCGCTCGGGCTGGGTATCGGCGGGCGGGGCGTGGACGTCGACATCGCCCGCGTCGACCACCGGGTACGCGACCTCGCCAGCGCGCAGTCCGACGACATCCGCGAGCGGCTGGTGGGCGAGGGCGTGCGGCTCATCGAGGGCACCGGCCGCCTGCTGGAGCCCGGCCGGGTCGAGTGCGGTGGCGAGGATGTTTCCGCCGACGTCGTGCTCGTCGCGGTCGGTGCCAAGCCGCGGATGCTACCCGGCGTGACCTTCGACGGCGAGCGCATCCTGACCTGGGGCCAGGTCTACGACATGGACACGCTCCCCGAGGAGCTGGTCGTTGTCGGGTCCGGCGTGACCGGCGCGGAGTTCGCGAGCGGCTTCCTCGGCCTGGGCTCGCGGGTAACGATGGTCTCGAGCCGCGACCGGGTGTTGCCGAGCGAGGACGCCGACGCCGCCGCGGTGCTCGAGAACGTGTTCGCGCGGCGCGGCATGAACGTCGTCGCCAAGGCCCGCGCGCAGGGCGTCGAACGTACGCGCGACGGCGTGCTCGTACGCCTGGTCGACGGCCGCACGGTCGAGGGCTCGCACTGCCTGATCGCCATCGGATCGGTCCCCGCCACTGATGGCATCGGGCTGGCCGAGGCAGGCGTACGCATTGACGACCGCGGCTTTGTCGACGTCGACCGCGTGTCGCGCACCTCCGTACGCGGGGTGTACGCCGCCGGCGACTGCACCAAAGTGCTCATGCTCGCGTCGGTCGCCGCCATGCAGGGGCGGATCGCGATGTGGCACACCCTCGGCGAGGCGGTGGAACCGCTGCGGCTGTCGACCGTGGCGGCCAACGTGTTCACCGACCCGGAGATCGCGACCGTGGGGGTGTCGCAGGCCGACGTCGAAGCCGGCGCGGTCGACGCCGCGGTGGTCAAGCTGCCGCTCGCGACGAACCCGCGCGCGAAGATGCAGGACATCCAGGACGGTTTCGTCAAGGTCTTCTGCCGTCCGGGTACCGGGGCGGTGCTAGGCGGCGTCGTCGTGGCTCCGCGCGCCAGCGAGCTGGTGCTGTCCCTGTCGATCGCCTGCCGGTTCGGGCTCACCGTCGACCACCTGGCGAACACGTTCGCGGTCTACCCGTCGCTGACCGGCAGCCTCACCGAGGCGGCCCGCCAGCTCATGACGGCCGAGGATTCCTGAGGGTTCGGTCCCCTGTCCGTCACGGGGCGTCCCCGTGACGGACCTAGCGGCACGGGGCGTCCCCGTGACGAAAAAGTGGGAACGCGGGGCTGCGCGGTCAGTGCCCGCTCGGGGGCTCGATGCCGTGCTGGCGGAGCCGCCGCTCCCGGATCGGGTCGGCGTACGCGGCGACGATGAACACGCTGCCCACCCACACGAGCAGCGGCGCGAGCACGCGGATCATCGTGTCGCCCGGGAGCAGGGCGAACAGCAGGCTGATCGGCACCATGAGCAGCATGTGCCGTCCGACGAGTCGCCAGCGCCAGTCGGCGTCGGTCAGGTCGTGGCGAACCCACTCGGCGTTGCGCGGCGGCAGCCGTACGCCGAGCGTGTACGCGAGCTTGCCGCCCAGCCCTGGGTCGCCGGGTAGCCGAGGCATCGTGCCTCCTGGTCAGTCGCCGAACCCGCCGCCGCCGAACCCGCCGCCGCCGAAGTCGCCGAACCCGCCGCCGCCAAAGTCACCGAAGTCACCGCCACCGAAGCCGCCGTCACCGAAATCGCCGTCGCCGAACCCCTGATCGAAGCCGCCGAACCCGAAGCCGCCCCAGCCTCCGGTCAGGACCGAACCGAGCAGCATGCCGCCGAGCAGCCCATCGATGCCGTACGAGCCGTAGTAGCCGCCGTACCAGGGCGCGTACGCGCGGCCGGCCTCCCAGTACGGGCGCCGTGTCCCGTCGACCAGGACCTCGCGGGCGGCGGGCTCACCGCCGCGGTCGAGGATGTCGGCGTCGGCCGCGCACACCGGTACGTCGCGCGGCGTGCCGCCGGCCGGTGCCCAGGTGCGGTCGGTCACGGACGGCCCGTGCTGCGGGTTGAAGAAGCACGGCGCGCGACGCTCCGGGGTGGGTTCTCCGGCGAGGCGGGCCCGCACGCAGGTCATGGCGTACCGGCCGTCCTCGAGCGCCTCGGTCACGCCGCGCAGGTCGTCGGACTTCTCGGCGTGGTCGAGCGTGGTCGTGGCGCGCTCGTACGCGTCGAGGGCCTCGGCGTAGTCGGCGCGGGCGTCGGCGTCGAGGTCCTTCTCCTGGACGTCGAGGTCGAGCTGGGTGATGTCCTCGCCGAGCCGGGTGACGTCCTCGGCCGCGGTCTTGCGGACCTCGGCGAACTCCTCCGCCTCGCGCTTGCGCCGCTTGCGTCGCGCAGAAACCGCGACCAGCGCGCCAGCGAGCACGATCACCACGAGCACGCCCACGCCGACGAGCAGGACGCCGAGCGCACCGGCTCCGGCCGAGCCGGTGTCGCGGCCCGAGTCGCCGTTGCGCGCGGCCTGGTTGACCTTGTCGATCAGCGCGGTGGCGACCTCCTGCGAGTCAGGTTTGCCCGCGTTTATGGCCTCGCCGGTCAGCGCGTCGATCCGGTCCGGAACGACGGTGGAGCGCGCCCCGATCGAATGCTTGCCGAGGGCGATGAAGGTGCCGCGGCCGTTGTACGCCTGCTCCAGCTGCTTCGTCAGCGCCCGTTGTTCTGCCTTGCTGTCGACCTGGTTCTGCGGCACGGCGGCCACGAAGATCGGCGTCGTGCTGTTCTGGATCTGGTCGGTGAGCGCCTGTACCCCCTCCGGGGACAGGACGCCGGTGCGCTGCGCCTGGTAGACGGGCGTGCCGTTCTTCCACGCGGAGACGATCTTGGCGGTGTCCACCTTGGTGGTGTCCACCTTGGTGGTGTCCACCTTGGCGGTGTCCACCGCCGCATGCGCCTGTCCTGCGGGGACGAGCGCGCCGAGCGCGAGGGACGCCACCAGCGCGGCGAGCAGCGCGGCGGCCAGGGCGTACGCACGCGGTACCGGACGGTTCGTGGCCGCGGGCGGCGCCAGACCGGCGCGAGTGGGGGAGTGCATGTGTTCAGCCTAATAGAGGGCGCGGACGGAACGGCCACGCGCGTTCTTAAGAGTCCATGATCTCGCAGATGACCGCGCTGCTCGTCACCGCGGCGCCGACCGTGGCGTCGAGCTTGCGGATCGTGCCGGCGCGGTGCGCGGAGAGCGGCTGCTCCATCTTCATCGCCTCCAGCACGACGACCACGTCGCCGGCCTCCACCTGCTGGCCTTCCTCGGCGACGACCTTGACGATCGTGCCCTGCATCGGGCTCGTGAGGGCGTCCCCGCCTGCCGACGCCGCGGCCTTGCGGGCCGTACGCCGGGGCGCCGACCGGTCCGACTTGGCCGCGGTGAGGTCGGCAGGCAGCACCACCTCGACCCGCTTGCCGCCCACCTCCACGACGACCGGCTCGCGCTGCGCCTCCTCGGCCTGCTCGACGGTCTCGGAGTACGGCGCGATCGTCGTGGCGAACTCCGTCTCGATCCACCTGGTGTGGACGCTGAACGGCTCGCTCGCGAAGGCGGGGTCGGCGACGACCATGCGGTGGAACGGCAGCACGGTCGGCATGCCGCCCACCTGGAACTCCGCGAGCGCGCGCGCGCTGCGCTCGAGCGCCTGCCGGCGGGTGGCGCCGGTGACGACGAGCTTGGCGAGCATGGAGTCGAACACCTGCGGCACGGTCGTGCCGTGCTCGACGCCGGAGTCGAGGCGTACGCCGGGTCCTGATGGCGTCTGCCAGCGTGTGACTGTGCCGGGCGCGGGAAGGAAGTCGCGCCCGGCGTCCTCGGCGTTGATGCGGAACTCGATCGAGTGGCCGCGGATGGCCGGGTCGTCGTAGCCGAGCGGCTCCCCTGTGGCGACGCGCAACTGCTCGCGTACGAGGTCGATGCCGGTGACCTCCTCGCTCACCGGGTGCTCGACCTGCAGGCGGGTGTTGACCTCCAGGAACGAGACGGTGCCGTCCTGGCCGACGAGGAACTCGCACGTGCCCGCACCGACGTAACCGGCCGCGCGCATGATCGCCTTGCTCGACTCGTACAGCCGCGTCGTCTGCTCCGCGGTGAGGAACGGTGCCGGTGCCTCCTCGACGAGCTTCTGGTGCCGCCGCTGCAGCGAGCAGTCCCGGGTGGAGATGACGACGACGCCACCGCGCGTGTCGGCGAGGCACTGCGTCTCCACGTGCCTCGGCCGGTCGAGGTACCGCTCGACGAAACACTCGCCGCGGCCGAAGGACGCGACGGCTTCCCGCACCGCGGAGTCGTACAGGTCGCGCACCTCGCCCGCCGCGCGTGCCACCTTCAGGCCGCGCCCGCCGCCGCCGAACGCCGCCTTGATCGCGATGGGCAGGCCGTGCTCCTCGGCGAACGCCACGACCTCGTCGGGGCCGGACACCGGTTCCGGGGTGCCCGCGACCAGCGGTGCACCGACCTGCCCCGCGATGTGCCGGGCGGCGACCTTGTCGCCGAGCGAGCCGATTGCCTCCGGTGGCGGCCCGATCCAGGTGAGGCCTGCATCGATCACCGCCTGCGCGAAGTCGGCGTTCTCGGCGAGGAACCCGTAGCCGGGGTGCACCGCGTCGGCTCCCGCCCGCTTGGCCACGTCGAGCAGCTTGCCGATGTCCAGGTAGCTCTCCGCACCGGTGCTGCCACCGAGCGCGTACGCCTCGTCCGCCGCCTTCGCGTGGACCGCGTCACGGTCGGGGTCGGCGTACACCGCGACGCTCGCGATCCCCGCGTCGCGGCATGCCCGCGCGACGCGTACGGCGATCTCGCCACGGTTCGCGATCAGCACCTTCTGCACGCGTCGTTCCTCCCTCGCCTGCTTTGTCCGCGGGGCAGCTTACTGTGCGGCCGTGTCGCCGGTGCCGTTGCTGTTCGCGTCCGACCAGAGCTCGTGCACCTGGACGCCGTGCTCGGCGAGCAGCCGCCGGAAGGCGGGCAGGGAGAGCCCGATGACGTTCGACCAGTCGCCCTCGATGCCGTCGACGAACGGCCCGGCGAGGCCGTCGAGGGTGAACGCGCCGGCCACCTCCAACGGCTCGCCGGTCGCGACGTAGGCGTCGATCTCCGCATCGCTCGGATTCCCGAAGCGCACTGCCGTCTCGACGACGGCCGCCTGCTCCCTGCCGTTCGCGGTGTCGACCAGGCAGTGGCCGGTGACAAGGCTGCCCGTGGCACCACGCATCGAGCGCCACCGGCGTACGGCCCCGGGCTCGTCGGCCGGCTTGCCGAGCGACTCACCGTCCAGGCAGAGCAGCGAGTCGCAGCCGAGCACCAGGGCGGGTGCGCTGGTGTTCGCGGCGACGGCGCGTGCCTTGGCGGCCGCCAAGGCGGTGGTCAGCTCCCGCGTGGAGGCTGCGGCGTACCCGGACTCGTCGAGACCCGAGGCCACGGCAACGGGAGCGAAGCCCGCGTTCTGCAGCAGCCTCAGCCTGGCGGGTGACCGCGAGGCGAGTACCAGCTGTCGCGTGCACAGAACGCCCATATCGGCTGATACCACCAAACTGTGTGTGTGGAGTCACTAAGCTGTCGCGCTCCGTAGGACGCTTGTTCCTAGGCCCCCGCCGCCCGTGCAACTGTTTACCACCTCGTGACATCCAGGCAGGGAGTGGTCCACGTGGGTGGACGCCACGCGGCAAATCCGGAAAGTTCCCGGCACGCAGCAAAGCATGACCACTCGCGTCGCCCTCTCGTGGTGACCGTCGTGGTGCTTCTCGTCGCGCTCATCGGCGGTGGCGGCGGCTGGACCGTAGCGGCCAAGCCCGACCTGTTGGGCATGGCGGCGGTGTCGGCGCAGAGCTCGCCGGCCGCGACGCCGACCCATTCGTCGACCGCGCCGCCGCCGACGGTCATCAACTGCCGGGACCAGGTGCGGGCGGGGGACAAGGCGGTCAAGGCCGCGCGCCAGTCGTACCAGGACTGGTACCAGCACGTGCATGCGGAGCTCGACCTCGACGCCGGCAAGATCACCTTCGACCAGGCGCAAGCGATCTGGGAACGCACGCACAAGCTCGGCAGCAAGGACATGTCCAGGTTCGACAGCACCAAGATCCTGTACGAGAACCGGGGCAAGGCGTGTTCGAAGGTGGTGCCCGAGCAGGTGCTCGCGCCGTTCACCGACGACGCGCATGACTGCAAGACGCGCCAGGCGGCGATCGCCGACACAATCGCGGCCGGCTCCAAGGTCGCTGCCGACTGGTCCAAGCACACGCTGCAGCACCGGACGAAGCAAACGGCCGACCCATCCGCGTACCACGAAGCGTGGATGAAGGCCGTACACGCGGCTCCTGCGCACCTGAAGGCGTTCCGCACGCAGTACGCCGCCTACAAGAAGGCGCCGAGCTGCTTCGCCCAACCCAAGCAGGGCGAGTAGCAGCGAAGGGCACGCGGCCGGGAACGGTCGCCCCCACCCGGTGATCATGAAACATGTTCGCAGCTATGGCTGCGACGAACTTTCATGATCACTGGAGTGGAGTAACACCTAGCAGGGAAGGCCGGAACGGCGCCAGGCGCCGGGTCCCGGAGGCAGCGGCCCGCGCATCGACCGTGCCGGGTTCGCCCATTCCGAGCGTGGCGCCCCGCCCGTACCGTTCGCCGCGCCGGCGCGCGCCGCGAGCACGGTCACGAGCGCGGCCAGTTCCTCGGGCGTCGGCTCGCCGCGCACGACGCGCAGGTGTGCCTCGCTCATAGCGGGATGTTGCCGTGCTTGCGGGTGGGCACGTTCTCCCGCTTGGTGCGCAACGTACGCAGCGCGCGCACCAGGTAGCTGCGGGTGTAGCTCGGCGGGATCACCGAGTCGACGTAGCCGCGTTCGGCGGCGGTGTACGGGTTGGCGAGGGTGTTCTCGTACTCGGCGACCAGCTGCTGGCGCAGTGCCTCGACGTCCTCGCCGTTCTCCGCGGCCCGGGCGAGCCTCCCGCGGTACAAGATGTTGACCGCGCCCTGCGCGCCCATCACCGCGATCTGCGCGGTCGGCCAGGCCAGGTTGATGTCCGCGCGCAGGTGCTTGGACCCCATGACGTCGTACGCCCCGCCGTACGCCTTGCGGGTGATCACGGTGACCTTGGGCACGGTCGCCTCGGCGTACGCGTAGATGAGCTTCGCGCCGCGGCGGATGATGCCGCTCCACTCCTGGTCGGTGCCGGGCAGGAACCCGGGCACGTCCACGAACGTGAGCACCGGGATGTTGAACGCGTCGCAGGTGCGTACGAACCGCGCGGCCTTCTCGCTCGCGTCGATGTCGAGCGTGCCCGCGAGCTGCATCGGCTGGTTGGCGACGACGCCGACGCTGCGGCCGTCCACCCGCGCGAAGCCCACGACGATGTTCGGCGCGAACATCGCCTGCACCTCGAGGAACTCCCCGCCGTCGACGATGTGCTCGATGGCGGTGTGGATGTCGTACGGCTGGTTCGCCGAGTCCGGTACGAGGGTGTCGAGCTCGCGGTCCTCGTCGGTGATGTCGAGCGTCGCGTCGGAGTCGTAGGCGGGACCGTCGTCGAGGTTGTTGCTCGGCAGGTACGACAGCAGCGCGCGTACGTAGTCGATCGCGTCGTCCTCGTCGGCGCCCATGTAGTGCGCGTTGCCGCTCTTGGTGTTGTGCGCGCGCCCACCGCCAAGTTCCTCGAAACCGACGTCCTCCCCGGTCACGGTCTTGATGACGTCGGGACCGGTGATGAACATGTGCGAGCTCTTGTCGACCATCACGGTGAAGTCGGTGATCGCCGGTGAGTAGACCGCGCCGCCCGCGCAGGGGCCGACGACCAGGGAGATCTGCGGGACGACGCCGCTCGCCTGCACGTTGCGGTAGAAGATCTCGCCGTACAGTCCGAGGCTCACCACGCCCTCCTGGATACGGGCGCCCCCGGAGTCGTTGATGCCGATGAGCGGGCATCCGGTCTTCAGCGCCATGTCCATGACCTTGACGATCTTCTCGCCGAACACCTCGCCGAGGCTGCCCCCGAACACGGTGAAATCCTGGGCGAACACGCACACCGGGCGGCCGTCGACCGTGCCGTACCCGGTGACGACGCCGTCGCCGTACGGCCTGTTGTCCTGCTGGTCGAAGTTGGTCGAGCGGTGCCGTGCCAGCTCGTCCATCTCGCAGAACGAGTCCTCGTCGAGCAGCAGGTCGATGCGCTCCCGCGCGGTCTTCTTGCCCTTCGCGTGCTGCTTCTCCACCGCCCGCGCCGAGCCGGCGTGTACAGCCTCGTCGTTGCGCCGGTACAGGTCCGCCAGCTTGCCTGACGCGGTGTGCACGTCGATGTCGGCCGTGTCCGGCAGCTCGGTCGTCCCCGGCGAGGGCACGTCTTCGGTCTCTTCGATGCTCACGGCCTCAGCGTATCGGCGCCTTGTCAGTGTGTGGTTGACCTATAGCTCGACCACACACTGACAACGTGCAAGGACAGGCTCGATACGCTGCCGTCCGTGTCGGAGTCGGCTGAGCGGGACGCCGCGCGGCTCGTCATGCCCGAGCCGATGCGCCGCGACATCCGGCTGCTCGGCGACACCCTCGGGCAGGTGATCAGCGAGAGCGGCGGGCCGGACCTGCTCGACGACGTCGAGCGGTTGCGGCACGCGGTGATCGCCGCCCGGCAGGACCCCTCCGCCGACGAGGAAGCCAGGCGTCTGGTCGACTCCTGGGACCTCGAACGCGCCGAGCAGGTCGCCCGTGCGTTCACCTGCTACTTCCATCTCGCCAACCTCGCCGAGGAGCACCAGCGCGCCCGCGCGATCCGCGACCGGGACCGCTCAGGCGAACCCGTCCCGGAGTCGCTGCCCGCCACCGTCGCCGCCGTACGTGACCAGTCCGGCGAGGAGCGGCTGGCCGAGCTCGTCGGCAACCTCCGCTTCCACCCCGTGCTCACCGCGCACCCGACCGAGGCACGGCGCCGCGCGGTCGTGCAGGCGATCCGCCGGGTGGGCGAGCAGCTCAGCGGGCTCGACGACCCGGGCATCTCCGCCACCGAGCAGGCCGAGGCGCGCCGCCGGCTGTTCGAGGAGGTCGACGAGCTCTGGCGGACGGCGCTGCTGCGGCCGACCAGGCCGGACCCGCTCGACGAGGTACGCACCGCGACGGCGGTGTTCGACCAGACCCTGTTCCGCACGGTGCCCGCGCTCTACCGCAGCCTGGACACCGCACTCTCGCCGCACGACGCGGGGCGCAGGGCGGCGCTCGCTCCCGCCTTCATCAGCCTGGGCAGCTGGGTCGGCGGCGACCGGGACGGCAACCCGCACGTGACCGCCGAGGTGACCCGCGAGGCGCTGCTCGTCCAGTCCGAGCACGCCCTGCGCGCGCTCGAGGCCACGGCGACCCGCATCGGCCGCACCCTCACCGCGTCCGCCATGACCACGCCGCCGTCGGCCGACCTGCGCGCGCGGCTCGCGGCCGCGCAGGCCGCGCACCCGCATCTCGTCGCCGACCTGGCCAAGCGCTCACCGGACGAGCCGCACCGGCAGGCGCTGCTCCTGGCCGCGCGGCGCCTGCGCGCCACCCGGGAGCGCGACCTCGACCTCGCGTACCGCGACGCACCCGAGCTGCTCGACCAGCTGCGCGTCGTGCAGGAGTCGCTCGCGGCGGCCGGTGCGGTACGGCTGGCGTACGGGGAGTTGCAACACCTGGTCTGGCAGGGGGCGACGTTCGGGTTCCACCTGGCCGAGCTCGAGGTACGCCAGCACAGCGAGGTGCACGCCCGGGTCCTGGAGCGCGTACGGGGAGGCGGTGAGCCGGACGAGCAAACCGACGAGGTGCTGCGCACCCTGCGCGTCATGGCGTGGGCCCAGCAGCGCTACGGAATCGATGCCTGCCGCCGGTACGTGGTCAGCTTCACCAGGTCGGCGCAGGACGTCGCCGCCGTCTACGAGCTGGCCGCGCACGCGACAGGGGGCGAGCCGCCCGTACTCGACGTCGTCCCGCTGTTCGAGACCGGCGAGGACCTGCGCGGCGCCGTCGCCACGCTGGACGAGATCATCGCGCTCGACCCCGTACGCAACCGCCTGGACGCGACCGGCCGGCGGCTCGAGGTCATGCTCGGGTACTCCGACTCGGCCAAGGACATCGGACCGGTCTCGGCCACCCTGCTGCTCTACGACGTGCAGGCCGCGCTGGCCGCCTGGGCGCGCGACCGGGACATCCGGCTCACCCTGTTCCACGGCCGCGGCGGCGCGCTCGGCCGCGGCGGCGGCCCCGCCAACCGTGCCGTCCTCGCGCAGGCGCCCGGATCGGTCGCCGACACGTTCAAGGTCACCGAGCAGGGCGAGGTCATCTTCGCCCGGTACGGCAACGCGGCGATCGCGCGGCGCCACGTCGAGCAGGTGACGTCGGCCGTGCTCCTCGCCTCCGCGCCGCCGGTGGAGGCCCGTGCGACCGAGGCCGCCGCGAAGTTCCACGACCTGGCCGAGCGGATCGACACCGCCGCGCAGCGGGCGTACCGGGCGCTGGTGGACGACGACGGTTTCGCGGCCTGGTTCGCCCGCGTCACCCCGCTGGACGAGGTGGGCTCGCTGCGGATCGGCTCGCGGCCCGCGCGCCGCTCAGGCCCTGCCCGCGACCTGTCCGGGCTGCGGGCGATCCCGTGGGTGTTCGCCTGGTCGCAGACCAGGATGAACCTGCCCGGCTGGTACGGCCTCGGCAGCGGTCTCGCCACCGTCGACGACGACCGGCTGCGCGACGCGTACGAGACCTGGCCGCTGTTCCGGTCGCTGGTCGACAACGCGCAGATGAGCCTTGCCAAGACCGACCGGCGGATCGCCGCGCGGTACCTCGCGCTCGGCGACCGGCCCGATCTCACCGAGCGGGTGCTCGCCGAGTACGACAGGACCGTCAAGCGGGTGCTCGCCGTCACCGGCGGCAGCCGGCTTCTGGAGGCCAACCCCGTGCTGTCTCGGGCGGTCGAGCTGCGCAACCCGTACGTCGACGCGCTGTCGCACCTGCAGCTGCGCGCGCTCGCGGCGCTCCGCCTCGGCGAGCCGGACGAGGAGGAGCGGCAGGCGTACGAGCGGCTGCTGCAGCTCACCCTCAACGGCGTCGCCGCCGGCCTGCAAAATACCGGGTGATCATGAAGACTTGCGGTAGCTATAGCTACGAACATGTTTCATGATCACCTTAGGGACGTTCTGGCGCGAGGTGCGGCTCGTTGCGAGCACACCGTCGACCAACGCCGACCTCGCCGCCGCGGCCCAGCGGGGTGAAGCGGAGGGCCTGGTCGAGGTGGCGGAGTTCCAGTCCGCCGGGCGCGGCCGGCTCGGGCGTACGTGGGTGGCGCCGCCGGGCACGGCGCTGATGGCGAGCGTGCTGCTGCGCCCGTCCGGCGTACCGCAGGAGCGCTGGTCGTGGCTGCCGCTGCTCGCGGGCGTCGCGGCGGCGGAGGCGGTCCGCGAGCACACCGGGGTGTCCGCCGTGCTGAAGTGGCCGAACGACCTGCTCGTCGCCGACCGCAAGCTCGCCGGCGTGCTGGCCGAACGCGCCGGCGACGCGGTGGTCATCGGCATGGGGCTGAACGTGCGCCTCACCGAGGCGCAGCTCCCGTCGACCGCCGCGACATCGCTCCTGCTCGCCGGGGCGACGACCGACCGGCTCGCGCTGCTGTGGGCGGTATTGCGCGCGCTCGGCGGGTGGTACGGGCGCTGGCGCGCGGCCGATGGCGATGCGAATTCGTGCGGTCTGGCGGAGGCGTACGAGGCGCTCTGCGCGACGCTGGGCAGGCGGGTACGGGTCGAGCTTCCCGACGCTGACGTCGAGGGGACCGCGATCGGCATCACCGGCGACGGCGCCCTGCGCGTACGGGATCCGGCCGGTGCCGTCCGCACCCTTGCCGCCGGCGACGTTGTACACGTCCGCTGAACCGTCCGACCCGCGCCAGCCCTTGAGAAGTCGATCACGGTAAGTACGTGTCGACGTGCATACCACGGGCGACACGCCGGGCGGCGGCATGCTCAGGGTACTTACCGTGATCGAGGCAGGACCCGCCGACAACCCATGGGGGTAGCGAAAGTGTGCCAGGATCGGATCCGATGGTGGCGTTGCGTAAGCGGCTCGCGCCGGGTGAGGAGGTGTACTACCACCTGCACCCGCACTGGCGCGTGCTCGTCGCGCGGGTCCTGATACTGCTCCTGACCGCCGCGCTCGCCGGGTTCGTGGGCGCGCTCGCGCCGATCGACATCCTGCGGTACGCCGTGTGGGTCGTCCTGGCGGTCGTGGTGATCGTCGGCGTGCTGCGGCCCGTCCTGCGCTGGTGGACCACCACGTACACCCTCACCGACCGCCGGGTGCTCATCCGGCGCGGCATCCTCGCCAGGTCTGGTCGCGACATCCCGCTGAGCCGGGTCAGTGACGTCGCGTTCCGCAACACCATCGGCCAGCGGATCCTGGGCTGCGGCACGCTGATCATCGAATCCGCCGGCGAGCACGGCCAGGTCGAGCTGGTCAACGTACCGCACGTGGAGCTGGTGCAGCGCGACATGTACATGCTGCTGGAGGCGGACGCGGCGGGGGAGCGCTAGCGGATAGCCTCGTCGACATGCCGATGGTGACCGTGCGTCGAGACACCCTGCGCCCGCACGTCGCGGAGCTCGTGCTCGACCGGCCGGAGGCGCTCAACGCCCTGTCCACCGCCATGGCCGGGGAGCTCGTCGCCGCCTGCCGGGAGCTGTCCGACGACGCCCGCGTACGGGCCGTTGTCGTCGCCTCGTCCAGCGAGAAGGCGTTCTGTGTCGGCGCCGACCTGAAGGAACGCAACTCCTACGGTGACGCCGAGCTGCGCGCGCAGCGCCCCGTCTTCCGCGCGGCGTTCGGCGGGATCCTAAACCTCCCGATGCCGACGATCGCCGCGGTGCACGGCTACGCGCTCGGCGGCGGCTGCGAGTTCGCGCTCTCGTGCGACCTGATCGTCGCGGACGAGACCGCGGTGCTCGGGCTTCCCGAGGTCTCCGTGGGCGTCGTACCCGGGGGCGGCGGTACGCAGCTGCTCTCCCGGCGGGTCGGCCCCGCGCGCGCCGCCGACCTGATCTTCACCGCCCGCCGGGTCGACGTCGCCGAGGCCGAGCGGATCGGGCTCGTCGACCGGCGGGTGGAGGCGGGGCGAGACGGCGCCGTCGCCGCGCAGCTCGCCGACCAGATCGCGGGCAACTCGCCCGTCGGCGTGCGGGCGGCCAAGCGCGCGCTGCGCCTCGGCCACGAGACCGACCTCGCCGCGGGACTGGAGATCGAGGACGCGGCGTGGCGCGACACGGCGTTCTCCGCCGACCGCGCGGAGGGCGTACGCGCGTTCGTGGAGAAGCGGCCACCCGACTGGCCTGGTGCCTGACGGCGTATCGGGCGTGATGGCGTGCTGACCCACACCCTCCTCGCCGTCATCCTCATCGTTGTCGGCGTCCTCGCGATCACGGCGCTCGCCCGGCGCTTCGCGGTCTCCGCGCCGCTCCTGCTGCTGGTCGTGGGGGTCTGCGCGTCCCTGGTGCCGGTCGCGCGGGGCTTCCGCCTCGACCCCGAAGTGGTGCAGTACGCGCTGTTCCCACCCCTGTTCTACGCGGCCGCGCTGTCGTCGTCGTACATCGCGGTGCGCAGGAACGTCCGACCGATCGGCGTGCTCGCGGTCGGTGCGCCGCTGGTCACCGCCGTCGTGGTCGCCGCGGCGACGTACGTGCTGCTGCCCGACGCCTCGTTCGCCGCGGCGCTGGCGCTCGGGGCGGTG
>JBOHBN010000427.1:0-7792 GCA_050698355.1 Streptosporangiales bacterium | reverse complement strand
GCTATAGCTCAACCAGACACTGACAACTTCGGTTACGCGTAGAGGGCGTCGATCTCGGCGGACTGCTCGCGGGTCACGACGTCACGCTTGAGCGACAACTTCGCTGCGAGCTGGCCGCCCTCGACGGTCCAGTCGCCGGGGACGATGCGGAAACGCCTGATCGACTCGGCACGCGACACCGCCTGGTTCGCGTCGTCCACCGCCGCCTGGACCGCGGCCCGCACGTCCTCATCGGTTCGCGCGTCGTCCGCGCTCATCTCCTGCTTGCCGTGCTCGGAGAGCCATCCGGGCAGCGCCTCGGCGTCGAGGGTGACGAGCACACCGATGTACGGCCTGTTGTCACCGACGACCATGCACTGGCTGACCAGCGGGTGCATCCGCAGCCGGTCCTCGAGCCCGGACGGGGATACGTTCTTGCCGCCGGCCGTGACGATGATCTCCTTCTTCCTGCCGGTGATGCGCAGATAGCCGTCCTCGTCGAGCTCTCCCAGATCACCGGTGTGTAGCCAGCCCTCGCCGTCGAACGTCTCGTCTGTGGCCGCGATGTCGTTCCAGTACCCGGCGAACACGAGCGGTCCCCGGACGAGCACCTCGCCGTCGTCGGCGATGCGCACGGTGGTGCCGCCGATCGGCCGCCCGACCGTCCCGAGCCGCACATCGCCCGGGAGGTTGACCGAGATGACGGGGGACGTCTCGGTGAGCCCGTACCCCTCGAGCACGACCAGGCCGATGCCACGGAAGAAGTGCGCCAGGTCGATGCCGAGCGGCCCGCCGCCGGACACCGCGAAGCGCACCTGGCCCCCCATGACCGCGCGCAGCTTGCGGTAGACCAGCACGTCGAACAGGCGGTGCTTGACACGCAGGCCACCGCTCGGCCCACCGCTGTCCAGCGCGCGGGAGTACTCGCGCGCGGTCTGCGCCGCCCGGTCGAAGATCTTGCCCTTGCCGTCGAGCGCGGCCTTGTTGGACGCGGAGTTGAAGACCTTCTCGAAGACCCGCGGTACGGCCAGTATGAACGACGGCTGGAAGTCCGCCAGGTCGTCGAGCAGTTCCTTCTGGTTGCCGCAATGGCCGAAAGGGACCGCGTTCTCCACGCAGAGGGTCTGGATGATTCGGGCGAACACGTGCGCCAGCGGCAGGAACAGCAGCGTGGACGCGTCGGGCCGGTGCAGCAACTCGTCGAGACCGTCGCGGGTCGCGCTGCGCGCGTTGTGCAGCAGGTTGTGGTGGGTGAGGCGACAACCCTTCGGGCGCCCGGTCGTGCCGGACGTGTAGACGATGGTGGCGAGCGCGGTCGCCGGGACGGCATCGATGCGGCGGCCGATCTCATCGTCGGCCACTTCGGTGCCGGCCGCGGTGAGCTCGTCGACGGCGCCGTTCGCGAACGTCCAGACGGCGTTGACGTCGGGCGCCTCGTCGCGCGCCTGTTCGATCGTCTTGGCGTGCTCCTCGGTCTGCGCGAACGCGATCGTCGCGCCCGAGTTGCTCAAAATCCACTCCACCTGCTGCGGGGAGCTGGTCTCGTACACCGGGACGGTCACGGCGCCGGCCGACCAGATCGCGTAATCGGTCAGCGTCCACTCGTACGCTGTGCAGGACATCAGGGCGACCTTGTCGCCGGTTTCGACCCCCGCGGCGACCAGGCCCTTGGCAAGGTCGGTGACCTGCCGGTGGAAGTGCGCGGCGGTGACCGGACGCCACTGGCCGTCGACCTTGCGCCGGAACAGCACGGCATCGGGCCGGTGCTGGGCATGGCGTACGACGGTGTGCGCGAGGTTGTCGTCGCTCGGCACCTCGACGGTGTCTGGCGCAGTGAACTCGCGCAATGGGGCCTCCGCCGTACTCGTTCGGGTTGCCGCCGACGCTACCCGGTCCGCCGCCGGGCAGGTAGTCGACCATGCCTGCGGTGCTGCTAGCGTCGCGAGCCGTGCCCCTCGTCGACCTGGTGGACGACACGTTCGTCGTGGCGCCGCCGCCGGTGCTCGCCGCGGAGTTCGCCGACCGGGCCTCCTGGCGCCGGTGGTGGCCGGGGCTGCTCCTGGAGCTCGACGAGGACCGCGGCGTCGAGGGGGTGCGCTGGTTCGTCACGGGCGGGCGGCGTGGGAAGGGTTGGAGGGCCGGCGACCTCACGGGTACGAGCGAGGTCTGGCTCGAGCCGTACCGGGACGGCACGATCGTGCACTTCTACCTGCGCGCCGATCCCGTCCGCGCCCTCCCCGCCGACGCGCTGAAGCGGCGGCGATGGGGTGACCGTGTTCAGCGCCGGCACGCGGTCGCCTTCAAGCGGCGCCTGCACGACCTCAAGGACCGGTTGGAGCGCGCGCGGTTGGTGGGGGAGGCGTCGGCGTCGAGCCGCAGGCGATAGCCTGCGGCTCCATGGCGGAGCAGACCCGATCCAGCATCACGATCGCAGCCCTGGCCCCGCCGATCATGGCGGTCATCGCGGACTTCGAGGCGTATCCCGAATGGGCGAACGTCAAGCGCGCCGAGACGCTCGAGTCGGACCCGGCAGGGCGCGCATCGAGCGTGCGCTTCACCCTCGACGCGGGAGTGCTCAAGGACACCTACGTGCTCGGGTACAGCTGGTCCGGGGACACCCAGGTGTCCTGGCGACTGCTCGAGGAAGGCTCGATGGTGAGCGGCATGGATGGGTCGTACACGCTGCGCGACCAGGGCGGCTCGACCGTCGTCACGTACGAGCTGACCGTCGATGTGAAGCTACCGATGATCGGCGTGCTCAGGCGAAAGGCCGAGAAGGTGATCGTCGACACGGCGCTGACCGGCCTGAAGAAGCGGGTGGAGAGCTGAGCGTGCCCATTCCCGCCGGCGTCCTGGGAGGATGGTGCGGGGACCTTCGGACAGGAAGCGAACGCGAGGCAAGCACATGAGCCAGGACGGAGCCGGCCGTAGCGAGCCGGGGTCGACGGACGACGAGAACGTGTGGGCCGATGCCACCGCGCGCAAGCCCGATGAGGAGACCACAGGAGGGCGGTCGTCGAGCTTCGACCCGAGCCGGTTCGTGGACTCGCTCGAGGGGATGTTCAACGACTTCTTCCGCGGTGCGTCCATCGGCAAGGCGGCCGTCGGGTTCGGGCGCGCGGCGGGACGCACGGCCTGGGGCGCGTCGGGCCGCGACCGCGACGTATGGGCGGAAGCCACCACCCAGCGAGGTCCCAGGGACGCGTCGGCGGAGTGCAGGTACTGCCCGTTCTGCCAGACCCTCGCCGCGGTGCGGGGCGCGCGGCCGGATCTCACCGAGCAGATCAGCGACACGGCGCGCAGGCTGCTCGACCTGGTACGCCAGGCCGCCGAGCAGACCACCGGCGGACGCGGCCGGTCCCGCTGACCCATGCCGAGCCGCCTCCTGACCATCGGCATCGACATCGGTGGGACCAAGGTCGCCGGCGGGGTCGTCGACGCCGACGGGATGGTGCTCGCCCGTGCGCGCCGCGACACGCCAGGCCGCAGCCCCCAGGCGACCGAGGACACCATCAAAGAGGTGGTCCGCGAGCTCCAGGGCCCGTACGAGATCGCTGCGGTCGGTATCGGCGCCGCCGGTTTCGTCGACGTCAGCCGCTCATCGGTACTGTTCGCTCCGCACCTGGCGTGGCGGCACGAGCCGGTGCGCGCGGCGATGGAGCGACGGCTTGCCCTTCCGGTCGTGGTGGAGAACGACGCCAACGCGGCCGCTTGGGCGGAGTGGCGGTTCGGTGCCGGCATCGGCGAGTCGGAGCTGCTGTGCGTCAACCTCGGCACCGGCATCGGCGGCGCGATCATCTCCGGCGGGCTCGTCCAGCGGGGCAAGTTCGGCGTCGCGGGGGAGTTCGGCCACATGATGATGGTCCCCGGCGGGCACCGCTGTGAGTGCGGCAACCGGGGCTGCTGGGAGCAGTACGCGAGTGGCAACGCGCTGGTGCGAGAGGCACGCGAGCTGGCGGCGTCGGGCTCGCCGGTCGCGCAGGGGCTGCTGGAGCGGACGGGCGGCGAGGTGTCCGCCATCACCGGGCCGGTGGTGACGGTCGCCGCCCAGGAGGGTGACGCCACCGCGGTCGAGCTGTTCGAGGACGTCGGCCGCTGGCTCGGTATCGGCCTTGCCAACCTCGCTTCGGCGTACGACCCGAGCTGCTTCATCATCGGCGGCGGGGTGTCCGAGGCGGGCGAGCTGCTCCTCAAGCCCGCCCGCGACTCGTTCCACCGCTCGCTGCCCGGCCGGGGGTTCCGGCCGGAGCCGCGGATCGTACGCGCTGAGCTCGGCAACGAGGCCGGCCTCATCGGCGCCGCGGACCTCGCCAGGGACGCGCGCAGCATCCTGCGCCGTGCCCGCCGGCGGATGGCGACCAAGCGCCTCGCCGCCCGCCCCGCTCCCTGAGAGGGGCGGGCAACGGCACCCTGTGCCCGCTATGGGGGCATGGTGGGCACTTTGCGGCCCTCCCGACCGGGGGCCTCAGCCGGTGCGCTTGCGGTACCGCTTCTCGACGGTCTGCTCGAACGCCTGCGGCGTGCGCATCTGCGGCGCGATCTGCTGCTGCTTGCCGCCGAGCATTACCTCGCCGTCGAGCAGGAACGAGGGCGTGGCGACCCGGCCGTTGAACCGGGTGTCGAACTCCTTTTGCACACGCTTCAGCCATGGCACGTACGTCTCGTCCTTGACGCACGACTCGAACGTGTCGTTGCCCTTGAGCCCCTTGACGTTCTTGGCCAGCTTCAGCAGCTGCTCGGTGGTGAACCCGTCGGTGGTTTCGGGCGGCTGGTTCTGGTACAGCACGTCGTGGTACTCGGTGAACTTGCCTTCCTCGAACGCGCAGGCCGCGGCGTTGCCGGCGAGCTTCGAGCCCTCGGTGCCCGGGTAGTTGGCGTCGATGATGGTCGCGATGTGGTAGCGGACGCGCAGCTTGCCTGCCTCGACGAGCTTGCCGATCGTCGAGTCGTACCGCTGCTCGAACTGCTTGCACGCCGGACAGCGGAAGTCCTCGTACACCGTCAGCGTGACCGGGGCGTCCTTCTGGCCGACGGGGATCGCGAGATTGTTCGCGACGGCTCCCTTGGGTGCGGGGCCCTCGTCCTTGGCCCGGTGGGTCTGGACGACGATGCCCACGACGACGGCCGCCACGACGACGGCGGTCGCGCCCGCGACGACACCGATGATCCGGTTGCGGCGGGCGCGCCGCTTGCGGCGCTCCATCTCCTGGCGCATCCGTTCGCGCGCCTGGGCCTTCTGCTCCTTGCGCGAGGCCATCAAGGCCTACCTTTCAGTTCTCGGGCGTCCGCGGTCGCTGCGTGCGGCGGACGTATGGTGGTATCGCCACGTGCGGCTCTGCGACCCCGGCTGAACTCTCAGCAGGTGGACAACGTACGAACCCCGGGTCAGGGTTTCTCGGGAGCCTCTAGCTGCATACCGTACAGAAGAACGGAGCGGAGAGTGAGCAAGGCATCGACGACCGCCGGGCGGGGTGCGCGAGCGCGGGCCGAGCAGGCGGCCGCGTCCCAGCATGAACAGAGTCCGCTGTTCGGCAGGGTCGCGCAGTGGGTCACACTGCTCGCCAGGTTGGGCCTCGCCGGCGTGCTCGGGTACGCCGGCTTCATCAAGGTGCTCGACCCGCTGACCTCCGCCCGCGCCGTTCGCGCGTACCAGCTCCTGCCCGAGTCGCTCGTCACGCCGGTCGGGTACGGCCTGCCGTTCCTCGAGATCGTCCTGGCCCTGCTGCTCCTGCTCGGGGTGGCCACCCGGTACGCGGGCATCGTCGGCGGGCTGATCATGGTCGCTTTCATCGTCGCGATCGCCTCGGTGTGGGCGCGCGGCATCTCCATCGAGTGCGGGTGCTTCGGTGGCGGCGGCCAGATCGCTCCGGGCCAGACCGAGTACGGGCTCGACATCCTGCGCGACGTCGGCCTCGTGCTCGTCGGCGCGTGGATCGCCGTCTTCCCGCCCGGCCGGTTCGCGCTCGATCGCTGGCTCATCGGCGAACCCACCGAGACGGTTCGGTAGCGTCAAGCCGTGATTCTCGCCAGCATCCCGAGCCCGACGCAGACCGCCATCCCGGTCGCCGGGCTACCGATCCGCTTCTACGCGCTGTGCATCATCGTCGGCATCATCCTGGCTCTATGGCTCACCTCGCGCCGGTGGCAGCAACGCGGCGGGCAGCCGGGCACGGTGGCGGACATCGCCACCTGGGGCGTCCCGTTCGGCCTCGTCGGCGCCCGGCTGTACCACGTCATCGCCGACTATCAGCTGTACTTCGGGCCCGGCCGCAACCCGTGGGACGCGTTCGCGGTCTGGAACGGCGGGCTCGGCATCTGGGGCGCGATCGCCGGCGGCGCACTCGGCGGCTGGATCGCCTGCCGCCGCCGCGGCATCCCGTTCAGCGCGTTTCTCGACGCGGCGGCGCCCGGGATCGTGCTCGCGCAGGCATGCGGTCGCTGGGGCAACTGGTTCAACAACGAGCTGTACGGGCGGCCGACCGACCTGCCGTGGGCGCTGAAGATCTACCAGATCAACCCGGCCACCCATCACGCGGTGATGGTGGGCGGCGAGCCGGTCGTCAAGGGCTTCTTCCAGCCGACCTTCCTGTACGAGTCGCTGTGGTGCGTGGGCGTCGCGCTGCTGGTGATCTGGGCGGACCGCAGGTTCGAGCTCGGGCACGGCCGGGCGTTCGCGCTCTACGTCGCGGCGTACACCGCGGGCCGCGGGTGGATCGAGGCCCTGCGCATCGACCCGGCGCACCACATACTCGGCCTGCGCCTGAACGACTGGACCAGCATCGTCGTGTTCGCCGCCGCGGTGGCGTACCTGATCTGGCAGCGCGGCAAGGGCCGCGACCGCGTCGTCGAGCCGGCGCCCGAGCCGGACGCCGAAGGCGGCGCGGCCAAGCCGGCCAAGCCGGACGCGCCGGAAGCTGCCGACAAACCCGCCAAGGCCCAGCCCACCGCAGCCCAGAACAGCGAGGCAGAAACCCCCGCCGACAAGTCCAAATGACCACGTTATGTGGGGCAGTGCCGCCTTCTCGATGCCTGCAAGCCTCGAGGAGCCGCACGCAGCATCCATAACGTGGTCATTTGGAGCGGGGCAGCCCGGCTGTGATGCATTGCGCCGTCTCACTGGCTGAACGGGCCGTGCACTGGGCCTTTCTCGTTCTGTACCCTGAAAGACCGCCTGGGCCATTGTTGTCCCTGGCCGCACCCCGGGTTCGACCGATGAAGTTCGAACGCCGCTTCGACGATCGGAGGCGGCATGGCCACTGATTCCCGCGGACTCTACGCCGCCGACTACGAGCACGACGCCTGCGGGGTCGCGTTCATCGCAGACCTCACCGGCCGCCGCACCCACGACGTGCTCGGCAAGGCGCTCCAGGCACTGCGCAACCTCGCGCACCGCGGCGCGTCCGGCAGCGAGAGCGACACCGGCGACGGCGCCGGCATCCTCACCCAGGTACCGCACGAGCTGTACGCCGACGTCGCCGGCTTCGAGCTGCCGCGGCCGGGGTCGTACGCCGTCGGCACCGCGTTCCTGCCGGTCGCCGAGGACGAGCGGGCCGTCGCGACCGACGCGGTCGAGCGGATCGCGGCCGAGGAGGGCCTCGCCGTCCTGGGCTGGCGCGAGCTCCCCGTCGAGGCGGAGCTTCTCGGCTCTGCGGCGCGCGCGGCGATGCCGGTGTTCCGCCAGCTGTTCGTCACCGCGCGCGCCGGGCGCATCGTCGGGATGGGGCTGGAGCGGATGGCATTCCGCGCCCGCAAGCGCGCGGAGCGCGAGGCCGGCGTCTACTTCGCGTCGCTCTCCAACCGCACCGTCGTGTAC
>JBOHBN010000426.1:0-24028 GCA_050698355.1 Streptosporangiales bacterium | reverse complement strand
GGGCTGAGCTACTGACAGCTCAGCCCTGCGAGGTGGTGTGGGTGGGGCGGATCGACACGATCACGCGCTCCTCGCCCGGCTGGAGGTACGGGTAGTCCTGGCCGAGGTACTTGTTGGCCAGCGCGTTGATGAACGCGTACCCCTCGTCCGGCTGGATATCGGCGACCTTCCCGCGGATCTCGACATAGTGGTACGGGTCGTCCGGATCGATCGCGGAGATGGAGATCTCGGGATTCCTGCGCAGGTTGTGCAGCTTTTGCCGTTGCTCGTTTTGGCTGATCCGCAGGTTCGTCCCGTCGTAGTCGACCCATACCGGGCTGGACTGCGGCTCGCCGTCCGGTCCGATCGTGGCGACGTGACCGAAGCACTTCTTGGTGAGTATCGACTCGTGCTTGCTCGGGATGACGTCCGACATCGCTGGCCCTTCGTTGGCGTGACACGTCTTTGCAAGTGACGTTCCCCGCGATGCGCGGTTGCACACGTGACGAAGCGTGATCGCGCGCATGTCGTTACCGATAGCCTGAAAGGTCCCGGAGCCGTATGTGAGGAGCAGCGCCATGAGGAACAGCTCGGACCGCATCCTGACGAGTCACGTCGGCAGCCTGCCGCGTCCCGATGACCTGATCGAGCTGAACCGCAAGCGCCTCAGTGGGCAAGGCGTCGATGAGCAGGCGTTCAAGGCACGGCTGCGCGAGGCGGTCGCAGACCTCGCCCGCCGGCAGCGCGACATCGGCATCGACGTGCCGAACGACGGTGAGTACGGGCACGAGATGGGCGACAAGGTCGACTACGGCGCTTGGTGGGGCTACGTCTTCCCGCGCATCGGCGGGCTCGAGCTCGCCGGCCCGGACCTGTGGGAGATGGCGGCGCACCGTTCCGAGCCGGGCCGGGTCGTGCTGAGCAGCTTCGCCGACCGCAGGGACCGGCAGGAGTTCGCCGAGGCGTACTCCGACCCTGAGGCGGGCGTCACGGTGGGCGGGTCGGCTCGTAGCTTTCCGGTGTGTCGCGGGCCGGTCACGTACATCGGCCAGGACGCGGTTCAGCAAGACATCGCGAACCTCAAGGCGGCACTGGACAGTGCGGGCGTCGAGGAGGGTTTCCTCAACGCGGTCGCCCCGGGCAGCTGCGCGCGGTTCGCGAATGAGTACTACGCCACCGAGGAGGAGTTCCTGTACGCCTGCGCGGACGCAATGCGCGAGGAGTACAAGGCCATCGTCGATGCCGGACTGATCCTCCAGCTTGACGACCCTGCTATCGCGGAGAACTGGGACCAGATCAACCCGGCGCCCAGCGTGGAGGACTACAAGAAGTTCACCATGGTGCGCGTCGAGGCGCTGAACCACGCGATCCGCGGCCTGCCGCAGGACCGGATCAGGTTCCACCTGTGCTGGGGGAGCTGGCACGGCCCGCACGTCACCGATGTCGCGATGCGCGACATCGTCGACGTCATGCTCGCGGTCAACGCGGGCGCGTACTCGTTCGAGGCGGGCAACGTACGACACGAGCACGAGTGGCGCGTCTGGCAGGACGTGCGGCTGCCGGAGGGCAAGGTCATACTGCCGGGCGTGGTGAGCCACGCGACCAACGTGGTGGAACACCCGGAGGTCGTCGCCGACCGGATCGTTCGCTACGCCAAGGGCGTCGGCCGCGAGAACGTGATCGGCTCGACCGACTGCGGGCTCGGCGGCCGGGTGCACCCGCAGATCGCCTGGGCGAAGCTCGACGCGCTCGCCAAGGGCGCCGAGCTCGCCACCCAGCGCCTCTGGCGCTGACCGGGCTCATAACGCATCTTCGGTGATCATGAAGATTCGTCGTAGCTATGGCTACGACCATGTTTCATGATCACTGTGCTTTCGGTGGCTCGCCGGCCTGGCGGCGGGCGCGGGCGCGCCGCTTGCCTTCGTGCATCGCCTGGACGCGGGCGACCGGGATCGTGTGGCCCTCGGCGACGAGGACGGCGTCGAGGCGCTGGGCGTTCCATGCCGATGCCTGCCACGGATCGTGTTCCGCGAGCGCTCGCGCGGCGTTGTGCACGGTGAAGTCACCCGGCCGTACGTCGCCGAGGTCGCTCCAGGCGACGGGGAACGAGACGGGCAGGCCCGGCCTGGCGCGCGGGCTGTACGCCGCGACGACGGTCGCCCCGCCCGCGCGGGTCGAGTCGAGGAAGACCTTTCCGCCGCGGTCGTCGCGGATGAACGCGGTCGTGACGAGTGCTGGATCCATGTGTTCCGTGCGAGCCGCGAGCGCTCGGGTCGCCGCCGCGACGTCGTCGACCGGAAGGTGCGTGTCGATGGGGACGAACACGTGCAGCCCCTTCGCGCCGCTCAACTTCACCGCGCCGGAAAGACCGGCGTCGGCGAGCACCTCGCCGACGAGCCGCGTGGCCCGCACCGCCTGCGCGAAGGACTCCTGGTCCGGCGGGTCGATGTCGAGCACGAGGTGGGTCGGGTGCGTCCAGTCCTCAGTGCGCATCAGGGTCGGGTGGTACTCGATCGCGCGCTGGTTCGCGAACCACAGCAGCGTCCGCCGGTCGTCGCACAGCGCGTAGGCGACGTCACGCCCCGACGACTCCGCCCACAGCGGCACCGTGCGTACCCACGGTGGCGCATACTTCGGGACGTTCTTCTGCATGAACGGGCGCTCGCCACGCAGCGCGCGGATGACCGAGAGCGGGCGGTCGCGCAGCTCGGGGAGCAGGCGGTCGGCGACCGCGTCCAGGTAGTCGACCAGGTCGCGCTTGGTGGCGCCGTCGAACAGCGGCTGGTCGAGGTTGGTCAGCGAGACCCCGTGCCGCGTCTCCTCAGCGGTGATGGCTGCCTCCCTCCCTCGATACCGCCGATCCTAGAGTTCTGCCAACGTGTCCGTACCTCAGTTCGCCATAGCGGGCTGACATACTGACACGTCGCGTGTGTCGAGCTGGTCGGGCTGAGGAGCGGCGTTGGTTACGATCCGGGAGGTCGCGGACGCCGCGCAGGTGGCCCGGGCGACGGCAGCGCGCGCGCTGAACGGCTACGGCTACGTCGGCGAGGAGACCGCCCGACGGGTACGCGAGGCGGCCGCGCGGCTCGGCTACCAGACCAACCGTGTCGCGCAGGCTCTGCGGAGCGGGCAGCTGCCGATCGTCGGGTTCGTCCCGGCGGGCATCCAGAACCCGTTCTTCGCGCGGATCGGCCGTGACCTGGAGACTGAGCTGCGCCCCGGACGACGGCACGGCGGACATGGGCCTACGGCTCGACGGCTGGCTGTGGACGGCGAGCTCGCGCACGCAAGAGGGCGCGTGGGCCCCCGCGCTGTCGCTGATCGAACGGGCGGGGGCCACCTCGCCGTTCGAGCCGATCGATGCCGACGAAATCGCAAGGACCACCGGCTCGACCGCCTCGTACGCGGGTGTCGTCGAGCCGTTCGCCGAGACCGTGCAACCGGCGAAGCTGGCGATCGGGCTGCGCGATCTCGCGATCGAGCGTGGCGTCGCCGTGCACGAGGGGACGCCCGCGACCGCTATCGATCTCGGCCCGACGTGCAGGTTGGAGACACCCCGCGGCCGGATCGAGGCCGACCAGGTCGTGCTCGCGGCCAACGCATGGCTGTCCTCGGTCCCGGAGATCCGCAGGCACATGTACGTCGTCGACAGCCAGGTGATCGCGACCCAACCGGTGCCCGGCCGTCTGGACGCGATCGGCTGGACCAGTGGGCAGTCGATCTGCGACTCGCAGACGCAGGTGCTCTACTACCAGCGCACCCGCGACGGCCGCGTCGTCCTCGGCCGCGGCAGCGGGGGCCCGGTGTTCGGCGACCGCCTGGGGGAGAAGACGAACCGGCATCCGCGCTGGGTACGCGACAGCGTACGTGAGCTGTACCGGGTGTACCCCGCGCTGCGCGGCGTGCGGCATCGACCACGACTG
Source organism: Streptosporangiales bacterium (assembly GCA_050698355.1). Classification (GTDB taxonomy): domain Bacteria; phylum Actinomycetota; class Actinomycetes; order Streptosporangiales; family WHST01; genus JBOHBN01. Next base: position 20,126 of record JBOHBN010000426.1, on the reverse strand, counting down.
GCTGGGCCCGATCGACTGCGTGCCGTCGCACGTGCCCGTCTTCGACCGGCTGCGCGGCCAGGACAACGTCGTGTACGCCGCCGGCTGGAACGGCACCGGCATCGCACAGATCCCGGTAGGCAGCCGCATCCTGGCGAGCCTCGCACTCGGTGACGACGACCCTTGGGGCCGCAGCGGCCTGGTCGGCATCGACCAGCGGGCTACCCTGCCGCCCGAACCGTTGCGGTACGTGGGTGCACGTCTCGTCCGTGCGGCGGTCAGCCGCAAGAACGCCCGCGAGATCCGCGATGAGGAGGCCGGGCCGCTCACCCGCGCCGCCGTCGCGCTCATGCCTGGTGGTGACCACTGAGTTGTGGCCGTGGCTGCTGGCGGCGCTGCCACCCGGTGATCATGAAGGATGCTCGCTGCCATAGCTACGACGATCTTTCATGATCACCCGAGTGGGTGGGGTCTAGGTGCCGTCGCGCTGCCTGCGTGCCGGGCGCGGCTGAGGCCCGCGAGGCTGTTCCGTACGCTCCTGCGGCTCCGGTTGCTCCACCGGCTCCTGCGGTTGTACTGGCTCCTGCGCAGTCTCCCGCTCCGCCTCGGGTGGCACCTCTCGCGGTGCGGTCGGATCGGCGAGCGGGGTCGCAGCGAGCGACGCTGGCCGCTGGCGGCCGGTGAACGCCGCCTCGGTGATCTCGGCCTGGCGCCTGCGGGCGACCGCGGCGATGGCGATGCCGTAAACGCCACCGAGTACGAGCAGCAGTACGCCGAGCCGCATCATGAAGCTCATCACCTCGCCGCCCCCGATGGGCAGTGCCGAGATGAAGGCGAGCAGCCCCAGCGCGACGAGGTGGAAGACGACCGAAACCAGCGTGGCGGCCGATCCGCTTCCCTCCCGGGTGCCCGCGGCGCTGCCGATGTACCTGCGCCCGCTGTACGCGAGCAGGCGCCCCACCACGATGACGATGGCGACGCCTACGGCGAGGAACGCGATGTCTGTGCCGTTCATCGGTCACTGGCCTCCGTACGCGGTCTCACCCGATACTACCCGTGAGTGCCGCCGGGCACACCGTCACTGCGTGTCCGGCCGCTGGTGTCGGTGGCATCGAGGAAGACCTGCTCCACTTCCGGCCAGCGCTCCCGCATGTCCCTGTCGATCCTGGTGCTGATGTCCTCGACCTGGTCGCTGCTGAGCGTGGACGCGAGGTCCAGCCGCGCGGCGACGAGGAGCCTGCGGGTACCCAGATGCATGGTGTAGAGGGCCGCCACCGCGTCGATCTCGGCGTAGCTGGCGAGGTGGTCGGTCATCTGCTTACGGAGCCGCGGGTCGGCCGCTTCGCCGATGAGCAGATCCTTGTTGTCCCTGGCGAGCGCGAACGCGACGTAGGTGAGCAGTACGCCGATCAAGAACGAGGCGATCCCCTCGAAGACGCCGTTTCCAGTCAGCTGGTGGAGCGCGATGCCGATGAATGCGATCACGACTCCGGTGACGGCGGCGGTGTCCTCGGAGGCGACCGTCTTCACGGTGGGGTCGTCGCTCTTACGGATATGCTCGACGAGACCCCGTCCGGCGGCGCTGGCCTCCTTCCTGGTCTGCCGAACGGCCTTCGCCAGCGACGCGCTCTCGGCGATGAGCGCGATCCCCAGCACGATGTACGACACGTAGAAGCCGAAGGCTTCCTCGCTCCCGGACTCGGTCAGCGCGAGATAGGTCTCCAGGAAGGAGAACATCGCTCCTGCGGCGAAGATCCCGACGGCGGCGATGAGCGCCCAGAAGAACCGCTCTTGGCCGTAACCGAACGGATGCTGCTCGTCTGGCGGCTTGCTGCTTCGCTTCAACGCGATGAACAGGAACGCCTGGTTCATCGTGTCCGACACCGAATGTCCGGCCTCCGACAGCAGCGCGCTGCTCCCGGTGAGGAAGCCGCCGATCCCCTTCACGATGGCGATCAGCGCGTTCATCGCCAGTGCGAGCAGCACCGTACCGGTGCTCTCGCCTCCCTGGTCGGCCACAGGAGCTCCTAGATGAGCAGCTTGTCGGGCGTGATCGGAAGGTCGCGGATCCGGATGCCGGTCGCATCGTACGTCGCGTTCGCCACGGCGGCCGCCGTGCCAACGATGCCGATCTCGCCGATCCCCTTCGAACCCATCGGGTTCACGTACGGGTCATACTCGTCGAGCCACGTCGCCTCGACCTGTTCGACGTCGGCGTTGGTGGCGATGTGGTACTCGGCGAAGTCGTGGTTCACGACCTGACCGACGTGGGGGTCGACGACGCTCTGCTCGTGCAACGCCATCGACAGCCCCATCGTCATGCCGCCGATGAACTGCGACCGTGCCGTGCGCGCGTTGATGATGCGCCCGGCTGCGAACACGCCGAGCAGGCGCGAAACCCGGACCTCGCCGGTGTCCGCGTCCGCGCGTACCTCGGCGAACTGCGCGCCGAACGCGTGCATCGCGTACTGGTCGGAGTACGGGTTCGTGCCCGTGTCACCCTCCGCATCGTCGCCGGGAGCCGGCTCAGCACCGTACCGCTCCTTGAACGCGCGCGCGGCCGCCACAATGGCCGACCCCCAGCAGGTAATGCCGGACGACCCGCCCGCGACGGATGCCGGCGGGAGCCTCGTGTCGCCGATCCCCAGGTCGATCGACGCCGTGGGTACGGTGAGCGCGTCGGCTGCGATCTGTGTGAGCGCCGTCCATGCGCCGGTGCCGATGTCGACGGCGCCGATGAGCACCTCGAACCGGCCGTCGCCCGCGTAGCGGATGCGGGCGACCGAGCCCGGTATCCGGTTCACCGGGTACGCCGACGCGGCGACGCCGGTGCCGACGAGGCAGCCGCCTTGGCGGCGCGGGGCGCCGGCGGAGGTCCGCGGCTCCCACCCGAACATGTCGGCTCCGCGCCGCAGGCACGCGACAAGGTTCCGGCTGGAGTACGGCAGGCCGCTCTCCGGGTCACGGTCCGGCTCGTTGCGTTCGCGGAAGTCGATCGGGTCGATGCCGCTGGCGAGCGCGATCTCGTCGATCGCGACCTCCGGGGCGAACATGCCGGGGCACTCGCCGGGCGCCCGCATCCAGGACGGAACGGGCACGTCGAGCGCGGCGAGTCGGTGCGAGGTACTGCGGTTCGGTGCGGCGTACAGCTCTCGCGTCGGTACGGCCGTCTGCTCGGCGAACTCCTTGATCCGCGACGTCTGCTCGACCACGTCGTTGCTGACCGCCGTCAAGTGTCCGCTGTCGTCCGCGGCGAGGCGCACGTGCTGGATCGTCGGCGTGCGGTACCCCGCGAGGAAGAACATCTGCTGCCGGGTCAGCGCGAGCTTGACCGGCCGGCCCTCGGCGCGCTGGGCGGCGAGGGCGGCGAGGATCACGTGCGCGTGCGCGGTGCCCTTCGAGCCGAACCCGCCGCCGACGTGCGGGGCGACAACCCTGATCCGGTCCTTGTCGATGCCGAGGACCGGGGCGATGGTCGACCGCATGCTGTGCACGCCCTGCGTCGAGTCGTACAGCGTCAGCTCGCTGCCGTCCCAGAGCGCGACCGTGGTGTGCGGCTCCATCGGGTTGTTGTGGTACATCGCGGTCGTGTATGTCTGGTCCACGGTCACCGCCGCCTCGGCGAGTGCGGCGTCCACGTCGCCAACGCTCGTATCGGTGGGGAAGGTCGGGTTGACGGCATCCGGCGCGTACAGGTCCGGGCTCTGCGGGTCGATCTCGACGTGGTGCGGCTCGGTCGCGTAGCCGACGCGGACGAGGCTCGCCGCCTCGCGCGCGATCTCCGGTGTCTCCGCGACGACCGCGCCGATGATCTGGCCGCGGAACCCGACGTCGCCGGACTGCAGGATCGCGAGTTCCGCGTCGTCCAGGGACGCCAGGCGGGGCGCGTTGAACGGGGTCAGCACGTCGAGCACGCCCGGTACGGCCTCCGCGGGCGCGGCGTCGAACGACGTTACCCGCCCGCGCGCGACCGTCGCCTGCACCGGATGCACGTACGCCGGCCGGTCCACCGGCTGCTCGTAGGCGTACGGAGCGCGGCCCGCGACCTTCGCCGGCCCGTCCAGCCGCTCCAACGGGGCACCGATCGAACGCGCCTTAAGGATCTCGGTCATCGTCCGTTCCTTCCGGCGAGGTCACGCAGCACGGCGGCGAGCGTGGACCGCGCCATGGGCAGCTTGAAGGCGTTGTCACGCAGCGGGTGTGCATCGGCGAGCTCGGCGTCCGCTGCACCCAGGAACGCCTCACGCGTGGCGTGCTCTCCGCGCAGCGCCTCCTCGGCCCGTGTCGCGCGCCACGGCTTGTGCGCGAGCCCGCCGAACGCGATCCGCACCTGTTCGACGCGGCCGTCGATGACCTCAAGCGCGGCGGCCACGGAGACGAGCGCGAACGCGTACGACGCGCGGTCGCGTACCTTCCGGTACGCCGACCGGGTCGCCATCGGCAGGTCGGGCAGCTCGACCGCGGTGATCAGCTCCCCGTGTTCGAGCACGGTGTCGCGTTCGGGTTCGTCGCCCGGCAGCCGGTGCAGCTCGGCGGCGGGGATGCGCCGGCTACCGTCCGGTCCCTGCGCCTCGACGACGGCATCCAGCGCGACGAGCGCGACGGCCATGTCGGACGGATGGACGGCCACGCAGTGCTGCGAGGCACCGAGCACGGCGTGGTACCTGTTGTGCCCCTCGATCGCCGAGCACCCCGACCCGGGATCCCGCTTGTTGCACGGCGTGGTCACATCCTGGAAGTACGGGCAGCGGGTCCGCTGCAGCAGGTTGCCACCGGTGGTCGCGAGGTTGCGCAACTGCCCCGACGCCCCGGCGAGCAGTGCCTGGCTCAGCATCGGGTACCGCTCCCGGACGGTCGGGTGCACTGCCATGTCGCTGTTGCGTACGGTCGCGCCGATGCGCAGCCGGTTCCCGTCGATCACCTCGATGCCGTCCAGCGGCAGCTGCGTCACGTCGACGAGCAGGTCGGGCCCGGCGACGCCCAGCTTCATGTGGTCGACAAGGTTGGTGCCGCCGGCGAGGAACGCCGCGTCCGGGTGTTCGGCGACACCGGTGACCGCCGACTCCGCGTCGTCCGGGCGTTCATAGTCGAACGGCCTCACCGCTCCGCCACCTCCTGGATCGCCGCCACGATGCCCATGTAGGCGCCGCACCGGCACAGGTTGCCGCTCATCCGCTCGCGGATCTCAGGGCCGCTCAGCTCGACATCGCCGCGGTGGTCAGGCGTGAGGTAGCTCGGCCAGCCGGCCTTCGCCTCCTGCAGCATGCCGACCGCCGAGCAGACCTGTCCCGGCGTGCAGTACCCGCATTGAAAGGCGTCGTGGTCGAGGAACGCCTGCTGCACCGTGTGCAGTCCGCCGTCAGAAGCGAGCCCGTCGGCAGTGATGATCTCGGCCCCGTCGTGGGCGACGGCGAACGCCAGGCAGGTGGTCACGCGCCGGTCGTCGAGCAGGACCGTGCACGCCCCGCACTGTCCGTGGTCGCAGCCCTTCTTTGGCGAGGTCACGCCGAGCCGGTCGCGCAACGCGTCGAGCAGCGTCGTACGGGTGTCAACGCGCAGAGGGCGCTGGCTGCCGTCCACCGTCAAGGTGATGTCGGCTTCCATGGGTCATGCCGCCGGGCTGTGCCGGTCGGCGCGCTCGCGAGTGCCCATGTCCTTCAGCAGCAGCCGCTGGTCGAGCAGCCTGTCGATCTCCTCCAGCACGCTGACCTCGGCGGCGTACTCTCCGCGCAAGCTCGTCAACTCGGAGGCGAGCCCGGTGAGCCGGCCGTCGACGGCTTCCACGCTCCGCAGCCTCCTCGGGTCCTTCGTCCTCGTCATGGTGCGCTCCTTCACCGACACGTCGCAGTAGGTCCCTAGGTTTCGGATACCCATGCCCGCCGGTGCTAACCACCTGTGTCGTGTGAGTCGTTGCCGTGGTGGGTACCAAGAAGACCAGGTGACGACCCTCGTTGTGTGAGCAAGGAGCACCGCGATGGCGAAACGGCTCTCGGAGTACGAGAGAAAGCGCGACTTCGAGCAGACCAAGGAGCCGCGCACCGGCGCGGAGCAGGAGCGCGCCGATGAGGAGCTGCGGTTCGTGATCCAGCAGCATCACGCGACCTCGATGCACTACGACTTCCGGCTCGAGGTGGACGGCGCGCTGAAGTCGTGGGCGGTGCCGAAGGGCCCGTCGACCGACCCGGAGGAGCGGCGCCTGGCACAGGCAACCGAGGACCACCCGCTGGAGTACGCCGACTTCGAGGGTTACATCCCGAAGGGCGAGTACGGCGGCGGCCCGGTGATCGTCTGGGACACCGGCACGTACCGCAACATCACGCAGCGGCGTGGGGAGCCGATGTCCATGGAGGACGGGCTCGAGCGCGGGCACGTGTCGGTGTGGCTGGAGGGGGAGAAGCTGCGCGGCGGCTGGTCGCTCAACCGCATGCGGTCCGGTGACCGGGAGGCGTGGCTGCTCATCAAGCGCGACGACGAGACGGCCGACCGGCGGCGCAAGCCGGTGCGGACGCAACCGGAGTCAGTGCGAAGCGGCCGCAAGGTCGACGAGGTCGAGCCGGCCGATGGCGGCTGACCTGGCCCGGCGGGTGGAGCAGCTGGCCGGCGACCGGCCGCTGCCGCGCGCCTCGCTGCCACGGTCGCCGGAGCCCACCCTGGCGACGCTCACCCACGAACCGTTCTCCGACGAGAGCTGGGTCTTCGAACCGAAGCTGGACGGCGTGCGGTGCCTGGCGATCGTCGAGAACGGTGAGCCGCGGCTCCTATCGAGGTCCGGCCAGAAGCTCGACGGCACGTACCCGGAGCTCGTCGAGGCGTTACGCGAGCAACGCATCGATGGTTCGGTCGTGCTGGACGGTGAGGTCGTCGCGTTCGAGAACGGCCGGAGCAGCTTTCGCCGGCTGCAGGGCCGCATGCAGCTCACCGACCCGGACGCGGCCCGCCGTACCGGCATCCCGGTCCGCTACTACCTCTTCGATGTGCTCCATGCCGCCGGGTACGACACCCGAGCGCTCCCGTTGCGCACGCGCAAGCGGTTGCTGAGCCGGCTGCTGGCGTTCGGCGACCCGTTGCGCTACACCCAGCACCGCAACACCAAGGGCAAGGAGCTGTTCGCCGACGCGTGCCGGCGCGGCTGGGAGGGCCTGATCGCCAAGCGCGCGGACTCCCGCTACGCCTCGAAGCGGTCCTCGGACTGGCTGAAGTTCCGCTGCGACCGGCAGCAGGAGTTCGTGATCTGCGGCTACACCCCACCGCGGGGGTCGCGGATCGGCTTCGGCGCGCTGCTGCTCGGGTACCTCGAGAACGGGTCGCTGCACTACGCCGGAATGGTCGGTACGGGCTTCGACAACCGCACGCTGCGCGACCTGCACGCCCGGTTGCGGCGCCTGGAGGACGGCGCGCGGGCGATACGTCCCGGCAACGCGCCGCGCGACGTGCACTGGGTGGAACCCCGGCTGGTGGCACAGGTGGCGTTCACCGAGTGGACCGGCGACAACCGGCTGCGCCATCCACGTTTCCTCGGGCTGCGTACCGACAAGGCCGCCGAAGAAGTGGTACGCGAGGAAGGTGGCTCATGACCCGTACCGCGCCCGCCCCGCAGGACGTCGAGACCACGCATCCTGACCGGGTGCTGTTCGACGACGGCACGACCAAGGGGGAGCTCGTCGACTACTACCGGCGCGTGGCCCCGGTCATGGTGCCGCACCTGCGCGGCAGGCCGTTGATGCTGCAACGTTTTCCCCGCGGGGTCGATGAGTCCGGCTTCTACCAGAAGGAGGCCGGCGACCAGTTCCCCGACTGGGTGACGACCCGAACGGTGGAGAAGGAGGGCGGCACGGTCACGCACGTGGTCTGCGAGGACGAGGCGACGCTCGTCCACCTCGCCAATTTCGACTGCGTCACGCTGCACTCCTGGCTGGGCGACGCGCGCGATCCGTACCACCCCGACCGGCTGGTCTTCGACCTCGACCCGAGCGGCAACGACTTCGGTGAGCTGCGCTCGGCCGCGTACGCACTGCGCGACCTGCTGACCGAGCTCGGCCTGGCGCCGTACGTGCAGACGACCGGGTCCAGGGGACTGCACGTTACGCTGCCGCTCGACCGGAGCACGCACGTCGACGACGTGCGGAGCTTCGCCCGTGAGGTGGCCGAGTCGCTCGCCGATGAGCGACCCGACCAACTGACCGTCGAGGCGAGCAAGGACAAGCGCGGCAAGCGGATCTACCTGGACGTCTTGCGCAATGCGTACGCTCAGACCGCGGTCGCGCCGTACTCGGTGCGGGCGATGGCGTCGCCCACGGTGGCGACGCCGGTGCGCTGGGACGAGCTGAGCCGCGCCAAGATGCACGCGGACCGCTACACGATCGAATCGCTGCAGCGGCGGCTCACGCGTACGGAGGATCCATGGGCGGACATGGAGCGGCACGCCGGTTCGGCGGCCGAGGCGCACAAACGGTTCGCGCGGCGCCGTGGCTGATCCGCGGCCGGCCGGGGCCGAGCAGTACCTGCCGGAGCGCCGGAACCTCACTGCGCTGCGGAAGACCGTGGACTGCTGCCGTGGCTGCGGCCTCTACGAGAACGCGACCCAGGCCGTGCTCGGGGCCGGCCCCGCGCAGGCACGGTTGCTGCTGGTCGGCGAGCAGCCAGGTGATCAGGAGGACCGGCAGGGCGCGCCGTTCGTGGGCCCTGCGGGGCGGATGCTGGACCGCGCACTCGGCGATGTCGGCACTGACCGTCGCGCGGTCTACCTGACGAACGTCGTGAAGCACTTCAAGTTCGAGCGCGCAGGCAGGGGCAAGCGCCGGCTGCACAAGAAACCCCGCCAGGGCGAGGTCACCGCCTGCCGGCCGTGGTTCGACGCCGAGCTGGACGCCGTACGGCCGCGCGTCGTCGTATGTCTGGGCGCGACGGCGGCGAAGGCGCTGCTGGGGTCGTCGTTTCGGCTCACCCAGCACCGCGGTGAGCTGATCGACTTCTCTTCGGGCGGCAGGACCGCACGGCAGGCGCTGGCCACGATCCACCCGTCCGCCGTACTCCGGGCGCAGGACGACCGGGAGGAGGTATACGAGGGCTTCCGTGCCGACCTCGCCATCGCCGTCGAAGCCGCGGGGTGACCCGCGTGCCGAGCGCCGATTGATCAGCCCGGCTGCGTACCGTCACTCGTGCCACGCTCGGCCACTTCGCGGGCCTCCTCCTCGCTCGTGACGGTCGGCGCCGAGCCGGGCAGGCGCTTACCGGCCGGTTCGGGGAGTAGCGCAACCGATACGACGCCGACGACTCCGGCGAAGATCAGGTAGTAGGCGGGCACCAGGTCGCTGCCAGTGGCCCTGACCAGAGCCTGGGCGATCAGCGGCGTGGTGCCGCCGAAAGCGGCGACGGAGACGTTGAAGGCGATCGCGAGCGACCCGTACCGGATGTTGGTGGGAAACAGGGTAGGCAACGTGGAAGGCTCGGTGCTGTTGAAGCACAGCAACATCACGCCGATGAGCATGACGCCTCCGAACATCACCCCGTAGCCATTGCCGGAGCGCATCAGCACGAACGCGGGTACGGAACCGACGATGAGCAGCCCGCATCCCACCCACATGATCGGCTTCCTGCCGATCCGGTCGGAGAGCCTCGCCACGAACGTCACCGCCACGAGCAGGACGATGAGCACCACGACCACGATGGCGAGTGCCGGGGTCTGCGAGACGCCGACGATGTCGGAGAAGTACGTGGGGACGTAGCCGGTGAGCATGTAGTTGGTGACGTTGAACGTCAGGACCAGCCCCATGCACACCAGGATCGGACGCCACTGCTCGACGATCGTGGCACGCAGCTGCTTCAGCCTGCCGCCCGTACCGGCGCGCTCTTCTTCCTGGACATTCTCGAACGCGGGGGTTTCCTCCAGCCGAAGCCGCATATAGAGGCCGATCAAGGCGAGCGGCGCGCCGACGAGGAACGGGATGCGCCATCCCCACGACATCAGGGCGCTGTCGGAGAGCGCGAATGTCAGCCCGGTCACCAGCGCTGCCCCGCAGATATAACCGGAGAGGGTCCCGAACGGCAACCAGCCGGAGAGCGTCCCCCTGAACCGGTCAGGGGAGTGCTCGCCGATGTAGGTCATCGCGCCGGCGTACTCGCCCCCGTGGAAAAGCCCTGGATGAGCCGGGTCACCAGCAACAAGATCGGTGCCCAGATGCCCACCGCCGAGTAGCTGGGCAGCACGCCGGTCGCCGTGGTGCCTACGGCCATCATCACGATGGTGATCGCCAGCACCCGCTTGCGGCCGATGCGGTCGCCCAGCGGGCCGAAGAACAGCCCGCCGAGCGGGCGCACGATGAACGCCGCGGCCAGGGTCGCGAACGTCGCGATCAGCTGGACGGACGCGCCTCCGCTGGGGAAGAAGACCGTGGCGATGGTGGCTGCGATGAAGCCGTAGACGCCGAAGTCGTACCATTCCATGAAGTTGCCGACGGCCGTACCGGCGATCGCGCGCCGAAGCTGCGACGGATCCGATACGGTGATCTCCCGCATCGACCAACGCCGGCGCCGGTCCTTGTCGCGAGCGGCGGACCGCCCCTCGACCCATGTCATCGGCCTACTTGTAACCCGTTACGCACCCACCGAAACCGTGTGTGAGACCGACGCCCTCAGGGTACCCGGTGATCATGCCGGAACTCCCGGATGTCGAGGGGTTCAGGGCCACCCTTGCCAGGGAGGCCGTCGGCCGGCGCGTTCGAGACGTCGCCGTGCACGATGCGTCGGTACTGCTGGACACCAGTGGCCGCGCGTTTCGCGGCGCCGTACGGGGACGGAGGTTCGCCGAGCCCCGGCGGCACGGCAAGTGGCTGCTGGCCCCCATCGAGGACGCCAGGACGGCGAACCCGCCGGTCGTGGTGTTCCACTTCGGCATGACCGGTGGGCTGGTCTGGTCCGCCGGTAGCGAGGAGCGGCACCGGTACGACCGCGTGGTCTTCGAGTTCGGCGGCGGTGAGCTGCGGTACCGCGACATGCGCAAGCTGAAGGGTTTGCGGCTCACCACCGAGGACGGCGTGGCGGACCTCCTCGCCGACCTCGGGCCGGACGCCGCGAACCTCAGCCGCCCGGACCTGACCGACCTGTTGTGCGGCCGGCACCGGCAGCTCAAGGCCGCCCTCATGGACCAGGAGGTCGTCGCGGGGCTGGGCAACCTGCTCGCGGACGAGGTCCTCTGGCAGGCGTGCCTGCATCCGCGCCGGCACACCGACGACCTCACCGACGCCGAGCTGCGCGCGCTGCACGGCCGGCTGCGGTCAACCGTACGGTCGGCGTCGAAGGTCGGACGTGTACCCGACAGGCCATCGTGGCTCACCGGCAGCCGCGACCACGAGCGCGGCACCTGTCCGCGGTGTGGCACGCGGCTCACCCATGGCCGCGCGGGCGGTCGGACGACCGTCTGGTGCCCGCGCTGCCAGCCGTCCCCGTAGCGGGCAGTGTCGCGCCGGGTGTGCCACACCCATGTACCGGGTACATCCCAAAACCTGGAGGTGACACCACATGGAACGGCGACAGGTGACGCCGCGGCAAGACGGACACTGGCAGATCCGCAACCCCGCGCGCGACCAGGTCAGCGTTGTCGTGCCAACGGAGGAAGACGCGGTGCAGCGCGCCATCCGCGTGCTGCGCAGCGCAGGCGGTGGCGAGCTGAACGTCCATCGTGCCGACGGTGACGTGTCGTTCAGCCAGCGCATCATCGCGGACGCGGTCCGCGAGGCAGCCTGACCAGCGTGGCGCACCCCACCGACACGGCGGTTCGCTCGGTGAGTGCCGCGGCGTACTCCGTGCCTACCGAGCTACCTGAGGCCGACGGGACGCTCTCCTGGCAGGCCACGTCGCTGGTGGTCTGCGAAGTCACCGCCGGGGGCGTCACCGGCGTCGGCTACAGCTACGCGCACAGGGCCTGCATTCCCGTCATCGAGGACACACTCGCTGACGTGATCACCGGACGCAATGTGCTTGACGTACCTGGCGCGTGGACGGCGATGCAACACGCCATCCGTAACGCAGGCTGGCCCGGCATCGTCGCATGCGCCCTGTCCGCGGTGGAGACCGCCATGTACGACGCCAAAGCCCGGCTGCTCGACCTGCCGCTGGCATCGCTGTTGGGACGGTGCCACGACGCGATGCCGGTGTACGGTAGCGGCGGCTTCACCACGTACGACGACGACCAAGCGTGTCAACAGCTTCGCCGCTGGGTCGAGGACGACGGCATCCCGCGGGTGAAGATCAAGATAGGGGAGTCGTGGGGCAGCCGGGTCACGCGCGACCTGCACCGCGTGGCCGTCGCCCGGGACACGATCGGCGACGCGGTCGACCTCTACGTCGACGCGAACGGCGCGTACAGCGTGGGGGAGGCCGTCCGCGTCGGTAGGGCGCTCGCCGACCACGGCGTGACCTGGTTCGAGGAGCCGGTCTCCAGCGACCACCTCGCCGGCCTGCGGCACGTGCGCAACCAGGTCACGGCCGATGTGACGGCCGGCGAGTACGGGTACACGCTGCCGTACTTCGCTTCCATGGTCCAGGCCGAAGCCGTGGACTGCCTGCAGGTCGACGTCACCCGTTGTGGCGGGTACGGGGAATGGCTCCGCGTGGCCGCGGTGGCGGCCGCCAGCAACATCGATATCTCCGGTCACTGCGCGCCGAACCTGTCCGCGCACGTCGCGGTCGCGACCCCGAATCTCCGCCATCTGGAGTACTTCCGCGACCACGAGCGCATCGAGCGGATGCTCTTCGACGGCGCGCTCACGCCCCGCAATGGCGCCATGCGCCCGGACCTGTCCCGCAGCGGCCACGGGCTCGCGTTCAAGCGTTCCGACGCGGAGCAGTACCGCGTCGGTTAGTACTTCAGCAGTACCGGGTCGCTCGAGGAGATCGAACGCGACGTGGGTGCCGAACCCACGTCGAGCTAGCGGTTTCGGTTTCCTAGCCGCAGGAGCAGCCGCCGAGCAGCTCCACGCAAGCGAGCGTGTAGGTGTGGGCGTCCTCGACCGCGACGCAGGCCAGGTCGCTGCACTCGGCCGAGCCGTCGACGTGCACGACGAGGGTGCCGTGGCAGTGGTCCCAAGCCCGACCGCACTCCAGGCACTCGACTAGCTCTCGGGCACTGGTCGAGCGCACGGTCAGGACGCCTTCCGTGCCCGGCGGGGACCGCTCGCGTCCCGGACAGCCTTCTCCAGCTGTTTCCTGTTCATCTTCGACCGGCCCGATACGCTCAGATCGCCCGCCCGGTCGTACAGCTCGGCCTTGGAGAGCTTGGACAGGTCTTCGGACGAGCCGGACGATCGGGACGAGCCTGACGACCGGCGACCCGAGCTCGCCTTCTTGCGGCCCTTGGTCTCCTGCCGCTCGCCCCGCGCGTTCTGGACGCTCTGCTGCAGCGCCTCGGTGAGGTCGACGACGTTCGTGGGCGCCGGCGGTGGCTCGGCCGCCTCGATCTCCTCGCCCTCACGCTTGGCGTCGATCAGCTCCTCGACCTTCTCCCGGTACGTGTCCTCGAACGCCTCCGGTTGCCACGGCATGGCCATCGCCTCGATCAGCTGCAGCGCCTGGTTCAGCTCCGGCTTGCGGGCAGTGTTCCGGGAGGGAATGTTGTCGACCTGCTTGGTCGGGTCGCGTACCTCGTCGGCGTAGTACATGGTTTCGAGGATCAGGGCGTTCTTCTCCGCGCGGATGGCCGCCAGGTGCTGCTTGTCGCGCAGCACCAGCGTGGCGATGCCGGCCTTGCCCGACTGCTCCATGGCATCGCGCAGCAGCGCGTACGTGCGCCCCTCGTCCCGCTTGGCGGGGAGCAGGTAGTAGGTGCGTTGGTAGTAGATCGGGTCGATCTCGTCGAGCTCGACGAAACCGGACACCTCGATCGTGCGGGAGCGGCCGGGTGCGACCTGCTCGAGCTCCTCGCGGTCCAAGGTGACGTACTTGCCATTGCCTAGGTCGTAGCCCTTGACGATGTCGGACCAGTCGACCTCCTTGCCGGTGCGCTCATTCACCCGCTTGTACCGCACCCGGTCGCCGGACTTCCGGGTCACCTGGTGGAAGTGGATCGTCTTGTCGTCGGTGGCGCTGTACAGGCCGACCGGCACACTGACCAGCCCGAACGTCACCGAGCCGGTCCAGATCGGACGGGCCATCGATGCGCCTTTCCGCAGGGTGACTGCAGCTTGCGGAAAGCCTAGCGCCCGGTCGCGGCTCCTGCATGCCTGGCGACGGTCTTGGGTAAGAGATCGCCAGGCGCTACCCGCCCGCGGTTCCGCATGCCGCGTGCGGAGCAGAAATCAACGAGGAGAGGGTCATGGCCCAGGTATCGGACTACATTCTCGAACGTCTTCGCGAGTGGGGGATCCACCGGATCTACGGCTATCCCGGCGACGGCATCAACGCGTTCCTCGGCTCCCTCGACCGCGCGGATGGTGACCCGGAGTTCATCCAGACCAGGCACGAGGAGATGGCCGCGTTCATGGCGACCGGGCACGCCAAGTTCACCGGGGAGGTCGGGTGCTGCCTCGGCACCTCGGGCGGCGGCGCGGTCCACCTGCTCAACGGCCTCTACGACGCGAAGATGGACGCCCAGCCCGTGCTCGCGATAGTCGGGCAACAGAAGCGGATCTCGCTCGGCGCCCGGTTCCAACAGGAGATCGACCTAATCAGCCTGTACAAGGACGTCTCGGAGTTCGTGGAGATGTGCACCGAGCCGGCCCAGGCGCGGATGCTGATCGACCGCGCGATGAAGACGGCGCTCAGCATGCGCGGCGTCGCGACGATCATCGTCCCGGAGGACGTCGGCGAGTCCGATGCGGTCACCTCGCCGCCGCGTGAGCATGGCGCGGTCTATACCAGCGTCGGCTGGACCCGGGGACGGCTACTCCCCGACGAGGATGAGCTGCGTAAGGCTGCCGACGTGCTCAACGAGGGGTCCAGGGTCGCGATGCTCGTCGGGCAGGGCGCGGCCCAGGCCTCCGACGAGGTGGTCCAGGTCGCGGAGAAGCTCGGTGCGGGCATAGCAAAGGGCCTTGTCGGGCGCGCGGCGGTACCCGACGACCTGCCGTTCGTCACCGGCGCGGTCGGGCTGCTCGGCACCAGCGCCAGCGACGAGATGCTGATGAACTGCGACACGCTCTTCGTCGTCGGCTCGAGCTTCCCGTACGCCGAATGGCTTCCCGAGGAGGGCCAGGCGCGCGGGGTGCAGATCGACATCGACGGCAGGATGATCGGCACCCGCTACCCGATGGAAGCGCACGTGGTCGGCGACGCCAAGGAGTCCCTGCGGGAGCTGCTGCCGATGCTGGAGGCCAAGTCGGACCGGTCGTGGCGGGAGAAGATCGAGAAGGACGTCGACGAGTGGTGGCGGGTGATGGAGCGCCGCGCGGACCAGAAGTTCGACCTGGTAAACCCCGAGGCCGTCGCGCAGGAGCTCAACGGCCGGCTTCCCGACAACTGCATCCTCACCTGCGACACCGGGTCGATCACCAACTGGTGGGCGCGCCACCTGAAGCTGCGCAGCGGCATGGACGCGTCCCTCGCCGGCACGCTAGCGAGCATGGGGCCGGGCACGCCGTACGCCATCTCGGCGAAGTTCGCACACCCGGACCGGCCGGTCATCGCGTTTGTCGGTGACGGCGCATTCCAGATGAACGGCATGCTCGAGATGATCACGGTGAAGCGGTACCTGGAGCGGCTCAGCGGGTCGCCGCTGGTCTTCTGCGTCTTCAACAACCGCGATCTCAACCAGGTGACCTGGGAGCAGCGCGCGATGGCCGGCGACCCGAAGTTCCCCGGCTCGCAGGACATCCCGGACGTGCCATACGCGGAGTACGCCAAGCTCCTCGGACTCGACGGTATCTACTGTGACGACCAGGGCCAGGTCGGGAAGGCCTGGGACGAGGCACTGGCGGCGGACCGGCCCGTCGTCCTGGAGTTCAAGGTGGATGCCGAGGTGCCGCCGATCCCGCCGCACATCAAGACCATGCAGGCAAAGTCGGCAGCCAAGGCGGTTGTGAAGGGGGACCCGGAGGGCACCGGTATCGCGGCCGTCGGGATGCGGCAGAAGCTGGCGGAGTTCTACGAGAAGCTCCCCGGTCGAGGGTGAGCGCCAGGCGCTTGCCACTCCGGTGTCCGAGGATACGGTCGCAGCAACGACCGTATCCTCGGACGCGAATAGGCGTCAGGCCGAGTGCGGTCGGCGCCACTGGTAGCTGATCTGTTCCGCGATGCTGCCGTCGGGGTTGTGCACGACGATGCGGCTCGGGCTCTCTTTACGGGCACGGCGGCGCGCTTCCTCCAGCGCGGCGTCCCTGGTCTCGACGGTCATCGTGGCTTCGCCGCTGCACCTGACCTGCCAGCACCGGCCGAACGGACGGGCACCGTTCGGGCTAGCTCGAATTCCCGATGAGGTAATCGCTCAGGTTCTTGCGCATCGGGCGGCCGGTCAACCAGGCGGTAAACGCCTCTGGCGCACGGTATTCGAGCTCATCGAGCAGATCCTGGCGGCATTGTGCGTACGCCACGCGGAGCGCGCAGCCGGCACAGCTGCGCACTTCCGGTCCGGACTGGCGCCATAGCCTGCACAGCTCTGCGCTCGTGACATGCCGCACCGCGCGGGCGCGGTCTCTCGCCTGCTGGTGCATCAGTTCATGGAGTTGCAAGGGAAGATCTCCCTCTCGACCAAGCGATGTGGGGCGTGCGCGGCGCTAGGCGAGTTCATCTGGCTCGGTCGGGCGGTGCGTGAGGGCATCGCGTACGCGGTCGACCAAACCGGCACCCGGCGCGAGGAACTTGTTGGCGGGCGGTTCATCCGGCGCCTTCGGATGCGGCCTCGTGGGCGCGGAACTCTTCGCCTTGCGCAGCTTGGCCCCGAGTGCGAGCAGGTCGTCATGCGAGCACGCTTGTCGCAGCTGCGGGAACAGGTCGTTCTCCTCGTCGTTCTCGAGTGCCCGCCGGGCAGCGGGGTAGAGGTGCTGCTCCTCGGCGACCGAGTGCCGTACGAGCTCGGCGATCATCACACTCACCAGCTGCTTGCGGCGCGGCGGGTCGTTGTCACCGCTTTCCAGTTCCTGGAACAGCGACTCGACCTCGCGATGGTCGTCGATCAGCAGGTCGATCATGTCCTTGTCGCTCGTACCCGCGTTCATGTCACCTCCAAGTCACTGTCATCCCACCCGTACCCGCAGCGGTGGTGTGCTCACACGCCGGGTGCGGCTGCGTCGGCGTCGACGACGCCGCCAACCGGCGTCGTCCCGCTGAACTGGTCACGCATCGCGTCGACGCCGCACTGCGGTCGCGCAAGGTCCAACAGCTCCTGCCGTGCGGCTCGTTTCGCGGGGACATCAATGTCCAGGGCCCGGTCGCGGTCGGACTGCAGCGCCTCGTCGCACTCCCCGTCCCGGTTGAACGACCACATCAGTTTCGGGTCCCCGAGCGGGAGAGCGTGCCCGGGCTGGCCGTCGTGGCGGCCGGTGTGCCAGGTATGCCATGTCTTGCCGTAGGAGTTCATCAGCTGCTTCATGAATGCGCGCTCGGCGACATCGGGCAGTCCGGGTGCGACAAGTTGGCCGGACAGCACCTCGAAGTTGTGTGGGTGCCAGTACGGCTTCTCGCCCTCGGGCAGCGTCGCGAACAGCCGCTCCGAGACGATGTACTCCGCGCCGATGAGGTTCGCTTCTTTGGTGTTGCCGTCGAACAGCACGCACTGCAGCAGATCGTCGTTGACGACGCGGCAGTAGTGGTGGGCTTCCATCTGCTCATGCGGCTCGTCCTTCGGGCAGTGAAACCCCATCACGTACACGTCGAAGCCCTTCAGTGGCGTGGTCTCCTGGAGAGCGTTCGCGCCCTGCTGGAGTGTAGCCATCCACGCACCCCGACCGTCGCCCGCGGCGGTCACCGGGCTGCGGCGGTCGTTGATCAGCGGATTCATTCGGGCCTCCCATCGTCGCGTCCTGCTCGCTACAAGTCGTACCTGCTATTGCATGCCTACCCGTTCCGCCTCGGCTGCAACGCCTCCGCCACACTGGCAGGCATGACCGACTCGATCGACGACCGCTACCGCTGGCTGGAGGACATCACCGGCGACGAGCCCCTCGCGTGGGTACGGGAGCGCAACGCCGAGACCCTGCCGACGCTGACCGAAACGAGGCGGTTCGGGCAGTTGCGAGACGGGATCCGCGAGGTTCTGGACTCCGACCAGAAGATCCCCGGCATCGTGCGACGCGGCCCGTACCGCTACAACTTCTGGACCGACGCCGACCACTCGCGCGGACTGTGGCGACGCACAACGCTTGAGGAGTACCGGACCGACGCTCCGGACTGGGACGTGCTCATCGACGTGGACGAGCTCGGCAGGATCGAAGGGGAGAACTGGGTCTGGGCCGGCGCGGATGTGCTGTGGCCCGACTATCGCCGGGCGCTGGTTTCGCTGTCTCGTGGCGGTGCCGATGCCAGCGTCGTTCGCGAGTTCGACCTCGAGACCCGGCAGTTCATTCCCGGCGGATTCGGGGTTCCCGAGGCCAAGACCAGCGTCGCTTGGATCGATCTCGACCACATCTACCTGGGCACCGACACCGGGCCGGGCTCCCTGACGACCTCTGGATATCCGCGTACCGTGCGCCGCTGGACACGAGGCACCGACCTCGCCGATGCGCCCACAATCTACGAGGGCGAGCCGGAGGACGTCGCGGTCACCGCCCATCACGATCACACCCCGGGGTATGAGCGGGATTTCGTGGCGCGTGCGAAGGACTTCTACCATTCGCGGTTGTACCTGCTGGGCCGCGACGACGAACGCCAGCTGGTGGACGTTCCCGAGGACGCCATGGTCAGCGTCCACCGCGACTGGATGCTGATCGAGCTGCGGACGTCCTGGACGGTGTCCACTGGTGATACCGAGCAGAGCTACCCGGCCGGTGCGCTGCTAGCCGCGCCGTTCGATGCGTACATGGCGGGTGACCGGGACCTGACGGTGTTGTTCGAGCCGGATCCGCACACGTCATTGGCGAGCTACTCCTGGACCCGGCATCATCTGCTCCTCACCCTCATGCGCGACGTGGCCACCGAGTTGGAGGTCGTCACCCCGTCCGACGTGCCGGGCCGGTGCTGGCACCGGGAGCCGCTCGCCGCAGGGCTGCACCTGTCTACCGCTACGGCGTACGGGACCGACGCGGATGTCGATGACGAATACCTGATGCATCTGGACGGCTATCTCACGCCGCCGACCCTCTTCCTGGGCATGCTCGATGACGGCGGTTCCGCCACGCCGTTGAAGCGGGGGCCCTCCTTCTTCGACACAGTGGGGATGGCAGTGGAGCAGCGCTTCGCTACGTCCGCTGACGGCACGCGCATCCCGTATTTCACAGTGACCCCACCAGGGCCGGCGCCTGACGGTGGCCGACCGACGCTGCTGTATGGGTACGGCGGGTTCGAGATCCCGCTCCGTCCGGCGTACAGCGGCAGCGTTGGCCGCTCCTGGCTCGAACGTGGCGGTTGTTTCTGTGTCGCCAATATTCGAGGTGGTGGGGAGTACGGTCCGTCCTGGCACCAGGCGGGGCTGCGGGAGAACCGGCATCGGGTGTACGAGGACTTCGCGGCCATCGCCGCCGACCTGACCGCGCGGGGGATCACCACGAAAGAACGGCTCGGGATCCAGGGCGGCAGCAACGGGGGCCTCCTCATGGGCGTGGTGCTCACCCGCTACCCGGAGCTGTTCGGCGCGGTCGTCTGCCAGGTCCCGCTGGCAGACATGCGGCACTACCACCAGATGCTGGCGGGAGCGTCCTGGATGGCGGAGTACGGCGATCCCGACGAGCCGGGCGACTGGGCGTTCCTTTCTGCATACTCGCCGTACCACAACCTGCGACCGGCCAGGCCGGGCGACTCTGAAGGCGTCACCTACCCGCCTGTGCTGGTCACCACCTCCACCCGGGACGACCGCGTGCACCCGGCGCATGCACGGAAGATGGTCGCGCGCCTGCGCGAGCTCGGGCACGCCGTCGACTACTACGAGAACATCGAGGGCGGCCACGGTGGCGCGGCGGACAACGCGCAGCGCGCGTTCCTGTCGGCGCTGGCGTACGAGTTCCTCTGGCAGAAACTTGGCCCAGCCGGTCTCTCCCGTGATCATGAAGGTTTGTCGTAGTCATGAC
>JBOHBN010000425.1:0-1132 GCA_050698355.1 Streptosporangiales bacterium | reverse complement strand
CCACCAGTTTAATGTTTCATTGTTTCGGGTTGACCGAACAAAGATATTTAAAGACCGAATTTAAGGGTAAAAAAGTGATTTTTAAAGTAAAGACCAAAAAAGATAAATTGCGCTGTGCAAACTGTGGGTGTAAAAGAAACCTGATAAACCGCGGCACACGGGAACGTGATTTTCTGGCGCCGCCCATGGGCAGGGGCAAAAAGGTAATCGTGCGGGCCGAGCTGCAACGGATTGAATGCCGGGACTGTGAAAAGGTACGACAGGAGAAACCTTGTTTTGCCGACGGGAAGAAGGGTTACACCAAAGGTTTTGCACTCTATGTCAATGACCTATGCCGGGTTATGACCATTAAAGACGTGAGCGCCCTGACCGGGGCAAGCTGGGACACGGTCAAACGCATCGAACGTTCCTACCTGGCCCGGCATTATGGGAAGCCCCGCCTAAAAGATGCCGTCAATATAGCCATCGATGAGTTTGCCGTTCAAAAAGGGCACAAATATATGACCGTGGCCTATGACCTGGACAGCTGCCGTGTTTTGTTCGTGGGCGAAGGGAAAGGCGGCGATGCACTCACCCCGTTTTGGAAAAGCCTGCGCTGTTCCGGGGCAAAAGTAAAGGCCGTGGCCACCGATATGAGCCCGGCCTTCATCGGGGCCGTCCGGGAGAACCTGCCGGGTGCCAAACTGGTCTTCGATCGTTTCCATATCACGAAAATGGTCAACGATAAACTCTCCGAACTTCGCCGGGAGCTCTACAGGGACGAGCTAAAGCTAAATAAAAGACCTGTGATCAAAGGGGCCCGGTGGCTCTTGTTGAAAGGACAAAGCAAACTCGATAAATCAAAAGATGAACATTTAAAACTGGAACAGGTCCTGGAGGCCAACAAACCATTGGCCGTGGCCTATTACCTCAAAGAAGAGCTACAATTACTGTGGAAACAAAAGTCGGCCGAAGCGGCCAAGGCCTTCCTTGGAAAGTGGGCAGCTAAAGCATATGCCGCAAGGGTGCCCATCCTGAGCAAAATGGCCAACAGCCTATTGGCCCATAGGACGGGCATTTTCAATTGGTACAGCTATCCGATATCGACCGGCCCTCTTGAAGGTCTCAACAATAAAATCAAGGTGCTCAAAAG
>JBOHBN010000424.1:0-3103 GCA_050698355.1 Streptosporangiales bacterium | reverse complement strand
GGCGGTCATCCGGCTCTACATGACGGTGTCCCTGGACGGCTACGTTACTGGGCCACAGGACAGCGTGGCCGCGCCGATGGGCATCGGCGGCTTCCGCCTGTTCAACTGGCTCGACAAGCGCTTCGCTCCGGGACCGAGCGGCCAGGTGTTCAGCGAGGTGATGGCCACGCGCGCGGTCGTCGCCGGGCGCCGTACCTACGAACACGCGGGCCGCTGGCAAGGCGACCACCACGACGGGGTAACAGTCTTCGTCTTGACCCATGACGTCCCCGACGACCCGCCGCCGGGCAGCATTCGCTACGTCACCGACGTACGCGAGTGCGCCTCGCAAGCCCGCGCGGCGGCCGGTGACGGCGACGTCATGGTGCACGGGGCCGGGGCCGCGCGAGCGCTGCTGGGCGTCGGACAGCTCGACGAGATGGAACTGCACGTCGTACCGGTCCTGCCCGGGCAGGGGCGACGGCTGTTCGACCACCTACCCGCCGAGCGCATCGAACTCGACCTGGTCCGCCTGCTGACCACCCCTGCGGTCGAGGAGCCCGCGCAGCGCGTCACGCACCTGCGCTACCGCGTCCACCACCCGTGACCCGCGAAGTCGCTCCCGCGCCGAGTGCAGCCGCTGGTGAGGAAGATCTTCGGCCGGTAGCGAACCGCCTAGCGGACCCGGTGCAGTCGTTCGTAGCGTCTGTGCGATGACCATCGTGCAACTGAGCCCCGGCCTGTACCGGCTGTTGCTAGGCAGCTTCCAGGCCTACCTGTGGCGAGAGGGCGATAGCGCCACCCTTATAGATACCGGCCCAGTGGGGTCCGGTCCGCAGATCGCGGACGCGCTGGACGAGCTCGGTCTCGCTACCACCGACCTCGACCGTGTCGTGCTCACCCACTTCCACGAAGACCACGCCGGCGCGGCTGCCGAGGTGGCCTCCTGGACGGACGCGCCGATGATGGCGCACGCGCTGGATGCGCCCGTGATCCGCGGTGAGCAGGCGGGTCCACCGCCGAACTTCACCGAGTGGGAACGCGAGCTGCACGCTGAGGTGGCCGCCGGGCTGCCGCCAGCCCCGCCGGTCCGCATCGACCAGCAGGTGGGCGACGGTGATGTCCTCGACTTCGCAGGTGGCGCCCACGTCATCCACACCCCGGGACACACCCACGGCAGCATCGCGCTGCATCTGCCCGCCCATCGCATGCTGTTGACCGGTGACATCGCCGCCGAGCACCACGGCCAGATCATTCTCGGAGTGTTCAACCTCGACCGGGCCGTGGCGGCAGCCTCGTTTCGTCGTCTGGCCCAACTCGACGTCGACGTTGCCTGCTTCGGGCATGGCGAACCTCTGCTTACCAAGGCGTCGACGCGCATGCGGGAGTCGGCTGCAGCGTTGACACCGGAGTGACTTCACCCTCCCGGGACCCGAGGCGCAGGGCCGTCGGCCCGAAACGTTGGTGCAGCGGCCACATCCCAGAACACGCGCGTCATCGGGTTCGCGTGGAGTGCGAAGTCCAGCCTCCCGGATGCGGGTTTCCCGCAACCGCGCGCGGTCACCGTCGGGGCTGGCCAGGGCTCGCCCGGCGTGACCGGCCCGGGCCGGAAGGTGTAGCGGGCAACGTTGCCGGTGGCTCCGCGGAACCTGGTGACCGTGCCGCGCTGTGCAGGTGGTAGGCCAGCACGAGCGCGAGCCACGCACCACCGAGTGTGTAGCCGCCGAGAACGTCGGTGAGCCAGTGCACGCCCAGGTAGATGCGTGACACGCCGACGAGGACGACGATGCAAAGCGCGCAGACCGGTACGACGACGCGCCACACCCGGGCGTGACCCGCGATGAGGACCAGGGCGAGGATCCCCCAGGCGGCGATGGCCTGGGTGGCGTGGCCGGACGGGAACGCCGCATTGGAAGCGTGCACGAGCGCGTCCGATGCCGGGGGGCGCGCCCGGTCGACCAGGGACTTGCCGGCCGTGTACAGCACCACCGCGCCCCCGTACGTCACCCACAGCTCGACCGGTACGCGCAGGTCTCGGCGCCACCACACCAGGATGAGGCTCGCCGCGACCAGCACGGGGACGAGCACGGCGCTGGAACCGAACCAGGTCACCGCCTGCATCACGGCTGTGAGCCAGCCGGTGCGGTGCGCAAGGGTGAACGCCAGTACCTGCGGGTCGACCTCGACGATCTCCTCGTGCGCGAGCACGTCCTGGGTGAGCCCGGCGAACGCCAGCGTCCCCGCGCACGCCACCGCGAGCGCCAGGGTGAGCGCTAGCCCGTTCGCGACGGTCGGGTCGAGGCGGCGCACCACCCACCGCACCTGGCGGGGGAAGCGGCCGTACGCCCACAGCACCGGACGGGTGCGGCCCAGCCGGTTGGCGAACACTCGCAGCCGGTCACGGCGCGCCTTGCGCACCAGCCACACGACGGCGATGGCGAGCACGACGACGAGGACGGCGGCGAGCCCGGCGCGACTCGCCACGTGCTCGACCCTGCGCCAGCTGGCACCGGCCAGGTAGCCGACCAGGACGTACACGACGGCCCAGGCGGCGCCGCCGGCCACGTTGTAGGTCACGAACGTCCGGTACCGCATGCGGGCCATGCCCGCCAGGCCGGGGACCATCACGCGCAGGGCGGCGGTGAACCGGCCGAGGAACACCGCCTTGCCACCTCGTAACGCGAGGTAACGCTCGCCGCGCTCGATGTGCCGCCGGTTGACCAGGCGACCCACCGAGCCGTAGATGAGCCGCCGCCCGAAACGCCGACCGGCCGCGTACCCGATCGTGTCGCCGAGGATCGCGCCGGCGATGGCGGCGGCGAGCGCGGCCGACAGCGAGATGCGGCCCTCGTACGCGAGGACGCCGCCGAGGATCACCGCGATCTCGCCCGGGAAGACGAAGCCGATGAACGCCGCCGACTCCAGCATCGGCAGCGCGAAAACCACCGCGAGTGCCGGCCAGCCGTTCAGCCCGAGGATGTGGCGGGCGATCGTGCCGATCACGCTGTCCACGCCGATCAGCGCCCCGCGCTCACTGGTGCACCATCCTTGTGTCGGTGATCGTGGATGGATCGCCGATGCACCCGAGGCGCCGCCAGGTCATCGCCCTGCTCGCTCGACGTGA
>JBOHBN010000423.1:0-1579 GCA_050698355.1 Streptosporangiales bacterium | reverse complement strand
GGCGGTCATCCGGCTCTACATGACGGTGTCCCTGGACGGCTACGTTACTGGGCCACAGGACAGCGTGGCCGCGCCGATGGGCATCGGCGGCTTCCGCCTGTTCAACTGGCTCGACAAGCGCTTCGCTTGAGCTATGCGGGTGGGCGGTTTGAGCTATGCGGGTGGGCGGTTAGCCCGGTTAGACCACCCCGAGCGCAAGCATCGCGTCCGCGACCTGCACGAAGCCGGCAATGTTCGCGCCGAGGACGTAGTCTCCGGGGTTGCCGTACTCGCAGGCGGTCTCCGCGCACCGCCGGTGGATCTCGGCCATGATCTCGGTGAGCCGCTGCTCGGTGTAGTCGAACGTCCAGGAGTCCCTGCTGGCGTTCTGCTGCATCTCCAGCGCCGAGGTGGCGACGCCGCCCGCGTTCGCCGCCTTGCCGGGCCCGAACAGGACGTCGGCCTCCTTGAACGCGGCCGCCGCCTCCGGGGTCGTGGGCATGTTCGCGCCCTCCCCGACCGCGACCAGTCCGTTCTTGATGAGCGTGCGCGCGTCGGCGGCGGTCAGCTCGTTCTGCGTCGCGCTGGGCAGGGCGACCTCACAGGGAACGTCCCAGACGCGGCCGTCCGCGATGTGCCGTGCCGACGAGCCCCGCATGCGGGCGTAGTCCTTGACCCGGCCGCGCTCGACCTCCTTGATCTGGCGGAGCAGATCGACGTCGATGCCCTCCTCGTCGACTACGTAACCGTCGGAGTCCGAGCAGGCGATGACGCGGCTGCCGAGCTGCTGTGCCTTGGCGATCGAGTAGATGGCGACGTTGCCCGAGCCGGACACCACGGTCGTGGTGCCGTCCAGCTCGCGGCCCACGGCCTTGAGCATCTCCTGGACGAACAACACGGTGCCGAAGCCGGTCGCCTCGGTGCGCACGAGCGAGCCGCCCCACGCCGTACCCTTGCCGGTGATCACCCCGGACTCGTACTTGTTGGTGATCCGCTTGTACTGGCCGAACAGGTAGCCGATCTCGCGCGCGCCCACGCCGACGTCGCCGGCCGGTACGTCGGTGTACTCGCCCAGGTGCCGGTACAGCTCGGTCATGAACGACTGGCAGAACCGCATGACCTCCAGGTCGGACTTGCCGCGCGGGTCGAAGTCGGAGCCGCCCTTGGCGCCACCGATAGGCAGCCCCGTGAGGGCGTTCTTGAAGATCTGCTCGAAACCGAGAAACTTCACCGTGCCGAGGTAGACCGACGGGTGGAACCGCAGCCCGCCCTTGTACGGACCGATCGCGGAGTTGAACTCGACGCGGAAGCCGCGGTTGATGCGTACCTGGTTGGCGTCGTCGATCCACGGCACCCGGAAGACGATCTGCCGTTCGGGCTCGCAGATGCGTTCCAGCACCGCCGCCTCGGCGTACTGCGGGTGCTTCGCGAGCACCGGCCCCAGCGAGTGGAAGACCTCCTGGACGGCCTGGTGGAACTCCACCTCCCCGGGGTTACGGCTCAGTACCTCGGCGTAGACAGGCTCCAGCTTCTCGTCGAGCGCCATGCGCGCCAGCTCCCTTCCCTTGTGACCCTTGCGAGCCTACCGGCAGGTTGTCAG
>JBOHBN010000422.1:0-2503 GCA_050698355.1 Streptosporangiales bacterium | reverse complement strand
CTCGAAGCGCCTCGGCCACGAAGCCGCCGAGAGCGACACCGCCATGGTCATCCCAGTTGGGGACCTCCTCGCCTTCGTCGGCGAACACGCCGCCCCAATGCCAAAGGCGGCTAGTGTCTCGTGTTTGAAGTTGGTTTACGGTGTGCTTTGGTGAGGATGGTGTCGGCGTCTTTGGTCCAGCAGAACGGTTCGCATCGGGTGTTCCAGCCGTCGATGAACGCGTGGATGGCGTCGATGAGGTCGTCGACGGAGGCGTAGGTGCCGCGGCGGATGGCTTGGCGGGTGATGATGCCGAAGAAGGTCTCGACCATGTTCAGCCAGGATCCACTGGTCGGGGTGAAGTGCAGCTGGATGCGGGGGTTCTTGGCGAGCCAGGCCTTGACCGCGGGGTGCTTGTGCGTGCCGTAGTTGTCCAGCACGAGGTGCAGCTGTCGGCGCGGGTAGGTCTTGGCGACCTGCTTGAGGAACCGCAGGAACTCTTGGTGCCGGTGGCGAGGCATGCAGGCCTTGGTGACCTGTCCGGTGGCGACCTCGAGGGCGGCGAACAGGGTGGTGGTGCCGTGCCGGATGTAGTCGTGGGTGGCGCGTTCGGGCAGTCCTGGGCGGATCGGCAGGATCGGCGCGGTCCTGTCGAGGGCCTGGACCTGGGACTTCTCGTCGACACAGAGCACCACGCCATGCTCGGGTGGGTCAAGGTACAGCCCGACGACGTCTCTGACCTTGGCGTCCAGGTCGGGGTCGGTGGAGAACTTGAAGGTCTCGGTGCGATGCGGCTGGATGTTCCACTTCCGCCAGACCCGGGCGACGGTCGCGAACGAGACCCCCAGGTGATCTGCGAGCAGCCGGGCAGACCAGTGCGTCACCCCCAGGTGCTCCGGCGGGCATCCCTCGTCCGCGAGGGTGGTCACCACCACGGTGATCTCGTCGACGCGCCGTGGCCGACCCGGCCGCGGCGCGTCGTCCAACGCTGCGATCCCACCGGCGGCGTACCGGTTCCGCCAGGCCAACACCGTCGGCCGCGACGTGCCGGTCATCCGTGCGACCTCCGCGTTCGGATGCCCCTCGGCGGCCAACAGCACGATCCGCGCCCGCAGCGCCACCCCTGCCCGCACCGACGTCGACCGCAGCAGCCTCTCCAGCTCTGGCCGGTCCCCGAGACGAAGAACCAAAGCAGCAGCAATAGACATACTCCATGGTCCCGCATCACACACCGTAAACTAATTAACGACACGCGACACTAGCGCGGCGCGGCCCGGCCGCCATTGCGGGCGGCGCTGGGGGGCCGTCCTCGGACGACGCGGCCACTCGCTAGCTACCCGATCCTGAGAGCCACGGCGACCACCCTCACCAGCCGGCCACGAGCGCCAGTCGCAGGCCAGACCACACGGCACCACGGCCTGTACCGGTGAACCCCCCTCACCCGATGCCAGGGAGTGTGCGCCGAGCCACCACCGGCGTCCAGGGGCAACAAGATCTTTTCGGCCGCCACCTCACCCGTCCACCGGACCGCTCCACTCGCGCAAGGACTCCCGGAGCGAAAACATCTTGCCGCTGATCCCTGGACCCCGCCGCCGTCTCGGCTGGTCTCGGCATCTATCGGGTGAGGGGGAGGAATGGCGAGCCCTGCCTTGTCGCAGCGAACAGCTCGACCTTGCTCCGGGACAAGCTGCCACGCCCTCAGACAAGCACCACACCACCATCATCCTCCGACGATCATGGTGGGTCCAAAACCTCCTGGAACCATACCCTGATCAACCCGTGGGGCCATCACTACCCTCGTCACTTCCCTGACCGCGCGGAGGAATCGCGCTCAGCGCCTCGTCTCGTACCTGGTCAGGACCACGCCGCCGGGAAACGTCCGCGTCTCCACCAGGTTCAGGTTCACCCAGCTGTCCAGCGCGGTGAAGAACGGTGTGCCGCCGCCCACCAGGACCGGATGGGTGACGATCGCGTACTCGTCGATCAGCCCTGCCCGCATGGCCGCCCCGGCGAGCGTTGCGCCACCGACCCTCATCGGCTCGCCGTCCTCGGCCTTGAGCCGGGTGATCTCGGCGACCGCGTCGCCGGTGACCGGGCGGGTGTTCCAGTCGACCTTGGCGATCGTCGAGGAGAACACCACCTTCGGCGTGTCCCGCCAGTTCCGCGCGAACTCGATCTGCGCCGGGGTGGCGTTGGGCTGCTGGTCGCCGGTCGGCCAGTAGGCGCTCATGGTCTCCCACAGCTTGCGCCCGTACAGCGACAGGCCGCTCGCCTGCTCCTGGTCGAGCCACCACTGGAACAGCTCGTCGCTCGGCCCGCTCCAGCCGAGATCGTCGCCGGGAGCGGCGATGTAGCCGTCCAGGGTCCGGACCCGCGGACGAGGCAAACGCGAGAAGAGAGCGCAGGTCAGACGCCTCACGGATTATGTAAGCTCACGCCGTTCCTAAACCGTGTGCCGCAGGTTCGAATCCTGCCGGGGCACGTTTGCGCAGGTCAGCGGGGCCCTCATGGTCCATGCACGCGT
>JBOHBN010000421.1:0-9644 GCA_050698355.1 Streptosporangiales bacterium | reverse complement strand
GGGCGACGGGTCGTGGCAGCTCTCCCAGTTCGGCGGCGTCGACCAGTACGGGTCGCCGTTCGCGGCGATGTACATGGACTCGATGTGCTGGGGCGGGCCGGCGTTCTCGTTCCGCGACGGTGTCGACTCCGGCGGCGCGATGGTGATACTCGGCGGCGGCGCGCCCGACGTCGAGCAGCAGGAGATGCGCCAGCCGTTGCTCTACCTGTGGCGGCGAGAGGTGCCGGACGCGGGCGGCGCCGGCACGTACCGCGGCGGCAACGGCATCGAGTTCGCGCTGACCCCGATCGACACCGCCGAGGTCACCGGCGTGCTCGGCACGCACGGGGTGACGCTGCCCAACCGTACGGGGATCTTCGGCGGGCTGCCCGGCTCGTGCGCCCGGTTCGAGCGGGTGAGTGGCTCCGACACGCTCGGCTGGCTCGGCGCCGGCCGGGAGCTCTCGACGCTGGACCAGCTCGACGGCAGGCACGAGGTGCTTCCCGGCGTCACGCCCGCGGCGCGGATCGCGTACGGCGAGGTGTTCGGCTGCACGGTGCAGAACGGCGGCGGGTACGGCGACCCGCTGCTGCGGGAGCCGGGGCGGGTCGCGCGCGACGTGCGTGACCGTGCGGTCAGCGTCGACGCGGCGCAGCGGCTCTACGGCGTCGTGGTCGTGGACGGTTCTGTCGACGACGCGGACACCGAGCGGCGGCGTGCGGCGATCCGCGAGCGGCGGCGCGCGGCGATGCTGCCGCCGCGTGCGCCGCAGTCGGCGGACGCCGACGTGGCGGACGGGGACGGCGCGACGGGTTCGTGGGGCGCGTCCCTGCGTACGACGCGCGCCGCGGACGGCACGGTGATCGCGTCCTGCCGGCACTGCGGTGGCCCGCTCGGCGACCTCGCCGACGGCTGGGAGGCCATAGCCGGGCGGGTGCGGCTGGGGCCGGAGGATCTCGGCGCGCTGGTGCACGTACACGAGTCGCTCGCCGTGACCCAGTACGTCTGCCCGCACTGCGTCACGGCGCTGTGGGTGGACACCGAACCGGACGGCGGCAAGACCTGGCGCGACTTCGCTCTCCACCCCTAGCTGCTCCAGTGATCATGAAAGATGTTCCGTGTTACAGCACGGAACATCTTTCATGATCACTGTGCGGCGGTAGGCTCGCCGCCATGGCCGGGGCGCTGCGAGACGCCTTTCACGTCGACCGGTCGCAGCTGGCGTTGAACGCCGCGGCGCGAGGTACGGTCGGCGTCCTACTGCCGCTCGTCGTCGGCGCGCTGACCGGCCACCTGCTCGGCGGCTTGACCGTCGCGATCGGCGCGCAGCACGTCGCGTTCACCGACCGCCCCGGGCCGTACCGGCTGCGGCTGATCCGCCTCGGGGTCAGCGCGTCCGTCGCCGCGGTTGCCGGGGCGCTCGGCATCCTCGTCGGCGGTATCAACGTCGCGGCGGTGGTCGTCACGCTGTTCTGGGCGTTCGGCGCCGGGCTGCTCGTCGCGCTCGGCCCCAGCGCGAAGCAGGTCGGGATCACCGGCACCGTCATCCTCCTTGTGCTCGCCGGCCGGGCGCAGTTCCTCGCGGGTGCGGGACCCGGCGCCGCGCTCGCCGTCGGCGTGGAGA
Organism: Streptosporangiales bacterium; assembly: GCA_050698355.1. GTDB lineage: Bacteria > Actinomycetota > Actinomycetes > Streptosporangiales > WHST01 > JBOHBN01. The sequence goes on along the minus strand of JBOHBN010000421.1, from coordinate 8,041 downwards.
TCCTGGCCGGCGGGCTGCTCCAGGCCCTGCTGGCCGTGTCCGGCTGGCTGCTCCGCGGCCGCCGGCCCGAGCGCATGGCGCTGGCGGGCGCGTACCGCGAGCTCGCCGACGCCGCGAGCAGCGCTCCCGGCACGGCCAAGGGCCCACCGCTGACCAGCACCATCAACTCCGTACAGCGCACCATCCGCGGCGTCGGTCGGGACCGGAGCGCCGTCATGGACGCGTTTCGCGTGCTGCTCGACGAGGCGGAACGGATCAGGATCGAGCTGGTGTCGCTGTACGCGCACGCCGAGCGGCTGGAGGCGCTCGGCGCGAACGCCGCCCACAGCCGGGTCGTCGACGTCCTCGACGCCGCCGCGACGGTTCTGCGCGGTGTCGCCGGAGCGCTGGAAGGCGCCGGTCCCCCGGCGCGCATCACGCTTGCGGCGCGACGGTACAACCGCGCGGCGGAGTCGCTCCGCTCGCTGGCCGACCAGTCCGGTACGGGTGCGTTCCACCAGCGCATCACGCTACGTGCGGCGAGCGCGCGTGCGATCGCGCTCGGCGGCCAGCTGCGCGCGGCCGTGGGCACCGCCTCGACGTGGCGGTACGCCTCCGGCCAACCGACGGAGCGGACGCCGGGCACCACGCTCCCGCACAGCCTGCGGTTCGAGACCCCCGTCAGTGACCTGTGGGCCAACATCACGCCCAAGTCCGCGGCGTTCCGGCACGCGTCCCGGCTCGCGATCTGCCTCGCGGCGTGTGACGGGGTCGTCCGCGCGGTGGGCTGGTCGCACGGCTACTGGCTGCCGCTCACGGCCCTGATCGTCCTGCAACCGGACTTCGCGACGACGCTGAGCCGGGGCTTGTTCCGCATCGGCGGCACGTTGCTCGGCCTGGCCCTCACCACGGGGCTGCTCGCCGTACTGCCCGGCTCGCACTGGTCGCTCATCATCCTCGCCGCGCTCGCCTTCTTCTGCCTGCGCTCGCTGAACCCGGCGAACTACGGGTTCTCGGTCATCTTCCTCACCGCGCTCGTCATCGTGCTGCTCGCGGTCGCGGGCGTCGACCCCTCGCAGAGCGTGGGGCAGCGCGGGGTGTATACCCTCGCGGGCGGCCTCATCGCGATGGGCGTCTACCTGCTCTGGCCGACGTGGGAACGCTCCCGGATCCGCCTGCAGCTCGGCGCGCTACTGGACGCGTACGCCGACTACCTGCGGTTCGTCGCCGACCCGGAGATCGAGGTGCCACGACGTGAGTCGGCGCGCTCGGCCGCGCGGGTGGCCAGGACCAACGCCGAGGCCTCGCTCGACCGATTTCGCGGCGACCTCGGTCCCGTACGCGACAGCCGCCTGCTCGAGCTGGCCGACGGCGTCCTCGCCAACTCCAACGAGTTCGTCCACGCGGCCATGCGCTGGGAGGCGGCTCGGCAGGACGCCCCGAACATCCCCAGCGCACCGGCGCTCGACGCGTTCGCCGCGGCCGCGGGCGACGCGCTCGACGCGATGTCGGCGGCCGTACGCGCGGCGACGACCCCGCGTGACATGCCGGACCTGCGCGCGGCCGCGGAGGCCGTGGCGGCGGAGCTCCAGGACGATCCCGCCGAGACCGCGCAAACCGACGCCGCGCTCGTGGAGTCGACCGACCGGATCGCCGACAGTCTCAACACTCTCGGCTACCTGCTGCGCACCGACACCGAGGAGCGAGCGGGCGCGTCGCCTTAGCGGATCACCGCTTGGGCTCCAAGTACTCCTGTCGCGGCAGCAGGAGCGGCTGCGGTCGCGCGCCGAGCAGCCGCGCGATGCCCGTACCGATGAAGCAGACGACCAGGTTGGCGATGAACGCCGAGAACGCGATGTAGATCGCGCCGGTCGCCTGCGGGAGGAACGGCAGCACGTGCACGCTGCTCGCGAAACCCTCCTGGATGAGCATGTACGTCCCCCACCCCATGCCCGCGACCCAGCCGGCGACGACCGCCCAGCGGTGCAGCCAGCGCACGTACAGGGCGCGAGGCCAAGTCCTGGTACAGGCCAAGCCGATCCCCGAGATGTGTCATGAGCACCGTGCAGCCGCCGATCATGGCGCCGAGCGCCTTCTCGACGAACTCGCCGACCTTGGCCTGGTCGATGTCGGTCATGTCAGCTCTTCTCGTAGGTCCGTCGTCGGTGGGCCTTAACCGGTCTGGCGGTCCTCGCCGGACGCCCGTGAAGCGGATCCTTGACGGCGGGAGCCCTCCCGTCGGGTTGGTAGCCGGCGCACAGAATCCGGATCCAGTTGATCCGCTCACCGTCCGATTCGTAGTACGCCTGTTGCTCGACCACATACGCTCGGCCGTCCCGCCGGACGCCAGGGCCCGCGCGAACTGTTCACCCGCCGTCGTCCGCATCACGTCTCCTCTCATCAGTAGCTGAAGCTGGTCGCGGGCTCGTCGCCGATCCATTCCCACAGCGGCACGGTGCCTGCGATGGAGGCACCCGCGATCAGCCCACCCGCATCGAGCCGCTTGGTGTTGAAGCAGATCGGGCACACCAGGTACGACCCCCCAGCCGCTTGGTACCGCTTCACCAACTCCTCCAGCGGTGGACAGCCGTCGCACGCGGTACCCACGGCAACGCCCTGAACGGCCAGCCGGACCGCCTCCTTGGTGAGGAACATCAACGTCGGGTGCTGCTGCTCGGCTGCGCCGACCGCCACCAGAAAGGCGACGGCCACCCTCTCGGGGTCCTCCAGCCCGGTGGTCAGATTGATCACTGCCTTGGTGCTCATCGCTGCCTCCTCGATCCCTTGTTTCCCGAGGATGGCTGTACGAACAGGCGCCGGCATGAGGCATCTGCCTCATCTTTCGAGGTGGCGTCCCGGGTGTCCGAAACGTCGGCGGCCGCTGGCTGTCATCGCGCGAGCCATGGCAGCGTGGTGCGGCGCCACGTACGCTGCTTGTATGGCAGCGGACGGACGCAGCTGCAGCCTCGCTGAGCTACTTGCGGCGCTGTCGCTTGCGACCGACCTTGGCCTGGGCCAGCCAACGGAGCACGTATTGCGCTCGTGCCTGATCGGGCAACGGCTGGGACAGCTCGTCGGCCTCGACGACGGCGAAAACGCCGCCGTCTACTACGTGAGCCTGCTCGCCTGGGTGGGATGCGTCGCGGACTCTTACGAAGTCGCATCGGTCTTTGGTGATGACATCGCCTACCGGTCCGACGCCCACGAGGTCGACCTCGCCGGGTTGCCGCTCGCGGCGTTCATCGTGCGCCGGGCAGGGGCAGGCGGGTCGGTCTTCCGCCGCGCCCGCCTGGCGAGTTCGTGCCTGCTGGAGGGCCGGCGGGGGCTGGAGCGGTCGATCCGTGCGCATTGCGAGACCACGGGCTACTTCGCGGAGCGCCTGGGTCTCGGTGCGGAGGTGCGCGACCCGCTGCAGCAGGTGTACGAGCGGTGGGACGGCAACGGCGTGCCGGCCGGGCTGCCCGGTGACCAGCTGACCATGGTGGCCCGGATCGTGATGATGGCCAGCATCCTGGAGGTCCACAATCGCTCCGGCGGGCCGGAAGCCGCGCTGGCGGTGGCCCGGCGCCGGCGGGGCACCCATTTCTGGCCATACCTGGCGGACGCGTTCGCCACGCACGGTCGCGACGTGCTCGACGGCCTGGACCAGGCCACCAGCTGGGACGCGGTCATCGGATCCGAGCCGGGTCTGGGCCGCTGGCTCACCGACGACGAGCTGGACCCGGTGCTCGAGGCGCTCGCCGACTACACCGACGTGAAGTCCCCGTACACCCTCGGCCACTCCCGCGGCGTGGCAACGCTGGCCGCTGCCGCCGGTCGCGGCCTCGGCCTGCCGGGCCCCGACATCACGCTGCTACACCGCGCTGGGCTGATCCACGACGTCGGCCGCCAGGGCATCCCCAACAACATCCTGGACAAGCCCGGATCGCTCACCCACGCCGAGGCCGAACGCGTCCGGCTCCATCCCTACCTCGTGGAACGGATCTTCGCCCGCGTCGGACCACTCGCGCCTGTGGGTGCGCTCGCCGCCCTGCATCACGAGCGGCTGGACGGCTCAGGCTATCCTCGCGGACTGCCCGCGACCGCGCTTCCGGTGACGGCCCGCCTGCTCGCGGCCGCCGATACCTACCAGGCGATGACGCAGCCGCGACCGCACCGTCCGGCCATGCCCCCGGACGACGCCGCCCGCGAGCTACGCCACGAGGCCCGCGCCGGACGGCTGGACACTTTCGCTGTCGAGGCGGTGCTGCACGCCGCCGGTCAGCCCGTGCGCTCCCGCCCAGCTCATCCGGCCGGGCTCACACCACGCGAGCTGGAGGTGCTGGTGCTGGTCGCTCGAGGGCACACAAACCGGCAGGTCGCCGGGACGCTGCAGATCGCGGAGAAGACGGTCCGCAACCACGTCGAACACATCTACACCAAGATCGGCCGCTCTACGCGGGCCGGCGCGGCACTGTACGCGATGCAGCACGGGCTGCTACTCGACCTGGCCCCCGCGCCTGAAGGCGCCACACGATAGGGCGACGACCTTCGCCCAGCCGCCGCCACCCACCTCGCCGTGCAGTTCGGGCGCGGGCCCATTCACGGAGGTAGCGATATACGACGGCGTGGCCGGTCGGCGGCCGCGGCGTTACCGCTGGTACCCGGTACTTTGATTTCGGCCTCGAGTCGCGCTGTGACTCGTTCACAATGAGACGATGACCGATGACCCACTTGCACGGGGCCGCGAGGCGTATCAGCGACGAGCGTGGGGTGATGCGTGCAACCAGCTGTCTGTCGCCGATGAGCGGGACCTACTGGACGCCGAGGGCCTCGACCTGCTGGGGACGGCGGCGTACCTGACCGGTAGGGGTGACGCGGCTGGGGCCTGGGAGCGGGCCCATCGCGCGTTCGTCGAGCGCGGCGAAGCCGCCCGTGGAGTGCGGTGTGCGTTTTGGCTCGGCCTGACCCTCGTGCTGAGCGGCGAGCATGCGCGCGGAGGCGGGTGGCTGGCACGGGCCCAGGGTGTGCTCGAGGATGCGGGGTTGGACTGTGTCGAGCAGGGCTACCTGCGGATTCCGGCGGCGCTGGGGGCGCTTGAAGGCGGCGATCCCGTGGCCGCCTGCGCCGCGTTCGACGAGGTCGCATCGATCGCCGACCGGTTCGGCGATCCGGACCTGACGGCGCTCGCCCGGCTGGGGCGTGGCCAGGCGCTGATCGCCCGCGGCGAGGCCACGCGCGGTGTCGGGATGCTGGACGAGACGATGCTCGCGGTGACCGCCGGGGAGGTGTCGCCGATCCCGGCCGGGATCATCTACTGCGCGGTGATCATCGCCTGCCAGAAGATCTTCGACATGCGCCGGGCGCAGGAGTGGACCGCGGCATTGAGCCGCTGGTGCGCTACCCAGCGGGACCTCAAGCCGTACCGCGGGCAGTGCCTGGTGCACCGCGCGGAGATCATGCAGCTGCGCGGCGAGTGGACGGACGCGATGGCGGAGGTGCGGCGGGCCTGCGAGCACCTGTCCGACCCGCCCGGCGACCCGGTGCTGGGGATGGCGCTGTACCAACAGGCCGAGCTGCTCCGGTTGCGCGGTGACTTCGCCCGGGCCGAGGGCACCTACCGCCGGGCCAGTGACTGTGGTCACCCGGCGCAGCCTGGGCTGGCGCTGCTGCGGCTGGCGCAGGGCCGGGGCGATGACGCGATAGCGGCGATACGCCGGGTGGTCGAGGAGGCAGAGGGCCACGTGGAACGGTCCCGGGTACTGGCCGCGCACGTCGAGATCGCGCTCGCTGCCGGCGACGCGGAGGGGGGTCGGACCGCGACCGATGAGCTCGAGCAGATCACCGCGGCCTTCGACTCGCCTTACCTGCGGGCGATGGCCGGGTACGCGCGCGGCTCGGTGTTGCTCGCCAGTGGCGACGCTACGGCCGCCTGTGTCGGGCTGCGGCGGGCCTGGAGGGCGTGGCAGGAGCTCGACGCCCCGTACGAGGCAGCGCGGGTGCGGCTACGGATGGCACAGGCGTGCCGGGAACTGAACGACCGCGACACCGCCGAGATGGAGCTGGATGCCGCCCGTAGGGTCTTCGAACAGCTCGGCGCGGCACCTGCGCTGGCGCAGGTGCGCGAACTCCTCGGCAGGGGACAGGTCCGGTCCGTCGGCGGGCTGACTCCGCGCGAGATGGAGGTGCTGCTACTGGTGGCCACTGGCGCGACCAACCGGGAGGTCGCCGACACGCTGGTGATCAGCGAGAAGACCGTGGCCCGGCACGTGGCCAACATGTTCACCAAGCTCGGCCTGTCATCACGGGCGGCCGCCACCGCGTACGCCTACAAGTACGAGCTGGTGTAACCGCCTACACAGGATTACCCATCCTCCGCGGGAATCTGGTGATTCCGCCCGATGCGGCGCCTGGCCGCCCGTCTCTACTTTCAACCCATGAACTTCGGGTAACCGAACCTCTGGCTGGAACTGACCAGCCATCACCCACAAGGCAGAAAGGCACGACCATGACCGTCCAGACACCCACCCTTGAGCAGACCCGAAACGCGTGGGAGTCGATCGCGCCAGGGTTCGACGAGTTCATGACCCCGCAGACCATCCGGTACGGCGAGGAGGCACTCGGCGGGTTGGACATCGGGCCCGGAACCCGGTTCCTGGACGTGGCCGCAGGCAGCGGCGCGCTGAGCATCCCGGCCGCGCGCCGGGGCGCTCAGGTGGTGGCGGCCGATATCGCGCCGACCATGATCGAGCGGCTCACTGCCCGCGCCCGAACGGAAGGGCTGGCCAATATCGAGGGCCGCGTCATGGACTGCCACGCGCTCGACTTCCCCGACGACGTTTTCGACGTCGCCGCGTCGCAGAACGGTGTCACGATGTCGCCGAACGTGGCTGCCGGGGTAGCCGAGATGGTGCGCGTAACCAAGCGCGGCGGGACGGTGCTGGTCGTCGCATTCGGCCCGTTGGCCAAGGCGGAGTTCGTCGGGTTCTTCCTCGCGGCCGTCAAGGCAGCCCTGCCCGACTTCACCGGTGGCTTGCCGATGGACCCGCCGCCCCCGCCATTCCAGCTGGCCGACCCGGACGCGTTCCGCCGCAAGCTCACCGCGGCCGGCCTGGCCGACGCGACCGTGGACACGACCACCTGGGACATGCCCGCCGAGTCCGCCGCGCACCTGTGGAACGAGGTCACCTCCGGCCACCCGATGGTGGCTCAGCTGGTCGCTACGCTGAGCGAGGCACAGCGACGCGACGTGCTCGGCGTGCTGGACGGGACCCTTCGCGAACGGTCCGGCGGCCAGCCCGGGGCGGTACTCCACGCCGAGGTCAACATCGGCACCGGTACCAAGTGACGAACGGCCGGAGCCGCGACCGCACCGTCCGCTCGAGCCAACAGACGACACCGCCCGCGCCGTGCAGTCAGGCCGCATGGTTGACACGCCGATGCGCCAGTCACGCTGCTCGGCGAGGAGTGGTGCGGGCAGAAGGCGTCAGGAGCGCACGAACCGGATCGTCAGCGGGTAGCGGAACGGGTTCCCGGAAGCGGCCGAGACCCCGCCCACCATCACGAGCACGAACCAGGCGATCCAGATCACCGGGAAGAACAGGATCGGAAACGCCATGAAAGCGGTAACCCCGAGCACCATGTTGGCCAGCAGGAAGGTGAGGTTGAAGTTCACCGCCTCGACGGCCTGCTGCCGCAGGTAGGTGGGCCTGCGCCCCTCGGCACCCGCGACGATCGCCGGGATGAGGAAGAAGGCCAGGTACGCCGACCAGTGCATCAGCAGCGCGCACACCCGCTCCCCCGCGGTGCTCGGCGGCGCGACCGGCGCAGGCTGCGGCAGCAGTGGTGTCGCCGGTGCGATGAGGCCGCGGAGCGGAGCGTCGAGTTCCGCGTACGTCCGGGCGGCGAGCGCGTCACCCACCCGCGCGTCGAACTCGGCGTGATCGATGCGGCCCTGTGCGTACGCTTCCTGCAACACCCCGACCACCCGGTCGCGCTCGACGGTGGAGACGCGAAGCCACGGCTGGGTGACGAAACCGGTAGCCGGCCGAGCTGCTAGGTGAGTCATCGGGTGGCCTCCAAG
>JBOHBN010000420.1:0-14652 GCA_050698355.1 Streptosporangiales bacterium | reverse complement strand
CGCGAACCGATACACCACTCTGCCGGACGCCACTCGCCTCGCGGAGTTCGGTCAAGCGGCGAACGTGGGAGAGCGATCAGGCGGCGTGGCGTAACCACATCAAACCGCGTTTCGGCAACTGGCCGGTCGCGTCGATCACGCCGGCGGAAGTCTCGACCTGGGTCGGTGGGATGGTCGCCTCGGGCAAGGCTCCTGCGACGGCGACTCGCGCTCTGGCAACGCTGCGATCGATCCTCGACCATGCTGTTGCGGACGGACGGGTCACTCACAACGTCGCATCGGCGGTGAAAGCTCCGCGCCGGCAGGCTCGTCGGGAAGGTCGGGCTCTGACCGATGAGGAAGTCCATGCGCTGACGGCCGCCTGCCAGGGGTCATATGGCGATGTGGTCCTCGTCCTCGCGTACACGGGGCTGCGCTGGGGAGAGCTGGCGGGCTTGCATGTCGGGGACTTGATCTCCGTCCCTGGTCGCGGGCTCCGGGTCCAGCGTGCCGTCTTGGCGAGTGGCGGTGGTGGTCAGCTGTACATCGACACCCTGAAGACCTCGCGGGCTCGTACCGTCCCCTTGGTCGCGGAGCTGCTGCCTGTCGTCGATCGGTGGTGTGCTGGCAAGGGAGCGGGGGCTTGGCTGTTTGCCTCGCCTGGCGGTGGTCCGCTGCGAGAGTCGAACTGGAAGCGCTCGGTCGCCTGGTCCAAGGCTGTCGCCACGATCGGCTTACCAGCGCTGCGTGTTCATGACCTTCGGCACACGGCGGCGTCTATCTGGCTCGGGAACGGGGCGGACCCGAAGGTGGTGCAACGGGTGCTGGGGCATGCCACCGCGACGATGACGATGGACCTCTACGGGCACCTGGTCGACGCCAACCTGTGGGACGTGGCGCGGAAGGTCGGGGGCACGTCGGGGGCATCTGACTTCCCAGAGGCGGGCACCGGATCGGCTGACGATGGCTCGGTGGGCCGCTGACCTGCGGTGATGGGTGGAGCCGCCTGCCGGAATCGAACCGGCGACCTACGCATTACGAGTGCGTCGCTCTGGCCGACTGAGCTAAGGCGGCGGATGCCGGGTGACCCGACGAGATGAGTATACGGACCGGCTGCGGACACGGACGAACCCGTATCCCGTCGAGACGTGTGAGCCCGTGCCGACCACGTGGCCGACACGGGCTCACCCTCGTGCCTATCGCAGGTCGGACGACGTCGTGTCCGTGGTGGACGGCTCGTGCGCGCCGCCGTTCGTACGGTTGCCGGCCATCCCGAACACCCGGTGCAGCCAGTCGTGGGCGAGGTCGCGACCGCCCCAGCCGAACGCGATGCCGGCTGCGAGTGCCATGCCGCCGAGCGCGATGAGCAAGGTGTTGCCGGTCAACTGGACGGCGATACCCAAGACGGTGAGCGCGGCGAACACCGCGTACACGATCACGGCGTACCGGCCGACCTTGGCGATCGTCTCGTTGCCCGTCGCGCCCCGGATCAGCGCCGCGAGGAAGTTTGCGAGCAGCGCGGCCAGGAACAGGATCGCGATCGCCGCGAAGACCCGCGGGATGTAGCCGATCATCTGGTTGAGAAAGCCGGATATCTGCGGCACGCCGAGCGCGGAAGCGAACATCGTGAAGGTGATGATGAAGACGAACCAGAACACCACCTTGCCGAGCGACTTCGAGGCGGTGAGGCCGCTACCGGTGCGTTGCAGGAACGATGAAACCCCCGCTCGATCCATCACCTTGTCGAACCCGACCTTGGTCAGGACCTTGGTGACGATGCTGCCGATGATCTTGGCGACGAAGTAGCCGACGATCAAGATGATGATGGCGCCGATGAGCTGGGGGATGTAGCTCAGCAGCGTGGTGAATGCGTCCGTGAACGGCTTCACGAAATCCACGGTTGGGACTCCTTTCTGTCCTCCGTTGCCGACGCCAGCTGGCGAGGCCGGCATGGACCCCGGACCGCGGCACGCAGCACCCCCCGGGCGCCCCAAGCCTGACTGCGGTTACCGAGAGTCACGCCGTACTGTGTACCCCCTCCGGGTGGCGGCATACGGTGCGACACGCGGTAAGGGGCCGCATTCTGTCACGCTGCGCAGTTGAAGTGTTACGCCGGAGCTACGCTGCGGCTGCTGCCGCCAGGGACGGGGAGCGCATGGCATGGGAACCGCCGGGTGTCACGCCGTCCGCGCCGCGTGAGTGGGAAGCGCGGGTGCGAGGCATCCTCCGCGTGCTCGCCGATGTCCATGCGCGTGCGGCCACGGCCGCGGAGGCGGACCTGCGCGCGGCCGAGGAGTGGCAGCGCGCGGCGTACGAGCGGGCAGCAGCATCCGCCGACGAGGCTCGGCAGCAGGCAGAGGATGCGGGGACGGAGCAGGTGGCGGCGGCGCGGGCGAGCGCGGCACGTACGGCGGCCGAGCTCGCGCCTGGCCTGGCGTCCGCGGACTTCGGCGCCGCCGGCTGGACGACGACCGAGTTCGTCGGCACCGGCATGCCCGCGTACGTACGGATCGGCACCGCTTCGGTCAACTCTGCGGGTCCGGTCCCTGCGGTATTTCCGCTGCTCGACTGCCGCGGCTGGCAGCTGTGGTCGGACACTGCCGACAACGCACGCGGCTTCACGCAAGGGGTGCTGCTGAGGGCCGTCGGCGCGGCCGACCCGACGCGGCTTCGCGTCGACGCGTACGACCCTCGGCTCACCGGAATGCTCGGTGTCCTGGGCCGGTTGACCGAGCAGGCGCCTGCGGTCGTGCCGCCGGCCCTGCATTCCACCGACGAGCTCGGCACGTTACTGGCCGATCTGGTGGCGACCTCCTCGCACCGGGCGACCGCTCTCGCCCAGTGGGGCCACCGGGACTTCCCCGAGTGGCTCGCGGCCGACCCGCATGTCACCGAGCCCTTCCGGCTCGTCGTCCTGCTCGACTACCCCGCCGGCGTCGACGCGCGGGCTAATGCGGAGCTGGTACGCGTGGCCGGGTCCGCCCAGGAGCGCGGCCTGTGCCTGCTCGTGCACTACAACGAGACCATCGCTTCGGACGTCGACACGCGCGCGCTGCTCGACCAGCTGCGGCCGGTCGTCCTGGAGGGCGACGAGGTAGGCACCCCCGAGCTGGACACCGTCCCGGTACGCGCTGACCCACGCCCGGGCCCGGCGTTCAGCGCAGTGGTCTGCGACGTCGTCGCGGGAATCGCACGGCGGTCCGCGACGCCCAACGGCGGCGCGCTCGACGTGTACTCGACCAGAACGCCCAACAAGGCGTGGGAGGTCTACGTCGCGGCGATGCGTACGCTCGCGGAGACACCCGCCGTGCGTGAGGCGTCGCAGCGGCGCGCCGGCGAGCACGCGGCTGGGCAACGCGCAAGTGCGGACGGCCGGGTCACCACCGCCGAGCGGACCGGGCGTCAGCTGGCCGAGCGCAAGACGCGGATCGACGAACTCGCCCACCGGGCCACGATCGCGCACGGCCTCGTAGCGGACGGTGCGGTGCTGGACGTCCCCGCGCCGCAGCCGGAGTCGGCCAAGGCGGCGGTCGCTCTCATCGACCGGGTGGAACGGCAGCTGCGCGACGACCTCGACGCGCTCGACCGCGCCCGGCGGCGCGTCGCCGAGCAGCGCAGGAAGGTAGCGGTGCTCGTCGCCGTCGCGGCCATCGTCGTCGCGGCGACGGTGCTCATCCTGCTCGCGGCACTGTGATCGGTGTCAGGCGGCGCGGAGGGAGAGGGCGAGGGATTCCACCGCGAGCAGCGCGTTGACGTTGGCGTCAATGCGCTCCCGGCACACCATGATCGCCTCCAGGCGACGGAGGGTGGTGGTGGCCGTGGAGGTGCCGGCGTACGAGCTGATCTGGTCGCGCAGCTCCTCGTTCTGCAGTTCGACCTGCGCACCGGTCTGCATGATGAGCGCATCGCGGTAGAACGAGGCGAGGTCGAGCAGCGCCCGGTCGAGGCTGTCGCGCTTCACGCGGGTCGCGCGGGACTTCTGCTGCCTCTCCAGGTCGCGCAGCGCACCGGTCGTGCCGCGGGGCATGGACCGGCCCTCGGTGCCGTCGCCCAGTGCGCGGCGCAGCGCTGCGGTCTCCGGCTCGTCCAGCTCGTCCGACGTCGCCGCCGCGTCGTCCTGCGCCGCGTCGACGAGCGCGGCGGCCGCCTGCAGGGTGGCGCCGATCTCGCCGACCGCGAGCGGTACGCGCAGCACGTCCGACCGCCGCTGCCTGGACCGCTCGTCCGTGGCGAGGCGCCGTGCCCTGCCGATGTGCCCCTGCGCCGCGCGGGCAGCGAATGCGGCCATCTCAGGCTCCACGCCGTCGGTCTCGACGAGCATGTCCGCGATCGCTCGCGTCGGCGGGGTGCGCATGGTGACGAGCCGGCAGCGCGACCTGATCGTCACGACCAGGTCGTCGGCGGCCGGCGTGCACAACAGCCAAACCGTACGTTGCGCCGGCTCCTCGATCGCTTTCAGCAACGCGTTGGCTGCCTGCTCGGTCATCCGGTCGGCATCCTCGAACAGAACGATCTGCCAGCGCCGCCCGGACGGCGACATGGCGGCCTGGTGTACGAGGCGGCGAGCCTCGGCGACCGAGAACGAGAGGCCCGCGGGACGGAGCACCTCGACGTCGGCGTGCGTACCGGCGAGCACGGTGCGGCAGTCGTCGCACTTGCCGCAGCCGTGCCGCTCGCACTGCAACGCCGCGGCGAACGCGCGGGCGGCGGTCGACCGGCCCGACCCGGGTGGGCCGGTGAACAGCCAGGCATGCGTCATGCCGCGTTCCGTGCCGCCGGCCAGCGTGTCGGCGGCCGCGGCGGTGGCCGCCGAGAGCTCGGCGACCACCGGCTCCTGCCCGACCAGGGCATCGAAGACGCTCATGCGCCCGCCGCATGAGCTAAGGCGCTGTGCCTATGATTCGCTCGCTGGCGCTCGCTCATGTCGTGCTCTCCGCTCGGCGTGGGACGGGCGCCAGCATAGGTTGCAGCCGTGCGCGGATCGCCCGGCCCACCTCGTCCGGGCTCGCGGTGGCGTCCACCACGAGGTAGCGGCTTGGTTCCCTGGAGGCCAGGTCCAGGAACCCGCGGCGCACCCGTTCGTGGAACTCCGTCGACTCGCGCTCCAGCCGGTCGGGCTCGCCGGTGACGCGCTGCAGGCCCGTCTCCGGCGGCAGGTCGAGGACGACAGTGAGGTCGGGCAGCAGGCCGCCGGTCGCCCACGCCGAGACCCGCTCGACCTCCTCCTCGGCGAGCACCCGGCCCGCGCCCTGGTACGCGCTGGTGGAGTCGGCGTAACGGTCGGTGAGGACGACGGCGCCGCGATCGAGCGCCGGCGAGATGACCCTCGCCACGTGTTCCGCGCGGTCGGCGGCGTACAGCATCGCCTCGGTACGGGGCTCCAGTTCCCCGGTCGCCGGGTCGAGCAGCAGCTCGCGCAGGCGGCGGCCGACCGCCGTGTCGCCCGGCTCGTAGGTGTCGACGACCTCGTAGCCCTCCTCGCGCAGGGAGGACGCCAGGCGGCGTAGCTGCGTGGACTTGCCGGCGCCCTCGCCGCCCTCGAACGCGACGAAGACACCGCGGGTGGCGGCCGGGGTCGGTGCGGGCAGGATGCCGCGTACCGCGTCGAACAGGTCTCGGAGGAGGGGGACGCCGGCACGGTCGTCCATGTGCCGGTACGACACGATCCCGACGGCCAGCATCATGATCGCGGCCAGCAGTAGGACGGCGTTGGTTCCGTTGAAGTACAGGCGGAAGTCGAGCGGCGTGAACTCGTGCGCGCCGATCCCGCCGGCGATCAGAGGCGCGGCGGCGAGCACGGCGATCAGCACCACCCGCACCATCGACTGCAGGAACGCGAACGTGCGCCCGCGCAGCCGGTCGTCGACCTCGAGGCCGACGAGCGTGTAGCCCACGACCCACGCGATCCCGGCGAACCCGCCGAGGAACGCGGTGAAGACGATCACGAGGACGAGGTTCTCGATCAGGGAGATCGCGACGAGGAACGCCCCGGCACCGATCAGCGCCAACCCGAACATGCGCCGCCTGCTGAAGCCGCGGAGCGAGCGGGGGCCGGCGAACATGCCGACCGCCATGCCGACGAAGACGGTGCCGAACAGCACGCCGTAGGCGGCGTCGCCCGCGTGCAGCTGGCTGACGAAGACCCGGCCGATGCCGATCACGGCGCCGCCGGCGGCGAACGCGCCCAGCATGCCGACCACGAGGCCGCGCACCAGGCGCGTGCCGCCGATGAACGCCCACCCCTCGGTGATCTGGTGCAGGATGTTGGGCTGCTTTCGCATCTCGCCACCCGGCGGTGGTGGGATGTCACGCAACCTGAAGACCGTGTACGCGGCGAACAGGAACGTCAGCGCGTCGATGTACAGCGCGAGGTGCAGCGGGTTCGCTGCGAAGAAGTCGAACCAGGTGCGTCCCAGCAGGCTGCTCACCGTGGCGAGCACCGTGAACAACGCGGCGGCCACGGGCGCAGACCCGTACGTCGTCACGAGGCTGAGCTGGTTGGCGGCCTCCAGCCTGTTGCGCGGCAGCAGGTTGGGTACGGTCGCCTCCTTCGCCGGGTTCCAGAAGATCGAGGCGCACTCGCTCAGCAACGTCGCGACGAGAAGCCACCACCAGGTGCCGATGAGGGGGATGGACGCGTATGCCGCGAACCGGACGACGTCCATCACCACCATCGTCTTGCGCCGGTCGAAGCGGGCGACCCACGCGCCCGCGATCGGGCCGAGCAGCAGTGCGGGTGCCATCCGCAGGATGAGGACGGCCCCGACGGCGAAGTTCGCGAGCATGTAGTTGCCGCCGCCGTAGTGCGCCGCGAGGGCGGTGGTGGCGAGGAAGCCGAGCCAGTCGCCGAGGCTGGAGAAGCCGAGGGACACCCACAGTCGCCGGAAGGACGTGATGCGTAGCAGGCCGCGCAGGTCGTGCATGGCGGCGACCCCGCCCGGTGCGGGGTCGGCGGCGGAGCCCGTCGCTTCGGTCACGCGGTCAGCGTATATAGAGGCGGGGCCCAACGCTTCATGGACGTGGACGGGCCGTCTTGAGGTGATCAGCGCGCCCGATCGTTGGTGTGTACGACCTGTACACCGCACTCGACCAGGGCGGCGATGCCGGGCTCGTCCGCTCCTGCGTCGGTAACCACAACGTCGAGCGCGCCGAGCGGACACACCCGCACGGCGCCGTGCATGGAGAATTTCTGCGCGTCGACCAGTAGCCCGATACGGCGGGCGGCAGCGATCATCCCGCGCTTGATGGCGACCTCGACCATGGTCGTGTCCAGTACCGCCGCGGTGTCGACCCCGCTCGCGCCGAGGAACGCCACGTCAGCGGATAGCTGGCCGAGGGCGCCCTCGGCGAGCACGCCGACCAGCGACCGGTAGTTGCGGCGGACGGCGCCGCCGAGCACCACAAGCTCAACCTGCGGATCGGGCAGCAGCTCCTCGAGGACCGCGAGGCTGCTGGTGACGACGGTGATGTCGCGTCCGTGCAGATGCCGAGCGAGCTGCAGGGTCGTAGTGCCGATATCCACCATGACGGTCTGCCCGTCGGCAACCATGCCGGCCGCGGTCGCGCCGATGCATTCCTTCGCCTCCAGCCGCTCGACCACGATGTCGGCGAACGGCGGCTCGTGGCGGTCACTCAGCGCACCACCCCGAACGCGGCTGAGCTTGCCCTCGTCCGCCATCTGGGCGAGATCGCGCCGCACGGTCATCGCGGAGACCGAGAAGCGCTGTGCGAGCTGCGCCACCTCGACGCCCGCCCCGTTGCGTACGGCATCGAGGATCAGCTGCCTGCGACGCGCCGCGAGCATGCCGCCCAACCGCCTCCGGTACGAGCACACGGATAGTGAGACCACGGACTCACCATTGACACCACTTCCTGCCCAAAACTACCGTTCGTGTGCACTCGTGTGCGAGGACGTTCACAACTGAGCGCCGGCGATTGTTCCGGTAGCCGCGATCCGGGGGCTTCCTGAGGAGGGAGCAGATGAGACGGTTCGGGCTCACATCGGCAGTGACGGCAGGTCTCACCCTCCTCGCCAGCCTCGCGGTGGCCGTACCCGCGAACGCCGCGACGAGCGGTGACGCGCACCAGGCCAAAGTGGCGGAACCGTACCGCGCGCCGAAGTCGGTGAAGATCGACGTGATGGGCGAGTGGGCGCACCCCGACGACGACACCAGCATCATCGGGCCGTGCGGCGTCTGGCACCAGCGGTACGACATCCGCTGCGGCATCATCATGGTGACCCGCGGCGAGGGTGGTGCGAACGCCGTAGGCAACGAGAGTGGCCCCGCGCTCGGGCTGCGCCGGGAGAACGAGGACCGGGTCGCGCACTACCGTTCCGGCACGATGGACCTGTTCTACCTCGACCGGGTCGACTTCTTCTACAACCAGAGCGCCCCGCTGACCCAGCACTTCTGGGACCACGAGGAGACCCTGCGCCGGATCACTCGGATCATCCGGATGACCCAGCCGGGCGTCTACGTCGGGTGGACCCCGACACTCGCCGCCGGCCACGGCAACCATCAGGAGGCCGGCCGGTTCATCTGGGAGGGCATGCTCGCCGCGGCCGACCCGACGATGTTCCCCGATCAGTTGCGCGGGCCGCACGCGCTGAGCACCTGGCAGGTCAAGAAGGTGTTCTCCGGCGGCAGCACCGATGGCACCGGCGGCACCACCAAGGCACCGAACTGCACGAGCGGGTTCGTCCCCGCGCAGGACAACCTGGACACCGTCGCCGGCGTGTGGACCGGGTACGACTCGCCGTACAAGTGGCCCGAGGGCAACGTGCAGGGCCAGCCGGCAGGCACGCCGAAGATCTGGCAGCAGGTCGCGAACGAGGGCCGCTCCGCGTACCCGACACAGAGCCGCGTGATGTACCAGGGACTCGCCGATCCGGCCTGCCCGCGGTTCGGGATGACCGACGCGTTCGTGCCGTTCCAGCCGAATACGCGCCCGGACGGCTCGGCCAACCCGCTGGCGGGCAAGGACGACGCGATCCTGTACGGCGCGACCGTCGCCGACCCGGGCGGTTTCCCGCGAGGCACGCTCGAGCACCTCACCTTCTCGCGCTTCTACAACGTTCCCGGCGTGCCGTTCAAGGCGACGCTGCACGTCAAGGCACCGCGGGGCAAGCCGTTGCCGGCCGGAAAGGCGGCGCTGACCGTGCCGGACGGCTGGACCGTCGACGGCCCCAAGAGCGTGGGTTCCCTGCGTGGCGGGCAGCAGGCGACGGCGACGTTCACCGTCACCCCCGCGAGTTCGGCGCACATCGGCCAGCAGGCGAAGGTCTCCGCGCTGCTGACGGCCGGGAGCATGACCGGCTACACCGACCAGGTCGTCCAGGTCGTCCCCCCGGCCGAGGGCCGCTTCCACCGCTGGGGCAAGTGGGCCGAGTACGACAACTGGCTGGGCGACACCGCGCCCCCGGCCAGGCGGCTGGGCCGGTCCGATGCCGTCCAGCCGATAGCGGTCGGGCACACCGCCACCGTCCCGGTGGACGTGCACAACTGGTCCGACAAGACGCAGCAGGGCGAGGTGAAGCTCGAGCTGCCGGACGACTTCACCGCCGATGCCACCGCGAAGAGCTACGGGTCACTGGCACCCGGCGCGGACACCACGGTGAAGTTCCAGGTCACCAACACCGACGACTCGCTGCCGGCGGACCAGAACGCGAGCATCCCGATCACCACGACGTTCAGCGCGCCGTCCGGGTCGGGCAGTGAGAAGCTCCAGGTGTCGATCGTGCCGGACACCGTCGTCTCGCAGGCCAAGTCCAGCCCGGTCGTGGACGGCAAGGCGTCATCCGGCGAGTACCCCGGCGCCAAGCTGGACATCGGGCGGATCTGGCAGGGCGAACGGTTCTGCACCGGCGGCACCGCGGACTGCGGCGTCTCCGGCGGCGATGACTCCGACAGCAGCTACGCCAAGGTGAGCTGGTCCGACGACGCGCTGTACTTCTTCACCCACGTCCGTGACGACTACCAGTCGTACGCGGTGACACCGAAGGAGTGCGTCGCGCACTGGCTGGCCGACTCCGTGGAGTTCCAGATCGACCCGCGCGGCGACTCGTCGCAGCACAACATGGACACGGCGACGACGTTCAAGCTCGGCGTGTTCCCGTTCACCGACGACCCGGACAACACAAACGGCAACGGCGCGAACGGACCCTGCTGGGAGCGGGACGCGGACAACCACCAGGGCTACTCCACCGGCCCCCTCGCCGACACGGTCCCGCAGGCGCCCAACGCACCCGGGGTCAAGGTCGCGTCGAGCGCGACGTGGGTCGGCGACAACAAGACGACGACCGACCACTCCTACGCCGGCGGTGGCTACGACCTCGAGGTCAAGATCCCCATGGCCGACCTACCCGCGGCGGTCGACCCGCAGCATATGGGGCTGAACATCACGCCGTACGACAACGACGACACCTCCGCGAAGGGGACCACCACGCTGCGGCACATCGACAACAGCACCCGGCTCGGGTGGTCGGCGTTCGGCAGCGTGCAGTCCGACCCGTACCGCTGGGGCGTGGCGACCCTGGACGGCTACACCCCGCCGTCCGGTCGGCCGACCACCCCGCCGGACCCGATCATCGGGCACCCCAACCTGAACGGGACGGACTCGCCGCAGACCATCTGGCAGTCGGCTCGCAATGGCGTGCCCATCGCCGGTAAGCCGTCTGCGCCGCGCACCGACCATCTCTCGCATGCGAACGCGCGGCTTACCCGGTCGTCGGTCGAGCTGACCCTCGCTGCGACGGGCAAGGGCGACGCGCGGGCGTTCTCCTGGACCGGCGACGTCGGCCAGATCCCGGTGTACAAGACCAGCTGTTCGAAGAAGGCGGATCCGCCGCCGGACTACGGAATGACCGCGTGCGATGTCACCGACGGCGGCACCCCGCCGTGGTCGCCGGACATGAGCGGACACGTGGTCGCCGACACCAGCGTCTCGGTGCACCGCGGCGCGCAGCACGTGTCGGTACCGATCAGCACCGCCGAGCACAGGAAGCTCGCCCGAGACGGGCGGGTGCTGGTCTCGTTCTCGACACCCGACGGCGAGGTGCAGGCTCTGGACGTCCCACTCACCTAGCCGTAGCCGGTACACCCGGACGTCCACGAGACCTTGCCGTTCGGGCGCGGTGGGATGAAGGTAGCGTCAGCCTCAAGTTCGCCAGTCCGAGGAGGAGCACGTGACGCGCAAGATCGAACCCGGTACGAGCCGGACGCGCTGGACATACCACCTCGCCGGCCTTGCCGCGTGCGGGCTGCTCGCCGTCGCGTGCACGCCGGGTTCGAACTCGAGCGCACCCAGTCAGCAGCCGTCCAAGTCCATCTCCACCGACGTCGCCAAGGCCGGCGACGTAACGCTCAACGTCTGGGACCAGGAAGTCCGCGGCGGGCAGGACGCGGAGATCAGCAAGCTCAACGACGAGTTCGAGAAGAAGTACCAGAACGTCCACATCAAGCGCAACTCCAAGTCGTTCAGCAACCTGAAGGACACGCTGAAGCTCGCGCTCTCCGGCAAGAACCCGCCTGACGTCGTCGAGGCCAACCAGGGCTACCCCGACATGGGCGCATTCGTGCGGGCCGGCCTGCTGCTGCCGCTCGACCAGTACGCGAGGGCGTACGACTGGAAGAGCAGGTACGCCAAGACGCTGCTCGACCTGAACAGGTTCTCGAAGGACGGCAAGACGTTCGGCAAGGGCGACCTGTACGGCATCAGCCAGACCGGCGAGATCGTCGGGATCTTCTACAACGAGAAGAAGATGCACCAGCTCGGCCTGTCCAAGCCGAAGACCTGGGACGAGTTCAAGTCGATGCTCGGCAAGATCAAGGGAAAGGGCGAGTTGCCGATCATGTTCGGCAACAAGGACAGGTATCCGGCGATCCACACGTTCGGTGTGATCCAGGCGCAGACGCTGGGCAAGCAGGGCGTGCTCGATCTCGTCTTCGGCAAGGACGACGCGAAGTGGACGACTCCGGAGAACCGGAAGGCCGCCGCGACGCTGCAGAACTGGTCGCAGAAGGGGTACGTGAGCAAGGGTGCGAACGGCCTCGGATACGACCAGGCGGCGCGGGAGTTCGAGCAGGGCAAGGGTGTCTTCCTCATCACCGGCACGTGGCTCGCGGCCGACCTGGCCGACGCGATGGGCAAGGATGTCGGGTTCATGCTGCCGCCGCCGGTGCACGCCGGCGACCCGTCGGTGACGACCGGCGGCGAGGGGCTGGCCTGGTCGGTGACGTCGAAATCCGAGCACCCCAACGTCGCCGCGGCGTACATCAACTTCATCACCACCGCGCACGCGGCCGACGTGATGACCAAGACGGGCAACCTGCCCGCGATGACCCCGGCGTCGGCCGAGCCCGAGCAGGGCACCGTGCTCGCGGACATCTTCGCCGCCTGGAAGAAGGAACGCGAGAGCAACGGGCTGGTGCCGTACCTCGACTACACGACGCCGGACTTCTACGACACGTTGACGACGCAGCTGCAGCAGCTCATCGGAGGCCAGACGTCGCCGCAGCAGTGCATGCAGGCGCTGCAGAAGGACTACGCCGATTTCCAGCAGTCGAAGTAGCCGCGCTTCGCGCGTTGCGTCCGAAAAACCGGTCGTGATGGCAGCCGAATTCTCGAACGCAAGTACGGTGAGGAAGGCGATGGGGCGGCGGCGATCCGCGCGCCCGCCGGGGGAGCCGCGAGGCGTCGCGTACCTGTACCTGCTCGTGCCGTTCGCGGTGTACGGGGCGTTCCTGCTGTTCCCGCTCGGGCACACCTTCTGGATCTCGCTGTTCCACTGGGACGGGCTGACGCTCGCGACCTGGGCGGGTGCGGCGAACTACGTCGCGATCGTCCGGGACGGCCAGCTGGGCGCCGCGTTCGTGCACGCGTTCACCCTCATCGCCTTCTACGCGGTCATCCCGATCGCGTTGGCGCTCGTGCTCACCGCCGCGATGTCGCGGGTGCGCGTGCGCGGCCTCACCTTCTTCCGCACCGTGCTGTTCCTGCCGCAGGTCGTCGCGATGGTGGTCGTCGCCACGATCTGGAGCGCGATCTACGCGCCGGACGGCGTGCTCAACGTCGTGCTGCGGCGCGTCGGCCTCGGCGGTCTCACCCGCGCCTGGCTCGGCGACTTCACCTGGGCGCTGCCGGCCGTCGGGCTGATCGGCACGTGGGTCGAGATCGGCCTGGCGCTGGTGCTGTTCATGGCAGGCGTGCAGCGCATACCCCGCGAGCTGTACGAGGCCGCGCGGGTCGACGGCGCAGGTCCCGTACGGGAGTTCCTCGCCGTCACGCTGCCGGCGCTGCGCGGTGAGATTGCGGTGGCGCTCACCCTCACCGTGGTCGCCTCGCTGCGCACGTTCGACCTGGTGTACGTCGCGACGAACGGCGGTCCCGGTACGGCGACCTCGGTGCCGGCCTTCGAGGTGTACCACCGGGCGTTCGACACGAACGAGGTCGGCTCCGCCTGCGCGATCGGGATCACGCTGACGCTGGTCATCCTGGCGATCACGGTGCTGGTCAACCGGATCGCCGAGGAGCGCCCGTGAAGGTCTCGGCGGTGGAGCGCACGCTCACGTACGCGATCCTCGTGCTGTTCGCGGTGATCGCGCTGTTCCCGCTCGTCGGCATCCTGACCACGGCGGTGAGCCCGCCGGAGCAGGCCAGTGGCGGCTTCTCGCTGCCGACCGAACTGCACCTTTCCAACTTCGTGCATGCCTGGCACCAGGGTCACTTCGGCCGGTACTTGCTGAACAGCGTGATCGTCGCGGTCTGCGTGGTGGTGGTCTCGTCGGTGCTCGCGACGCTCGCGGGGTACGCGTTCGGTGCCATGCGGTTCCCGCTGGCCACGCCGCTGTTCTACCTGCTGCTGCTGGGGCTGATGGTCCCGGAGGAGGCGATCGTCGTACCGCTCTTCTTCGACCTGCGCTCGGTGGGGCTGACCGACACGTACGTCGCGCTGATCCTGCCGCAGGTTGCCCAGTCGCTGTCGTTCGGGACGTTCTGGATGCGGGCGTACTTCCGCAGCACGCCGCGCTCGCTGATCGAGTCGGCGCGGATCGACGGAGCGTCCAGCTGGACGACGCTGTGGCGGGTGCTCGTCCCGATGGGTCGCCCGGCGCTCACCACGATGATGGTGCTGGTCTTCATGTGGACGTGGAACGAGTTCCTGCTCGCGCTGGTGATGGTGCCCACCAACGCCGACCTGCGCACCGTCCCGCTGGGCCTGGCGTTCTTCCAGGGG
Source organism: Streptosporangiales bacterium (assembly GCA_050698355.1). Classification (GTDB taxonomy): domain Bacteria; phylum Actinomycetota; class Actinomycetes; order Streptosporangiales; family WHST01; genus JBOHBN01. The sequence continues at coordinate 437 of JBOHBN010000420.1, read as the reverse complement.
CAGCACACCTCGGACTTCGCGCTGCTCGCCGCCGGTTCGGTGATCGTCGCCGCGCCCGTCGTCATCGCGTACGTGCTGCTGCAGCGGCACTTCATCGCGGGCATGCTCTCCGGCGCGGTCAAGGAGTAGCGGTTACCGGAAGCGCGCCGTGTCGAGGCTGAGGTCGAACGGCGCAGGCAGCTCGACGGGCTCGCCGAACGGCGAGGTGACGCTGCGCAGGTACTCGCCGTTCGACGGCTCGGAGTAGAGAGTGCAGCGCTGGCCGACCGGGTCGACGCGGTCGATGAGCAGGTAGAGCGGTACGGGGCCGTGCGCGTAACCCCAGAGCTTCTCCTTGCGGTCGCGGCGGGCGTTGCGCTTCGAGGTGACTTCGACGGCGAGCAGCGCGTCCTCGGCATAGAACGGGCTGGGCTCTTCCTCGCCGCCCGGCTCGGTAG
>JBOHBN010000419.1:0-14327 GCA_050698355.1 Streptosporangiales bacterium | reverse complement strand
GGTTTCTGCCGTCCCACCAGCGATGTCCGTACCGATGCCTTGGAGATCGCCCATGCCCGATGCCGACTCGCCACTGATCGCCAGCCTGCGTTCCGCGGTCGTGGCCGCGCCCGACGACGTTCCGCTCCGGGTGCACCTGGCCGGACTCCTCGTCGACGCCGGCGACGGCGCGGGGGCGATCGAGCAGGCCGCGGCGGCGTTGCAGCGTGAGCCTGGCTCCGCCGAGGCGCGCGCGGTCATGGCGCGGGCAGTCGGCTCCGAGCCGGCGGAACCGAGCCAACCGGATGAGGCGGACACGTCGCGGCCGAGCGAGGAGGGGTTCGACTGGGCGCGGCTCGAGGAGGAGTTCCACGGCGTGGTCCAGCCGATGTACGTCGACGAGGAGGGCAAGGAGGTCCCCGACGAGTCGGCGTTCGAGGTCGAGCACGCAGGCGTACGGCTCGCCGACGTCGGCGGGCTGCAGGACGTCAAGGACCGGCTCGAGGTCGCTTTTCTCGCCCCGATGCGCAATCCCGAGCTGCGCAAGCTGTACGGCAAGCAGCTGCGCGGCGGGTTGATGCTGTACGGGCCGCCGGGATGTGGCAAAACATTCCTCGCCCGGGCGGTCGCGGGCGAGATGGGTGCCCAGTTCATCTCGGTCTCGGTGGTCGAGGTCCTGGACATGTGGATCGGCCAGAGCGAGCGCAACCTGCACGAGCTGTTCGAGACCGCTCGCCGCAACGCCCCGTGCGTGGTGTTCCTCGACGAGCTGGACGCGATCGGCCACAAGCGCAGCAACACCAGGAACTCCGGCATGCGTACGACGGTCAACCAGCTGCTCACCGAGCTGGACGGCGTGTCGAACAACAACGACGGCGTGTTCGTACTCGCCGCGACCAACGCGCCGTGGGACGTCGACCCGGCCATGCGCAGGCCGGGGCGGTTCGACCGGATCGTGCTGGTACTCCCGCCGGACGAGGACGCGCGGGAAGAAGTAGTGAAGTACCACCTGCGCGGACGCCCGGTCGCCGGCGTGGACGTGCGGACGATCGCCAAGCACACCGACGGGTTCTCCGGCGCCGATCTGGCGCACCTGTGCGACACCGCGGCTGAGAAGGCGATGCTCGACGCGGTGCGTTCCGGCGAGGCCCGGATGATCGAGATGCGCGACTTCCAGGCAGCGGTGCGCGAGGTGCGGCCGTCCATCGGGCCCTGGCTCGACACCGCGAAGAACGTCGCGATGTTCGCCAACGAGGGCGGCACGTACGACGACCTGCTGCGCTACCTGAAGAAGCGAAAGGTCGTCTGACGTGGCCGGTGGTATTTCGGCGGGGCGGGGGGCGCCGTGACCGAGGCCGGACTCGACCCCACCACCGAGCGGGCGCGGCTGCTGCTGGAGAGCGGCAGGTTCGACGAGGCGAGGTCGCTGCTGCGCGAGGCGCTCGCGCGCGACGGCGAGGACGCCGGCCTGTGGTGCCTGCTTTCGCTCGCGCTGATCCGGGTCGACGAACCGCAGGAGGCCACCTCCGCCGCGGCCCGCGCGGCCGCGCTCGAACCGGCCGAGGAGTGGCCGCACCGGCTGGCGAGCATCGCCCTGGTGAACCAGAAGCGCCCCGACCAGGCCGTCGCGGCCGCGCGCGAGGCCGTACGCTGCGGTCCTGCCCTGTGGCAGACCCATGCCCAGCTCGCGCTGGCGCTGCACGAGACACGCGGACCCGGCGCGAGTGACGAGGCGTGGTACGCCGCGTCGCATGCGACGGCACTCGCGCCCGAGGAGGCGGAGACGCACTTCGTGATGGGCGTCGTCGCTCAGGACCGCGGTCAGCTGGCCGTAGCCGAGCGCGCGTACCGGCAGGCACTTTCGCTCGAACCGACGAACGCGGCGGCGATGAACAACCTCGCCCTCGTCGAGCTCCGCCTCGGCCGGGTCCATCAGGCAGCCGAGGGCTTCACCTCGTCCCTGCGTGCCGACCCTGGTCTCGGCGTGGCACGGGCGAACGTCGAGGTCGTCGGTTGGCGGCTGCTGACGTTCGGCTACTACATCGCGTTCGCCGGCTTCTGGGTGCTGCGCCTGCTCGTCGGCGAGACGATCGGCAGCCTCGGCGGGGGCGTGACGTACGCCGTCCGCGCCGGGGTCGGCGCGCTCCTCGTCGCGGTGTGGGCCGTGCTGGGCCGGCGCACCCTGCACCGGTTGCCGGTGACGGCTCGGCGGTACCTGCTGACACTGCCGCGCCGGCAGTTGGGCTTCGGGCTCATGGTCGCCGGCGTCGGCGTGTGCGTGCTCGGGTCACTGTTCGGTGCGTTCGCACCGGCCTCGATGGCGACCTGGGGACTATACGTCGCGGCCGGCGGCGTCCTGGCGAGTTTCGTCACCTCCTGGGTCGTGGTGATTCGCAACCGCAAGAAGCGATAGCGGTTCACGACCGTCCCTCGTCGAGGTCGCTGCGGGCGGCCAGCAGGGCGTCGATGGCCGCGTCTCCGGTGGGTGGCGAGTGCCGGGTTGGTGCGTCGGCGGCGAGGAGGGGTCGGACGGTGTCCAGGTAGTCGCCGTCATCGGCGTGGCTGTGCTGGAGTCCCCAGAGGGCGCAGTCCAGTGGCGTCGGTCCGTCCTCGTCGAAGGCGCGGTCGTGCAGATCGGCTCCGCGTTCGATCAGGAGCCGTACGGTCTCAGCGCGGCCGTGCATGGCGGCTTGGTCGAGTGGGGTGAAGTTGCTCCAGCCGCGGGTGTCGACGGCGAGGCCCGCGTCGAGCAGCGCCCGCACCACGTCGGTGCGTCCGAGCGATGCGAACTGGCTCAGCAGCCAGCCGGAGTCGTCACCGGGGATGCCGGGCATGGGCGGGGGCGCTGCCGGTAGGCGCACGGAATCGCCGCGGGCCACGGCGAGCACCGCAACGTCCACCGCGGCAAGGTCCGCGGTGGCGCCACGCGCCGCAAGCAGGTCGTAGGCGGCGAGATGCCCGCAGCGGGCGGCGACTGCGAGTGGACGGTCGCCCGTGGCGGGGTGCGGCAGATTCACATCCGCACCCGCGTCGAGCAGCATCCGCAGGATCGCCACGCCGCGCCCACGACCGATCGCCCAGTGCAAGCAGCCGTGCGCGTTCACGTCGACGCCGTGGTCGAGGAACCACCGCAGGCCAGCGGGGTCCTCGAAGTCCAGCATGCGAATGACCACGTGCTCGAAGCCCGGCCGGTACAGCAGGTCGAAGTACGTGGTGTCTGCCAGCTCGCAGGCGTGGTAGAAGGCGTCCTCGTCTGGTGTAGCGCCATGACCCAGCAGCAGGCGGGCCAGCCGCGGGTCAGCGCGCTCGACGGCTGCGAGAAGCGCGGAGATCCGCCACTGGCCGCCGTCCTGGGGAATGTGACTGTCCGGGTCAGCGCCGGCGTCGAGCAGCAGTTCGGCACAGCGCCATACGTCGGCAGGTGTTCCGGTCGACCGCCGTAGCAGGGCCAGCAGGGGCGGAAGACCGGCGACTGCCGTGGTGGCCCACGCTGCGTCAGCGCGAAGGTGCCCGGCGAGCGCCGGCGGGTCGGCGAGCACCAGCACCCGCTCGACCCCCGTCAAGCCAGAGGCTTGCACGTGATGGACGAGCCGCGGCCAGCTCGCGAAGCCGTACTCGCGTGCCAGTTGGTACTGCGCTCGACTCAAAGCCAGCCCGCGCTCCCGCCGGAGTGCCTTGGCCTGCTTGCGCAGGTATTCGAGTGAGGGGCGTACCGGTAGCTCGGGCATGGCGAACCTCCGAGTGCCCGTGTCCGCGTCGTCGGGCCGAGGTCCGTCCCATGTGCGTACTCACGCTGCCGGTGGGATTGTCCCTTCCCCGCGGACCGGACGCGCCCGGCGAAGCGGGTCCACTCTACCGTCACGCAGGCGTCGACACCATCAAGGCAACAGCCGTGGGCCCGACAACGAGCCCGCCGCACGCGGTGGGACCGCCGATCAGGTTGAAGCGACCCCGCGCGGCCACGCGAGTAGCTGGTGGCATGGCAGGATCGCTCGCCTGGCCGCGTCGTTCCGTCGACACCGGCTGATCTTGCTCAGAGCTTGTCGGACGCCTTGCGCGCCGCGATGAGGATCGGGTCCCAGACAGGGGAGAACGGCGGCGCGTACGACAGGTCGGACATCGCCAGTTCGCCGACGCTCATCTGGTTCCACACCGCGAGCGCGCATGCGTCGATGCGCTTCGCGGAGTCCTCCCGGCCGACGATCTGCGCGCCGAGCAGGCGGCCGGAGTTGACCTCGGCCAGCACCTTCACGGTGATCGGTGCGGCACCGGGAAAGTAGCCCGCCCGCGTGGTCGACTCGACGGTCGCGGTCACGTACTCGAAACCGGCCGCCCGCGCGTCGATCTCCCGCAGCCCGGTACGGGCGATCTCCAGGTCGCAGACCTTGCTCGCAGCGGTCCGTACGATGCCGGGGAAGGTGGCGTACGTGCCGGCGATGTTGCTGCCGGCGACGCGGCCCTGTTTGTTCGCATGCGTACCGAGCGGGACGTTGACCCACGTTTCGGATACCCGGTCGAGTGACTCGACGCAGTCGCCCGCCGACCACACGCCGTCGTGACCCCGTATGGCCATCCGTCGGTCGACCCGCACCCCGCCGGAGGTGCCGAGCGGTAGGCCGGCCTGGCCGGCGAGCTCGGTTGCCGGGCGTACACCAAGGCCCAGGACGACCAGGTCGGCGGGGTACTCCGCGCCGCCTGCGGTGACGCCGCGCACGTGCCCCTCGGCGACGGTGAAGTCCTCGACCGGCGTCCTGGTCACGACGCTGATGCCCATGCCCTCCATCGCCTCGTGCACCAGCGCGCTCATGTCGGGGTCGAGGGTGGTCATCGGCTGCTCCGCGCGGTCGACGACGGTCACGGTGAGGCCGCGCCGCACCATCGCCTCGGCCATCTCGATGCCGATGTAGCCGCCGCCGACGACGACCGCGCGCTGCGGCCGCGTGGTGGCGGCGAGGTCGTCGAGCAGCCGTTCCCCGTCGCCGATGGTCTGCACGCCGTGGATGCCCGCCGCGTCCGCGCCCGGCAGGTCCGGCCACACGGGCACTGCCCCGGTCGCCAGCACGAGGTGGTCGAACCCGAGGGCGTACTCGCGCCCGCCGTCGTACGCGGTCACCGTGCCGCGGTCGAGGTCGACGGCGGTCGCCTCGGTGTGCATCCGCATGTCGATGCCGCGCTCGCGGTGTGCTTCGGGGCTCCGCGCGATCAGCGCGTCGACCCCGCCGACGTCGCCCGCGATCCAATACGGGATGCCGCACGCAGAGTACGAGGTGTACGCGCCACGTTCGAGCGCGACCACCTCCAGCGCATCGCCCGCCAGGCGCTTCGCCTGGCTCGCCGCGCTCATCCCGGCGGCATCGCCGCCGACGACCACCAGCCGTATCGTGCTCATGCCGCGATGATGCCGTACCCGGTCGCATCAGGGCATCAGCAGGTTGACGTCGCCGAACTCGTGCCAGAGGTACCCCTGGCGCAGCGCCTCGTCGTAGCAACGGCGGAGCACCGTACGTCCGGCCACCGCCTCCAGCATGGCCAGGTGCGAGGCTCGCGGCTCGTGCAGCCCGGTGAGCAGACCGTCGACCACTCGTACGCCGCGTTCTGGTGTCACCACAAGGTCCGTCCATCCGGAAGCCGCGGTGAGCCGACCATATCTGTCCGCCGCCGACTCCAGAGCGCGCACGACGGTCGTGCCGATGGCGATGATCCTGCCGCCCGCCGACCGCGCCTGCGCGACGGTGCGTGCCGTGACCGCGGGAACGGCGAACCGCTCCGGGTACGGCAACTCATGCGCCTCGGGCGAGGCGACCCCGGTGTGCAAGGTGATCGGGACGACGAGCACGCCGAGGGTTGCCAGGCGTACCACCGTCTCGGCGGTGAACGGGCGACCTGCGCTCGGCATCTCCGCGCTGCCCGGCTCGGTCGCGAACACCGTCTGGTAGGCGCTCACCGGCCACTCGCCGGTGACGTAGCCGTACCGGATCGGCCGCCCGTACGCCGCCAGGTACGCGGGCACGTCCGGCACGTCCAGCCGCGCTCGCCACAGCCGCCCGGGTGAGTACGCGCCGTGCAGCCGCAGCGACCGCCCGCCGGGCAGCGCGACGACCTGGCCCGTGCGGCCGCCGGCGTACCGCTCGCCGTCGTGCCGCAGCTCGACCACCCAGCTGCCGTCGTCGGCCCGGGTGGAGAAGTGCACGGTGAGCCCGTCCTCGGCGTCCACCGCCGCCGGCAAGGTGCCGGAGACGTTGACGGCCACCACGTCGCCAGGCTCCAGCAGGTCGGGCAGGTCGGCGAATGCATGGTGCTCCACTGCGCCCGTCCCGACCCGGCCCACCAGCAGGCGTACGTCGTCCCGGCCGCTGCCGCGTACCTCGGCCGGCTCGCGCGCCTCCAGCGCCGCCGGCAGCTCGAAGTCGAGCGTCGCGTCGAGCGTGACCGCGCTCATGCCGGTGCTCCCGTGAGCAGGTCGTCCGTGCGGTAGCGGCCGCTGGCGGGCCGTTCGGTCACCAACCGCACGAACGCGGGCGTCACCGTCGCCGGCAGCGCCCGGTCGGAGATGTCCTCGTCCGGGAAGGCCTCCTGGTGCATTTGCGTACGCAGGTCGCCCGGGTCGACCCACCACACCCGCACCCGCGGCTCCTCGGCCGCGAGCACGGCCGAGGCGTGCTCCAGGCCGGCCTTCGCCGCCCCGTAGCCGCCCCAGCCCTCCATCGCCTCGGCGGCCGCATCCGACGTGATGTTGACGATCGCGCCGCCGTTGCCGCGAAGCGCCGGAAGCACCCGCCGCGCCAGTGCCAGCGGAGCGACCAGGTTCGACTCGAGGACCTCCCGCAATACCTCGCTCGGGTAGTCGGCGAGCGTCGGCTGCGGGCTCGGCCCCAGCACGCCCGCGTTGTTGACCAGCAAGTGTGGGCCGCCGAGGCGTTCCGCCTCGGTGACCAGAGCGTCGCGGTGTACGTCGTCGGTGACGTCGCCGGGAACGGCGCGTACGCCGTCGAGTCCGCCGACGGCGGCGTGCAGAGCCGCGGCGTTGCGGCCGTCGACGACGACCGCCCAGCCCGCGCGGCTGAGCTCCTCGGTGAGCGCGAGGCCAAGCCCGCGCGATGCTCCGGTGATGATTGCTACCTGTGTGCCTGTCATGGCGACGACGCTAGGAGCGGCAGGCCGCCGAGGCACCGGGCGCGAGTAGCGGCATCCCTCGGTCGATGGTCCTACGCCGTCGAGCCGATGCCGGTCAGAGCACCAAGCCGTAGGCTCGTTGTCGTGAACGAGCCCGCGTCCGAGCTGCAGGAGCTGAGTTCTGCCGTGCTCGCGCTGAACCGGCACCTCGATGTACGCGAGGTGCTGCAGATGATCGTGTCATCCGCGCGGTCGCTGCTTGGCGCGCGATACGCGGCACTCGGCGTGCCGGACGAGAGCGGGGCGTTCGCCGAGTTCGTCGCCGCGGGCGTGACCGACGCGCAGTGGAAGGCGATCGGACCGCTGCCCCGCCAGCACGGCCTGCTCGGCGTGATGATGCGCGAGGCCCGGCCGCAGCGGCTCACTGACATCCGCAAGGACCCGCGGTTCGCCGGCTGGCCGAAGGCGCACCCGACGCTCAAGGACTTCCTCGGCATGCCGATACTCGCCGACGACGAGATCGTCGGTGCGATCTACCTGGCGAACTGCGAGCGGCCCGGCGGGTTCACCGAGGACGACGAGGGCCTGCTGCGCATCTTCGCCGGGCATGCCGCAATCGCACTGACCAACGCTCGCCTGTACGAGCGTGGCCGCGAGCTGTCGGTGGTCGAGGAGCGGCACCGGCTCGCGCGCGACCTGCACGACGCGGTGTCGCAGAAGCTGTTCTCGCTGCGGTTGACGGCGAGCGCCGCGGCTGCGCTCCTCGACTCCGATCCGGCGCGTGCGCGTACGGAGCTGGACCACGTACAGCAGCTCGCCAGTGAGGCGCTCTCCGAGCTGCGTACGACGATCTGGGAGCTACGCCCCGTCGACCTGGACGACGACGGGCTGGTAGCCGTGCTGCGCCAGCACGTCCAGGTGCTCGACCGCATCCACGACGCGGAGGTCCGCTGGAGCACGCCGTGCGTTCCGCACCTGTCGGCCGACGAGGCGGCTGTCGTGGTGCGCGTCGCCCAGGAGGCGCTGCACAACGCGCTGCGGCACGGTCAGCCGGGCACCGTGACAGTGACGCTCGGCTGCCGGGACGGCGGCGGGGCCGTACTCGAGGTCGCCGACGACGGCGCCGGGTTCGACGTCAGCCGCGTCGAGCGCGAGTCGCGGCGGCTCGGTCTGGGATCGATGCGGGACCGGGCGGAGTCGGCCGGCGGGGAGCTGACCATCGCGTCGGAGCCCGGCAAGGGGACGACCGTACGGCTGGAGCTGGCTCATGGCTGAGACCGAGGCACCCACCGCGAGGCGGAAGATCAAGGTCCTGGTCGTCGACGACCATCCGATGGTGCGCCAGGGGCTGCGGGTTTTCCTCGACCTGCAGGACGACCTGGAGGTCGTCGGCGAGGCCGCGGACGGCGCGGACGCGGTCGCGCAGGTGTCGAAGCACGCTCCCGACGTCGTGCTGTTGGATCTGAAGATGCCCGACGTCGACGGTGTCGAGATGTTGCGGATGCTGCGCGAACGCGACGACCCGACGCGCGTGCTCGTCGTCACCAGCTTCACCGACCCCGAGGCGGTCCTCCCGGCGATGCGGGCGGGCGCGGCCGGGTACGTCTACAAGGACGTCGCGCCGGACGCGCTCGCGCAGGGCATCCGTTCGATCCATGCGGGCCACACGTTGCTCGCGCCCGAGGTCGCCCGGCTACTGGCATCGGGCGAGCAGGAGGACAAGGGACTCGCGGTGATCACCGACCGGGAGCGCGAGGTGCTCGCCGAGCTGGCCCGTGGCCGGTCGAACCGCGAGATCGCGCGGGCGTTCGTGCTGTCGGAGAAGACGGTGAAGACGCACGTCTCGAGCATCCTGCTCAAGCTCGACCTCGCCGACCGCACCCAGGCCGCGCTCTATGCGCAGGCCCGCGGCCTCGGCGCCAGCTGATGGTTACGGCAGTTGTCAGTGTGTGGTTGAGCAATAGCTCAACCAGACACTGACAACCTCGAAGGCCGACGGGAGCCGAAAACCCTTTGCATACATACGTTCTGAGTGCGTAACGTCGATCGCTGCCATGAAAATCCTGCCCGAGCCGGATCCCGGCGTTGCCGACGTGCGCTCGCCCCTGCGGTACCTCGTCGGGCTCGCGCGCAAGCAGGCGCGTCCGCTCGCCGGGGGTGCGCTGTTCGGCATCATCTGGATGGTCGCGCAGGCCGTGATGCCGGCGATCATCGGTCGCGGCGTGGACGACGGCGTCACCGGCCGCGACAGCAGCGCCCTGCTCTATTGGGGCGGGTTGCTGCTGCTCGCCGGCGCGACCCAGGCAGTCGCCGGCGTCTTCCGGCACCGGTTCGCGGTGGTCAACTTCCTGACGGCCGCGTACCGCACCGTGCAGCTGGTCGTACGGCACACGACCCGGCTGGGAGCGACTATGCCCAAGCGGGTCGCGATGGGCGAGGTCGTCAGCGTCGGTGACACCGACGTCGAGCACGTCGGTGGCGTGCTCGAGATCACCGGGCGGTTGGCCGGCGCGGCCGTATCGTTCGTCGTGGTCGCGGTGCTGCTGCTCCGCACGTCCACGGTTCTGGGACTCGTCGTGCTGATCGGTGTGCCGTTGCTGATGCTGGCGGTGGTACCGGTCGTACGCCCGTTCCAGCGCCGTCAGGCCGACCAGCGGGAACGCACCGGCCGGCTGAACACGCTCGCCGGCGACATCGTCGCGGGCCTGCGCGTCATCCGCGGAGTCGGTGGCGAGCAGACGTTCGTATCGCGTTACCACCGGCAGTCGCAGGAGGTACGGGGCCGCGGCGTCCGCGTCGCCAAGGTGCAGTCGGTCATCGACGGCATGCAGATCCTGCTGCCCGGCATCTTCATCGTGTTCGTCACCTGGCTCGGCGCGCACTTCGCGCTGCACGGCCACATCACCGCAGGCGACCTGGTGGCGTTCTACGGCTACTCCGCCTTCCTGATGTTCCCGCTGATGACCGTGACCGAGGCGGTGAACAAGTGGACCCGCGGCCTCGTCGCCGCGCGCCGCGTGATCGCGATACTCCAGCTGGAGCCCGAGATCGTCGAGCAGGAGCCGGCCGTATTCGCACCGACCCCGGGGGCGCTGTTGGTGGACGGAAGGTCGGGCCTCACCGTCCACCCCGGCCGGCTGACCGCGGTCGCGTCCGCCGACCCGGCAGACGGCGTGACGATCGCGGACCGGCTCGGCCGGTACGTGGACGCGGACGTGCGGTGGGGTGACACCGCGCTGTCCGGCGTGCCGCTGGCGGACGTGCGGGAGCGGATCGTGGTGAGCCACCTGGAGAGCCAGCTGTTCTCCGGACGGTTGGGCGACGAGATCGACCCCACCGACAGCGCCGAGGAGCAGCGCGTGCTCGCGGCCGTGCACGCGGCCTCGGCCACTGACGTGCTCGACGCCGCGCCCGGGCGACTCGACGCGCAGGTCGACGAGCGGGGCCGGTCGTTCTCCGGCGGTGAGCGGCAGCGGCTCGTACTGTCGCGGGCGCTGCTCGCCGACCCAGAAGTACTCGTTCTCGTGGAGCCGACGTCGGCGGTGGACGCGCACACCGAGGTACGGATCGCGGCCCGGCTCCATGACGCGCGCGAGGGCAGGACGACGGTGGTGGTCTCGACGAGCCCGCTGCTGCTCGACCGCGCCGACCACGTGGCGTTCGTCGACGGAGGACGGGTCGTCGCCGAGGGCACGCACGACGAGCTGCTCGAGGCGTCGCCGCGATACTGCGCCGTAGTGACCAGGGAGGAGGGCTGATGAGCGCGCGAGCGATATTGCCGGTGGCGACCGGCGCCGAGGTGCGCGGGTACGCCCGGTCCCTGCTGCGCAGGCATCCGCGCCAGCTCGGCGTCACCGTTCTGCTGCACGGCTCCGCGGCTGTGACCGGCCTCGCCGGTCCGTACCTGCTCGGTCAGCTGGTGCAGGGCGTCGTGCACGGCACCACCGCCATGCGGGTGGACGTGCTCGCGGCGGTGCTCGCCGCGTTCCTGCTCACCCAGACCATCCTCACCCGGCAGGCCCGGTACGCCTCGCTCGTGCTCGGCGAGAAGGTCATGGCCGAGCTGCGCGAGGACTTCGTGTCCGGAGCGCTGTCCCTGCCGGTCGGCACGATCGAGCGCGCCGGCACCGGTGACCTGCTCACCCGCTCGTCGCGCGACATCGACCAGCTCGCCCGCAGCGTGCGGTTCGCGGTGCCGGAGACGATCATCGCGCTGATCACAGTGGTGTTCACGGTGGGCGCGCTGGTGTTCGTCGGCCCGCTCGTCGCGTTGCCGTGCGTGATCGGCGTGCCGGTGATCTGGGCGAGCACACGCTGGTACCTGCGCCGTGCACCGGAGGCGTACCTGCGCGAGGACGCCGCGTACGCGGAGATCAGCGCCGGCCTGGCGGAGACGGTCGACGGCGCCCGCACGATCGAGGCGCTGCGCCTGCAGCGGCGCCGGATCGGCCGTACCGACGACGACATCCGCAAGGCGTACGGGATCGAGCGGTACACGCTGTGGCTGCGCTCGCTGTGGTTCCCCAGCGTGGAGTTCGCGTACGTGCTGCCGGTGGTGGCGACCCTGCTCTTCGGTGGCTGGCTGTACGGCCAGGGCCTGGCGACGATCGCGCAGGTGACGGCGGCGACGCTGTACGTGCAGCAGCTCGCCGACCCGGTCGACCGGTTGATCTCGTGGCTCGACGAGTTCCAGATCGGTGCCGCGTCGCTCGCCCGGTTGCTCGGTGTCCGGTCGGTGCCGGGGGACCGCAGCCCGAGCGGGCGGTCGCCGCGCGGTGACGAGCTGGCCGCGGCGGACGTGCGGTTCTCGTACACCGCGGGCAGGGACGTGTTGCACGGCATCGACCTCGACGTCCGGACCGGCGAGCGGCTCGCGATCGTCGGTCCGAGCGGTGCGGGCAAGTCGACGCTCGGCCGGCTGCTCGCCGGCATCCACCCGCCGCGGACCGGTTCGGTCTCACTTGGCGGGGTCGGGCTCACCGAGCTGCCGCTCGCCGACCTGCGCCGGCGGGTCGCGCTCGTCACCCAGGAGCAGCACGTGTTCGTCGGCACCGTGCGCGACAACCTGGTGATGGCGAGCCCGGGCGCGTCCGACACCGAGATCGAGCGGGCGCTCGCGGCCGTCGACGCGTCCGCGTGGGTCCGGGCGCTGCCGGACGGGCTGGAGACCCGCGTCGGCTCCGGCGGGCACTCGCTCTCCGCCGCGCAGGCGCAACAGCTCGCGTTGGCGCGGCTGGTGCTCGCCGACCCGCACACGCTGGTGCTCGACGAGGCGACGTCGCTGCTCGACCCGCGTGCCGCGCGGCACCTCGAGCGGTCGCTCGCCGCGGTGCTGGACGGCCGTACGGTCGTCGCGATCGCGCACCGCCTGCAGACCGCGCACGACGCCGACCGGGTCGCCGTGGTCGAGGACGGCCGGATCAGCGAGCTGGGCAGCCACGACGAGCTGGTGTCCGCGGACGGCGCGTATGCGGCGCTCTGGGAGACCTGGCACGGCCAACCCGCCCATGCCGACGCGCGTACGTGAGGATAGGGCACATGGATCTGCGCGTCTTCACCGAACCACAGCAGGGAGCCACGTACGAGGACCAGCTTCGCGTCGCGCAAGCGACCGAGGAGCTGGGCTTCGACGCGTACTTCCGCTCCGACCACTACCTGCGCATCGGCGGCGGCGACCCGGGGCCCGGGCCGACCGACAGCTGGGTCACGCTCGCCGGGCTCGCCCGGGAGACCAGCCGCATCCGGTTGGGCACGCTGGTGACCGCCGCGACGTTCCGGCACCCCGGACCGCTCGCGGTCCAGGTGGCGGAGGTCGACCAGATGAGCGGCGGACGCGTGGAGCTCGGCCTCGGCGCGGCCTGGTACGACGCCGAGCACCAGGCGTACGCCATCCCGTTCCCGGATACGCGGGAGCGGTTCGAGCGGTACGCCGAGCAGCTCGCCATCATCACCGGCCTGTGGGAGACGCCGCAGGGCGAGACGTTCGGCTACGACGGCGCGCACTACCGGGTCGTCGACTCGCCCGCCCTGCCCAAGCCGGTGCAGCGGCCCCGTCCTCCGGTGATCATCGGAGGCGGCGGTAGGCGGCGCACGCCCGAGCTGGCGGCCCGCTACGCCGACGAGTTCAACGCGGCGTTCGTCACCGTGGACAAGGCGCGCGAGCAGTACGCGCGGGTCTGCGCCGCCTGCGATGAGCTGGGCAGGGGAGGCATATCGGACATGCGCTACTCGATCGCGCTGCCGGTCTTCTGCGGCAAGGACGACGCCACGGTCGACCGCAGGCTCGCGGCGGTCGGGCGTACCCGCGCTGACGCGACCGACACCGGCCTGGTCGGTTCGCCCGCCGAGGTGGTCGACCGGATCGGCCAGTACGCCGACCTCGGCGCGTCCCGGGTGTACCTGCAGCTGCTCGACCTGTACGACCCCGACCACCTCGAGGACATCGCCGGTGGCGTCGTCCCGCAGGTCTCGCGATGAGCGGCGGGGAGAGCAGGGCGGCGTTCGTCCTGGCCGGGACCAAGGGCATCGGGCGCGGGTGCGCCGAAGCGCTCGCCCGCGCCGGTTTCCGGGTCGCCGTCTGCGCCCGCAGCCGTGACGATGTCGACGCCACGGTCGACGCGCTGGAGGAGCTCGGTGTCGAGGCGACCGGAACGGTGGCCGACGTCAGCGATCCGGTCCAGCTCGAGGCCGCGTTCGCGACGGTGGACGAGGCGTTCGGTCGCCTCGACGTGCTCGTCGCCAACGCCGGCGGGCCGCCGCCGGGGACCTTCGACGCGCTGGACGACGACGCGTGGCAGGCGGGCTACGAGCTGACCTTCATGAGCGCCGTGCGGTCGATCCGGCTGGCGGTACGGCGAATGCGGCAACGCGGGTACGGCCGGATCCTGGTCATCGGGTCGTCGAGCGCCCGCCGCCCGATACCGGGCCTGACGCTCTCCAACGCGTACCGGCCGGCCCTCGCCGGGCTGACCAAGTCGCTCGCCGTCGAGCTGGCACCCGACGGGATCACCGTGAACATGGTCTCCCCGGGACGCATCGACACCGACCGGGTGCACACGCTGGACGCTCGCGCGGCCGAACGGCAGGGCACGACGTACGAGGAGGTCCGGGCGGCGTCGCAGTCGGCCGTTCCCATCGGCAGGTACGGGTCGGTCGACGAGATCGGCGCGCTCGTCGCCTTCCTCGCCTCCGAGGCAGCCGGTTACGTCACCGGCCAGACGCCGCTCGTCGACGGC
>JBOHBN010000418.1:0-3874 GCA_050698355.1 Streptosporangiales bacterium | reverse complement strand
CCTCGGCTTTCGGACCGGAAGGAGCAAGTATGGCGGAGGAGTCCACAAAGGGACTTGCCGACGTCGTCGCGGCGTCCACGGCGATCAGTGACATCGATGGGCAGGCGGGGCGTCTGTCCTATCGGGGTTACGACATCCACGACATCGCCGAGACGATCACGTTCGAGGAGTGTGTCCACCTGCTGCAGGCCGGCGCCCTCCCCAACAGACAGCAGCTGGGGAAGCTCCACGAAGAGCTCTCCACGGCGCGGCAGCTGACCCCGATGGTCACTGACAACATCCAGGAGGTGGCGAACGCGGCAGCACCGATGGAGGCGCTGCGCACGCTGATCTCCCTGGGTTCGGCGCAGGACCCGGATAGGGATGCGACCGACGAGGGCGCGGAGCACCGCAAGGCGGTACGGCTGGTCGCACAGCAGCCGGTCCTGACCGCGCGCTACCAGGCCGTACGCACCGGCAAGCCGGTACCTGAGCCCGACACGGAGCTGGGCATCGCGGGCAACTTCCTGCTCCAGATCACCGGGGAGCGCCCGCAGCCGCGGGCGGTGGAGATCCTCGACGCCTGCCTGGTGATGCACGCCGACCACACGATGAATGCGTCCACGTTCACCGCCCGGGTCATCGCGGCCACGCTGTCGGACATGCACTCGGCGATCGTCGGTGCCATGGGCGCGCTCAAGGGGCCGCTGCACGGTGGCGCGAACGAGGCGGTCAAGGCCAACCTCGACGCGATCGAGGGCGGCGTCGACGGCGTCGAAGCTTGGGTCAAAGGTGAGATCGAGGCCGGTAGGAAGATCTCCGGATTCGGGCACCGCGTGTACAAGACCGAGGACCCGCGAGCGACGCACCTGCGCAAGATGTCGGAGGAGCTGGGCGACCTCATCGGCGACGACCATTACTACCGGATGTCACGGCGGATGGAAGAGGTCGTCTTCGAGGAGAAGGGCCTCTACCCGAACGTCGACTTCTACGCGGCGAGCGTCTACACCTCGCTGGGAATCCCGACGGACATGTTCACGACGGTGTTCTCCATCAGCCGGATGGCCGGCTGGACGGCGCACGTGCTCGAGCAGCACTCCGACAACCGGCTCATCCGCCCGGAGAGCGAGTACATCGGGAAGACGGACCAGAAGTTCGTGCCACTGGATGAGCGCCGCTGAACCGGGTGCCGCGCGGACCGGTGAGGCCGATGATCGGCCGCCGGTCCGCCGGCACGCCAAGCGGGCGCCGAAGGCGCGCCGGAGGTTCAACGACTGGCCCATCCTGATCGTGCTCGTGGGCATCTCCGCCGGCCTGACGTACACCGGCATGCACCACTTCAAGCGCGGGTCGGTGATCGTCGGCGCGTTCGTCTGCCTGGCGGCGCTGCTCCGGCTGGTGCTGCCGCAGCGGCTCGTCGGCCTGCTCGCGGTCCGCGGCCGCGTGGTCGACGTCAGCATCATGTTCGCGCTCGGGCTGGCGATCGCGGTCGTCACCTACTTCGTACCCCCGCCGGAGTAGTCGCCTGCCGCAGCCGGATAACCTGCTGGAACAACTGTCTTGACGCCGAGAGATTTCTCGGTAGGGGAGGGGACGATGGCGCGCGAGGGCAAGGTCGCGGTCGTTGGCGCCGGCTTCTACGGGTCGACCACCGCGCAGCGGCTGGCTGAGTACGACATCTTCGAAGAGGTGGTGCTCACCGACATCATCGAGGGTAAGCCGGAGGGCCTCGCACTCGACATGAACCAGTCCCGCTCGATCGAGGGCTTCGAAACCCGCGTGGTCGGGCAGACGACCGGCGAGAAGGGCGAGGGCTACGAGGCGATCGCGGGTGCGAACGTCGTCGTGATCACCGCGGGCCTGCCGCGCAAGCCCGGCATGAGCAGGATGGACCTGCTGGAGACGAACGCGAAGATCGTCCGGCAGGTCGCGGAGAACGTCGCCCGGCAGGCCCCGGATGCCGTCGTCATCAACGTGTCCAACCCGCTCGACGAGATGACCGCGCTCGCCCAGCTCGCGACCGGCTTCGACCGGCAGCGCGTGGTCGGGCAGGCGGGCATGCTCGACACCGCGCGGTTCAGCCACTTCGTCGCGACCGAGCTCGGCGTCGAGGTCGGCAAGGTCGAGACGCTGACGCTCGGCTCGCACGGCGACACGATGGTTCCGGTGCCGAGCGCGTGCCAGGTGGACGGCAAGCCGCTCACCGACCTGCTGCCGGCCGCGAAGATCGAGGAGCTGGTGGAGCGTACACGCAAGGGCGGCGGCGAGGTCGTCGCGCTGTTGAAGACCGGCTCGGCGTACTACGCGCCGTCGGCGGCAGCCGCGCGGATGGCGCGCGCCGTCGCGTTGGACACCGGCGAGCAGTACCCCGTCTGCGCCTGGGTCGACGGCCAGTACGGCATCTCCGGGGTCTACCTCGGCGTTGTGGCCGAGCTGGGGCGCACGGGTGCGCGCCGGGTCGTGGAGGTGGACCTGACGGACGCGGAGGCCGCAGACCTGAAGCGGGCGGCCGAGGCCGTACGCGAGAAGCAGGCCGACATTCAGGGTATGTAACCGCCCTTCCGGTGATCATGAAAGGTTGCCGTAGCTATAGCTACGAACATGTTTCATGATCACCGGGAGGGGATGAGAGAACGAGGAGAGAACGGCCCGCATGGCGAAGATCAAGGTGCAGAACCCCATCGTCGAGCTCGACGGTGACGAGATGACCCGCGTGATCTGGCAGTTCATCAAGGACCGCCTGATCCACCCGTACCTGGACGTCGAGCTCGCGTACTACAACCTGGGCATCGAGCACCGCGACGAGACCGACGACCAGGTGACCGTCGACGCCGCCCACGCGATCAAGCAGCACGGTGTCGGCGTCAAGTGCGCGACGATCACTCCGGACGAGGCCAGGGTCGAGGAGTTCGGCCTGAAGAAGATGTGGCGGTCGCCGAACGGCACGATCCGCAACATCCTGGGTGGGGTCATCTTCCGGGAGCCGATCGTCATCTCCAACATCCCCCGCCTGGTTACCGGGTGGACCAAGCCGATCGTCATCGGCCGTCACGCATACGGCGACCAGTACAAGGCCACCGACTTCGTCGTCCCGGGGCCGGGCAAGGTCACCGTGACCTACACCCCGGACGACGGCAGCGAGCCGATGGAGTTCGAGGTCGCGAAGTTCCCCGGCGGCGGCGTGACCATGGGCATGTACAACTACGACGAGTCGATCCGCGAGTTCGCACGGGCGTCGTTCAAGTACGGCCTCGAGCGCGGCTACCCGGTCTACCTGTCCACCAAGAACACGATCCTCAAGGCGTACGACGGCCGGTTCAAGGACCTGTTCGCCGAGGTGTACGAGCAGGAGTTCGCCGAGGAGTTCAAGAAGAACGGGCTTACCTACGAGCACCGGCTGATCGACGACATGGTCGCCGCCGCGCTGAAGTGGGAGGGCGGCTACGTCTGGGCGTGCAAGAACTACGACGGCGACGTGCAGTCCGACACCGTCGCGCAGGGCTTCGGCTCGCTCGGGTTGATGACGAGCGTGCTGATGACGTCCGACGGCACGGTCGAGGCCGAGGCAGCACACGGCACCGTCACCCGGCACTACCGGCAGCACCAGCAGGGCAAGCCGACGTCGACGAACCCGATCGCGTCGATCTTCGCCTGGACGCGCGGCCTGGAGCACCGCGGCAAGCTCGACAACACTTCCGAGGTGGTCGACTTCGCGCACAAGCTCGAGGAGGTCTGCGTGCGGACCGTCGAGGACGGCACGATGACCAAGGACCTCGCGCTGCTCGTCGGTGGCGACACCCCGTTCGCGACGACCGAGGAGTTCCTCGGGGCCGTCGACGACGGTCTCGCCGCCCGCATGCGCTGACCTTCTGCTGGTTGTCAGTGCGTGGTTGAG
>JBOHBN010000417.1:0-6244 GCA_050698355.1 Streptosporangiales bacterium | reverse complement strand
CGGCGACGACGCGGGCGGTGACCGGGACACCGGTGCGCACGCCTTCTCTCCCGAGACCTCCCCCTTTTTCCACAGCGCGCCCGCGCTTTCCGGAGAACCGCCTTTCGTGGGTGAGTCCAGGTCGTATGAGAACGGTCAGGAGCCCCGGGAGACTCAGGAGCCTGAGCGGGCCGCGCAAGGTGGCGCGTTCGACAGTGACCAGTCACAGTCGCCGCAGCGCGGGTACGCCGAGGAGCCCCCAGAGGCCCAGCAGTATCCCTCCAGGTCGCCGGCCCCACAGGGGTACGGGACGGGACCGTTCCAGCGCGACCCCAATGCCCCCCCGCGCGGCCGTGCGGAGCCGCCCCCGTACCCGCCCTCGCACACACCGGACCCACAACCATACGCCGGCGATCCGCACGAGGAGCAGGCGTCCCCCACGTACTCCGACCCGCCTTACGCCTATCCCCCTGCGGAGGTGCCTTTCACGGGTGCCCCTCTCTACGAAGCGGGGCCGTGGCCGGAGATCCACCCCACCGAGCCTCCTCTCTTCCCCGGCGGACCGTTTCGCTCGTCAGCGGACGGCCAGGCTCCGCAGCCCCCTGACCAGGCATCGTCCCCCTACGGTTCGGCGCCGACCTATGGTCAACCGGCGCCGCAGCCGGAGACGTCCGACAGCCTGAGCCCCGAGACGCTGCTGCGTGGCCGGCGCCGGGCGCCTTCGCACGGCTGGCGGCGCGCTGTCTACCGCGCGAGCGGCGGGCTCGTCCGTCCCGGTGAGTCGCCTGCCGAGCTCCGCCATCGTCAGCTCGTGGCCCGCGCCCGTACCCCGGTGGCGGGCGGTCACCATCGTGTCGCCGTGCTCAGCCTGAAGGGTGGCGTCGGCAAGACGACGACCACTGTCGCACTCGGCTCCTGCCTGGCGTCGCTGCGCGGCGACCGCGCCATCGCCGTCGATGCCAACCCCGACCGGGGCACGCTCTCCGACAAGGTCCGGCTCGAGACCGCGGCGACGGTACGCGACCTGCTGAACGAGCGGTCGGAGGTGCACCGCTACGCCGATGTGCGCGCGTTCACCTCCCAGGCGCCCAGCAGGCTGGAGGTCCTCGCCTCCGATCGTGACCCGGCGGTGTCGGAAGCCTTCAGCGAGGCCGACTACCAAGCGGTCGCGCAGGTGCTCGAGCACTTCTACTCGATCTGTCTCACCGACTGCGGTACCGGTCTGTTGCACTCCGCGATGAGTGGGGTACTGCGGCTGGCGAACCAGATCGTCGTCGTGAGCTCGCCGTCGGTCGACGGCGCGCGGAGCGCGAGCGCGACCCTCGACTGGCTGGAGGCCCACGAATACGGCGACCTCGTACGCACCGCCACCGTGGTGCTCTCGGCCGTCCGGGAGAACAGCAAGAGTTCCGTCGACCTGGACCGCCTGGAGCAACACTTCGCGTCTCGGTCCAACGCCGTGATCCGCGTTCCGTACGACCCCCATCTCGAGGAGGGGGCCGAGGTCGACCTCGAGCGGCTGAAGTCGGGCACTCGCGACGCGTATCTCACGCTGGCGGCGACCGTCGGCGACGGTTTCGGCCGCCGACGCTGAGCGGGCCTGGCCCACCGACCAGGGTGGAGAGGGCCGCCGACAGGGAAGGGACAGGGCCGTAGCAGGCGTGAACTGCGAGGTCCGGACGTGGCAGGTCGTCGCCCGACAGAGCCCGCAGTAGAGGGGGAGCGCGGGACGCCTCCCGAGGTTCGAGCTGCCCGGATCCGTGACACGCTCCTCGTCGTGTTGGCGTTCGGGGCCGGCAGCGTAGACGCGATCAGCTACCTCGGGCTCGGGCAGATCTTCACCGCGAACATGACAGGCAACACGGTGCTCCTCGGGGTCGCCGCGGCGCAGGGTGATGCCCTTCGCGCGGTACGGTCCGGCGTCGCCTTCGCCGGCTTCGCTGTGGGCGTGTTGGTTGCTTCGCTCGTGGTCGGGGCGGGCCACGAGGACTCGGCAGGGGCGGTGTGGCCGCGTCGGGTCACCCCGACCCTCGCCCTCGAGATGGTTGTCCTCACCGCCTTCCTCGCCGGGTGGGAGGTGACGGGGGCGGATCCGTCCGGGGCCGGCGAGTATGTGCTTGTCGGCGTGTCGGCGGTGGCCATGGGCGCCCCAGACCGGGGCTGTCCGCCGGCTGTCGCTTTCCGGGATCGCCACGACGTACGTGACGGGCACTCTCGCCGGACTCATCGAGATCGTCGCGTTCGGCAGGCAGGCGACGGGGTGGGCGCGCCGGGTTGGGGTACTCGTCGCGCTGTGCGTGGGTGCCGCGGTCGGCGGTGCGCTCGTGGTGGAGGTCCCGTGGGCGGCTCCGATCGCTGCGCTCGCCGCCGTGTCGGTCGTCGTGGGTGCGGCGGCGCTGTACTTCCGTGGTTCTCGGGTGGACGGGTGACGCGTACGCCGGGGTAGACAACTAGGTATGAGCGGATCTGAGTTCGGCTGGATCCCCGAGCAGCCGGACGAGGAGATGCAACACCTCCGCGATCGCGCGGCGCGGCAACATGTCGAGAGCCTCGTGCTGCGCCTCTCCGGTGACTTGGGGACGCATCCGGACCACCTACGTCGGCTGATCGAGGCGGAGATCGGGATGCCGATCTGGGAGGCGCACCCGGACCAGCTACGCGGGTGCGCGGCCGCCCTGGAGGCGGTACGTCGGGTGCTGCGGGATGCTGGGTGAGTTCTCGGGCCACGGATCAAGGACGCTGGCCTCTGCCTGCGCGGTGGCGAAGCCTGTAGCGGCGACAACCCGGTACGGGGCCGGCCACCACCGAGGCATGGGGGGTCCGTCATGCCGATCATGCCGCGCGTGGAACGTCTCGTACGCCGCACTCCCGTTTGGGGCGCGCTGACGAGGCGGGGAGTGGGCCCGCGGCACCGCCTCAGACCGCCGCGCATAACCTCGCCCTGGCAGAAGGCGGTCTCCACCTGTACTACGGTCGCTAGCTTGTCGACGAGCTCGTCGGGCAGGGGCTACAACGGGTGGACGCGGAAGGCCACGCCCGGATCTGGGTCGGGGGCTCACCCGGTGCCGAGGCGGTGCGGCTGACCTTCCAGCAGATTGGCGACGCGATGCTCACCGCCGGTCTGGCCGGTGGCGACCTCGACGAGGCCTTGGCCCTCTGCCGCGACCCGAGCTTCAGCTTCCTGTCTCAGACCACCGTGGCTGCCTGGGGGCGCAGGCCACCGTGACCGCACACGACCCGCCGGTCGAGGGACTGGGACGGGGCCGCGGGGGACGCTGCACCGCCAGAGAAGACGTGTGCGAACATGTCGCCGATGCGGATGAGGGAAGCCGCCTGATGGTGGAGCCGACAACTCATGTGACGCAGCTGCTGTGGGGGTCCGGTGGTGACCTGGCTGATCACCTTGACCACCCACGGAATCTTCACCGGCTACATGGGCGCGACCGCCTTCCGCGTTCACGGTGCGTCGACAGGCAAGCGCAGACCCGCGAACGCTCGTATCGGGGCGGCTTTGGACCAGGTCGGGCGTGACACACTGGTGTCGGCTTCGAGCTTCGAGCGGGAGCCGCATACCGAAGACCATGGGCCATGTGCGAGCCAAGGCAAATAAGATGATCTTGGCCCGTAGTAAAGGGCCCAGCCTGGAGGGCTCGCACAGCGGCCGAGTGCGGCGGTCTTGAAAACCGCTAGGGCGGTGTTCCCGTCCTCGTGGGTTCGAATCCCACGCCCTCCGCTCAACCAGCAATTTCCCCAGGTCAGAGCCTATTCCCACCGCCGCAGGTGGTGGAGATCTGGCGTGTCCGCTGTCCGGCTGTGACCGATCAGTGGCGGCTGGATACGGGTAGTCACGCCCAATACACGCCCAAGTTTTGCTGCGAGGGCTCCCAGCTCCTCGTGTGCGTCGCGCCGCTGGTCGCCTCCTCGATGCGGCGCTTGACGTGGCCTCCTCGGCCGGTCCGGCGCGGCCGTCCGCCGCGCGACAGGTCCGCGTAGCCGACGACCGCGAGGAAACCACACAGCCGCAACGCAGCCACCGGCCGTCGTTCCGTTGAGGCCATGCCGATCGCCGGTGCTCAGCGTGGGTGGTCGGAGCGATTGCTGTCGCCGGCGCAAGCGTCGGGTTACCACGAGCTACCCGAATGACCCGCCGAAACGGGAGGGCCGTTCTCCTCGGCCCTTGAGTGTGAGCCCTCGCTTCGCGTGTCAGGGCTTCCGCGGCTCGTTTCGCTCGGCCTTGACCCGCTGCGCCTTAGCCCAGGAGCTGAGCGGCTAGGACGAGGACGAAAAGAGGAGATCATCTGGGAAAGGCGAGTAGCTGCTGGGCGGTCGCGCGGGCCTTGTCTGTGGCCTCGTCGACCGTCCCGAGTGCCGTGGTCGTGATGGCACCTTCGAACAGCATCAGCAGCTGGTCCACGACCAGCTTCGGGTCAGCGACGTTGGCCGCGTGGGCGAGGTCGGCCAGCCGCTGGCGCATGGCGTGCTTGTGGGCGCTGACAACGTCGCGGGCGGGGTGGTGGGAGTCGGCGAGTTCTGCGGCGGCGTTAGCGAATGAGCATCCGCGGTAACGCGGCTCTGAGGACCACAGCTTCAAGGCGTCGAATATCGCCAGCAAGCGCGCGCGTGGATCGTCCCCGGCGGCGGTGACCGCCTCTTCGAAGGTGAGTCGCCAGCGCAGGTCGCGGCCCTCCAGGTACGCGGCGATGAGGGCGTCCTTGCCGTGGAAGTGCTTGTAGAAGGTCATCCGCGCCACGTCGGCAGCTTCGATCACCGCATCCACCCCCGTGGCGTTAATGCCGTGGGCGTAGAACAGCCGATCGGCGGCATCCAGCAGCCGCCGCCGGGCCTCCGGCCGTTGCTTGCCCTCGTCTGTGGGCTCGCTCATGCCTGCTAGTGTACAGAACGGTCTAGTCGCAGACGGATCGTTCTATATACTCCTAGGGGAAGCGTGGCGGACGGCTCTAGGTCCACAGCTCACCCGCTTCGGCTCACTGCGCCGGGAGTGGCGCTGATCGCTGTCTGCTACGGGCTTGCTCGCTTCGCCTACGGGTTGTTCGTGCCGGCTTTTCGGGCTGACTTCACGCTGAGTGCCACGCTGTTGGGCGGCATCGGGGCGGGCAGCTACGCCGGCTACTGTCTGGCAATCGTGGTCTCCGCTGTGGCGGTGCCGCGCATCGGAGCGCGGGCAGTGGCGACCTCAGCCGGGGTCGTAGCGACGGTGGGCATGGTCGGCGTTGCGCTCGCGCCGAACCCGGCGCTGTTGGCGACCGCCGTCTTGGTGGCCGGATCCAGCACCGGCCTTGCGTCCCCACCGCTGGCGCAGGCTCTGGCCCGCTGGCTCGCCCACGCTATACAGAACCGAGCCCAAGCGGCCGTCAACGCCGGCCCTGGGGTGGGCATCGCCCTGTCCGGCCCCGTAGCGCTACTGATGGTCGGCCAGTGGCGGGTCGCGTGGTTGTGCTTTGCTGGCGCCGCCGCCGCCGTCGCCATCTGGGTCACACTCGCCATCCCCCGCGACCTGGACCGGGGTCGGGCAGGCGAGCGGCTCGGCGCGGAGTTCTTGAACGTCGCAGCTGACCGGAGTTCGCTGCGACTGGTCGCCGCCGCCGTCCTCTTCGGCGCGGCCAGCGCCTGCACCTGGACCTTTGGCCGCGACCACGTGACCCAGGCCAGTAGTCTCAGCCAGGCCACCTCGATCCTGCTGTGGACCGTGCTCGGCGTCTCCGAGCTCGCCGGAGTAGCCGCCGGCGACCTCATCACACGCTGCGGGCTGGGCCGCATCTGGATCGCCAGTACCGCCGTCCTTGCAGCCGCGACCGCCGTCCTCGGCCTGCTGCCCTTCCTCGCTGCGGCCGCGTTCGCATCGGTCGCGGCCTTCGGCGCGGCCTACGTCACCCTCACCACCGTTGTGTTCTTCTGGGCCCTCCGCCTCCATCCCCGCCACACTGCCGCCAGCGTCGCGGTCGGCTTCCTCGCCATCGCCGTCGGCCAGGCGATCGCATCCCCGCTGGCCGGGCTCGCCGTTGACCACGTCGGCGCTACTTGCGCGTTCCTCGCGTTCGCCGCGCTCGCCGCTCTCGCCGCGCTGACGGCCTTCGCGGCCCCTGCACCCGCGGGGACACCCGAGAAGTCGAAATAGAATGGGTGTAGCTCTTCTGGAGTGAGCTGTCAGGCGGCGAGGTCGTAGCGGGCCTGGTGGATGCGCCGGTGTTGTTCGCGGAGGTGGTAGGCCCAGTAGGCGTCGAAGTCGCCGTTGGCTGTGAGGGCG
>JBOHBN010000416.1:0-1749 GCA_050698355.1 Streptosporangiales bacterium | reverse complement strand
GGCAAGGACGCCGCCGCGATCCTCTCCGACCTACGTTCCCGGCTCGACAACGACGATGCCACCGAGGTCGGGGTGGTCCGCGAGAACCTCGGCGCGATCGCGAGGCTGCGACTGGCGAAGGTGGTGGGGGTGTGAGTTTCCTAAGTCAACCCCTCGGTCGTGTTGATCTTGTTGGTGGCGTGGTGGAGGTCGGGGTCGTAGCAGGCTTTGTCGCGCCAGCAGGCCCAGATGATGCGCAGCCAGGCGCGGGCGAGGATGCGGGTGGCGTGGGGGTGGCGTTTGCCCCGGGCGCGGGCGTCGTTGTAGATGGCCGCGGCCCAGGCGTTGCCGTGTCGGCTGTTGTCGGCGAAGGTCATCAGGGCTTGCCGGGCGCGGCGGTTGGTGGCGTGGCGGAAGACGACTGCGCGGTGTTTGCCGGATTCCTTGGTGACGGGGGCGGCGCCGGTTTCGGCGGCCAGTTCCGCGCAGTTGCCGGCGCGTTCGAGCAGGGGGCCGATCTCGCCGATGATTTGGCCGAGGTTGATGGTGCCGATGCGGGGCAGCCCGGCGATCAGGGCGGCGTAGGGGTGGCTGGCGACAGCCTCGGCGATGGCGGTGTCCAGGTCGCGGATGGTGACGCGCACGGCCCGCACCAGACGCACTTGGATGCTGATGAGCCGGGCCACGGTGGCCTGTCCGAGCCGGGAGGCCGCTGCTGGGGCTGCGCGCAGCCGTTCGAGGAGCACGCTGCCGGGGCGCCTGCCGGAGTAGCCGTGTTTCTTGCAGAACGTCTCCAGCCGGGAAGGGGTCAGCCTGGCCGCCGCGTCGGGCGTGGGGTATCGATCCAGAAAGGACAGTGCGATGTCGCTGTCCAGACTGGCGAAGATCGCCTTGGCTCCGGGCCAGTGCTCGTCGAGCAGCGCGGCGAGCTGGTTGACCGCGGCGATGCGGGACTCGACGTGGTCGCCGCGTTGCCGGGTCAGCGCCTGCAGCTCGAGTGTCACGGCGAGGGTGGGGGCCAGGGTGCGCAGCTGGTGCCCGTCGGTGCGCAGGTAGTCCGCCAATTTGAACGAGTCGCCCGGGTCGTTCTTCGCGCGGGCCGCGCCCCAGCGGGGCCGGACGGCGTTGAACGCGTTCGGGTGCACCGCGACCACCGGATGCCCCGCGGCCAGCAGCCGGTCCACGACCAGGCCCCGGGTGGTCTCGATGGCCACCGGCACACCCGCCGGATCACCATGACGGCGCAGGCACGCCAACGTGCCCTCGATCCCGGCCTCGGTGTGGGCGGGTGCCCACCGGTCGATCTTGGCCCCCGCATCGTCGATCATGGTCACATCGTGCGAGCCGGTGGCCCAATCCCATCCTGCGAACACGCGCGCGGTACTCCTTCCACAAGCATGAAGGACCCGCTCGGTCGTGAGGACGCCTGCCGGAAGCTCACTAATCGGCCCTCGCCGGGGCATGTTCCTAACGCCGGTAAGGCGGCCTCGGCCCGGCAGGGCTGGCAGTACTCATGCTGGCCGTCATGCGGCTCGCACCGATGGCCATGCACCCGCCGGGACCGAGTGGTCACAACCCTATCCGTCAGGGCTGCAGGAAGGATGGTGGCCTAGTGAGCACCGAAGGCGACGACAGCGTGAGCATCGCAGGGCCGCAGGCCCGAGGAGCGGAGCGCCGAGGAGTCGAGTCATGAACACCGATTTCCGCCTCCCCACGGGGGGCCGCATCGACCGTGACCGGCCCCTGCGGTTCCGGTTCGACGGGCGCGAC
>JBOHBN010000415.1:0-1612 GCA_050698355.1 Streptosporangiales bacterium | reverse complement strand
ACCGCCGTGCAGGGCGGGGTCGTAGGGGGTTGCGTTCTGCCAGCAGCGCCACATGACTCGGAGCCAGGCGCGGGCGAGGATGCGGGTGGCGTGGGGGTGGTCCTTGCCGGAGGCTCGTGCCCGGTCGTAGATGTCGGCGGCCCATGGACTGTTGAAGCGGCTGTTCGCGGCGAAGGTGGTGATGGCCAGGCGCAGGCGCTTGTTGCAGGCCCAGCGGAACGAGACCCCGCGGTGCTTGCCGGAGGCCTTGGTGACCGGGGTGATCCCTGCCAGCGCGGCGATCGCGTCGGGATGGTCGAACGCTTCGCGGGCATCGCCCCATTCGGCGAGGATCTGGGCGGCGTTGATGGTGCCGGCGCGGGGGAAGGATTGGAAGACCTCCGCGTCGGGGTGGGTGTCCATGCGTTCGGCGGTGGCGCGGTTGAGGTTCTTGATCGCGGTGTTGAGCGCGATCAGCACGGCTACTTGGGCGAGCACGGCGGCTCGCACGCCTTCGCAGGTGATGGGGTCGAGGGTTCCGGCGGGGGCGGTGCGCAGGCGGGCCAGGAGCATGGCGGCGGGTTTCTTACCCGAGTAGCCCTGCTTGGTGCAGAACGCTGCCAGCCGCTTCTCGGTCAGCGAGGCCGCCGAGGCAGCGGTGGGGTAGCGGGTCAGGAAGGCCAGCGCGATCGCCGATTCGATGTTGGCGAAGATGGCTTTGGCGCCGGGCCAGTGACTGTCGAGCAGCGCGGCGAGCTGGTTGGTTGCCGCGACGCGGGCGTCTACGAGGTCGCCGCGGGTACGCACGACGGTGCGCAATGCCTTGGTTTGCGGCGAGGGCGGTGCGGCGGGACGCAGCCGGTGGATGCGCACACGCAGGTAGTCGGCGATCACGTGCGCGTCGCCGGGGTCGGACTTCGCGCCGGAGAGGACCTCGGCCTCGCGCCAGGTCTTGATCGCGTTCGGTTTGACCGGCACCACGGGATGTCCGGCTTCCAGCAGCGCATCGACCAGGCGGCCGTCGGGACGTTCGATCGCCACCGGCACCTGCTCGGCCTCGCCGAGCTTGCTCAACTTGCGGGCCAGGTCAGCGAACCCAGCCGCGGTGTGGGTGATGGCGAACGCGGTGACCTTGCGGCCGTCGCGGTTCAGCACGCAGACCGCGTGGTTGGTGGCGGCCCAGTCGATCCCAACGAACAACGACGCTTCTTGCAGCGACAAGGGGGTCGCCTTCCTGCTCGTATCTCGGGGCAGGCACCAGACGGAGGCGAGGGAACCGACGGCAGAGTGGTCACTAACCGGCGCTCTACGGCGCATCCCTTTGTCATCGCTTCGCGGTTCCGGGGAAGCCGGGGGCGGCAGTGTCATGCAGGCCCTCGAAGGGCGACCACCACGAGCCGTCACCCCGGCTTCCGCCTGGTTCCTACCACAAGCGCCGTGCTGGCGCCCGCACGAAAGAGGGTGCACCAGTGACCAGCACCACGACCCCCTACGCGGCGCAGCGGAGCCGCATGTGAAGTGATAGGGGTCAACACAGCTGCGCGGAAATCCGCGCTGATGGATCTACGACCACGCGCCGGTGTATCAGCATCTGGCTGCAGGACCGATGGAGCGCGACCTGCCGCGGTAGTGC
>JBOHBN010000414.1:0-1661 GCA_050698355.1 Streptosporangiales bacterium | reverse complement strand
CGGCGGTGATCTCCTCCGCCGTGTACTGGCTCTCGTCGACCAGCATGCCCTCGGTCCCGTACTCGATGTCCCAGCCGCCCGGTGCGCGCACGTAGAACGACACCATCTGATCGTTGGTGTGCCGGCCCAGCGTCGACGACAGCGAGAATCCCTGCCGGTCGACGTTGTCGAGTGCGCGGCCCACCGCGTCGAGGCTGTCCACCTCCACCATGAGGTGCACCAGCCCCGGGTCGACGTCGACCGGCGCCGGGCACACCGCGAGGCTGTGATGGCGCTGATTCACCCCCATGAACCGCACCCGGCGCGGCGGCCCGTCGGCACCATGGCCACCGAGCCGGATCGCGCCGCGCGGGAGGAATCCCAACACCTCGGTGTAGAAGGAGACGGTCTCGTCAGCGCAGGTCGTCGGCAACACGACGTGCCCAAGCCCCTGCCCGCCTGTGACGAACCGCTGCCCCATGCCGGTGATGACCGGGCTGTGGTCCAGCACCGGCCCGAAGAACACCTCGGTCGGTGTCCCGCTGGGGTCGTCGAAGGCGATCGCCTGTTCCACGCCACGCTCGTCGACCTCCGCCTGCGAGAGCACCTTCACCGCGGTGCCCGCGGCCTCCACGGCACGCGCGAGCACTCCGAGCGCGAACTGGTCGCGGACCTCCCAGCCGACGGCCAACACCCGGTCGGCCTCGCCGGGCAACACCGCGAGCCGTGCCCTGCGTTCGTCCATCCGCAGGTACAGCCCGCCGGAGTGCGGCCCCGAGCCCTCGGCGAAGCCGAGCGCGTCCACGGTCAGCTCCCGCCACCGGGCGACGTCTCGCGTCTGGACGTGCAGGTACCCGAGACCCCGGATCTCCGTCATCGTTCTCATCTCGCTTTCCGTCATGAGGTTCGTGAGTAGTCTGGGCGGCTATCGGCGCCGCAAGCACTCATGGTCAGATCATGGCCAGCATCGGTCCGGCCGGCGGGTCGATGTCGAGCTGGGTCAGCGCGGAGGCGTGAAACACCGATCCCGGAACGTGGATCGCGTGCGCGAGGCCCATGTGCGCGTCACGCCAGAACCGCTGAATCGGGTTGCTCATCCGCAGCGCGTTGCCGCCGGACCGGGCGACGATCTCGTCCACCGCGCGTACCGCTCGCCACGCCGCCTGCACCTGGATCCGGCGTCCCACCGCCCGGTCGTCGAAGGTGGGCGTGCTCCCGGCCGCGACCATGTCGTAGTTGCGGTGCACGTTCTCCAGCAGCGCTGACCGGGAGGCGTGGATCTCGGCGGCGGCCTCGCTGATCGCGGGCAACACGTACGGGTCGTCGCGGACCTTGGTACCGGTGATCTGCACCCGGTTCTTCTGGTACGCCATGTGCTGCGCAAGCGCACCCTCGGCGATGCCGATCACGGCCGAGGTGATGCCCAGCGGGAACACGCAGGAGAACGGCACATGGTAGGTCGGGTTCCGCAATCCCGCCTCCTTCGGTGCCACACCCTCGCTCACCTTCGACAACTCGATCACCCGGTATTCCGGCACGAACGCGTCCGCCACCGTGATGTCCTTGCTGCCGGTGCCGCGCAGCCCGACGACGTCCCAGGAGTCCTCGACGATCTCGTAGTCCGCCCGCGGCAGGATCACGTGCACCGACTGCGGCGGCTGCAGCTGGTTGCCGTCGGCATC
>JBOHBN010000413.1:0-2153 GCA_050698355.1 Streptosporangiales bacterium | reverse complement strand
AGGAGATCGCGGTGTCGAAGTACGTGTACGACTTCGCCGAGGGCAACAAGGACATGAAGGAGCTGCTCGGCGGCAAGGGCGCGAACCTCGCCGAGATGACCAACCTCGGCCTGCCCGTACCCCCGGGGTTCACGATCACTACCGAGGCATGCCAGCACTACCTCCAGGAGGGCGACGAGCCCGCCGGCCTGGCCGACGAGGTGCGCACGCACCTGGACTCGCTCGAGCAGGCGCGCGGCAAGCGGCTCGGGCAGGCCGACGACCCGCTGCTGGTGTCCGTACGCTCCGGCGCCAAGTTCTCCATGCCCGGGATGATGGAGACCGTACTCAACATCGGCCTCACCGACGAGTCCGTGCACGGCCTCGCCAAGCAGGCCGGCAGCGACCGGTTCGCCTGGGACTCCTACCGGCGCCTGCTGCAGATGTTCGGCAAGACCGTGCTCGGCATCGACGGCGACCTGTTCGAGGACGCGATCGAGCAGGCCAAGCAGGCCAAGGGCACCAAGGACGACCTCGACCTCGACGCCGGCGACATGGCGAAGATCGTCGACGGCTTCAAGGACGTCATCCGCGAGCAGTCCGGCCGCGACTTCCCACAGGACCCGCGCGAGCAGATGGACATGGCGGTCAAGGCCGTGTTCCAGTCGTGGAACGCCGACCGCGCGATCCTGTACCGCCGCCAGGAGCGCATCCCGAGCGACCTGGGTACGGCGGTCAACATCGTGGCCATGGTGTTCGGCAACCTCGGCATGGACTCCGGCACCGGCGTGGCGTTCACCCGCGACCCGGCGAGCGGCGCGCAGGGGGTGTACGGCGACTACCTGCAGAACGCGCAGGGCGAGGACGTCGTCGCCGGCATCCGCAACACGGTGCCGCTCGCCGACCTCGAGGACCTGGACAAGGCGTCGTACGACCAGTTGATGGACATCATGGCGACGCTCGAGGGGCACTACCGCGACCTGTGCGACATCGAGTTCACCATCGAGCGCGGCAAGCTGTGGATGCTGCAGACGCGGGTCGGCAAGCGCACGGCGGGCGCCGCGTTCAGCATCGCCACCCAGCTCATCGACGAGGGCCTCATCGACCTCGACGAGGCGATCACCCGCGTTACCGGCGCGCAGCTGGTGCAGCTGATGTTTCCCGCCTTCGACGAGAACGCCGACAAGACGCTGCTGTCCAAGGGCGTCAACGCCTCCCCGGGCGCGGCGGTCGGCAAGGCGGTGTTCGACTCGGAGAAGGCGGCCGAGCTCGGCCAGTCCGGGGAGGACGTGATCCTCGTACGCCGCGAGACCAACCCCGACGACCTGAGCGGGATGATCGCGGCCAAGGGCGTCCTGACCTCTCGTGGCGGTAAGACCAGCCACGCGGCCGTGGTCGCGCGGGGCATGGGCAAGCCGTGCGTCTGTGGGGCCGAGGAGCTGACCGTCGACCTGTCCGCGCGCTCCTTCACCACCACCGGCGGCACGACGGTCAACGAGGGCGATGTCATCTCCATCGACGGCCAGACGGGCGAGGTGTGCCTCGGCGCGGTTCCCGTCGTTCCCTCGCCCGTCGTGCAGTACTTCGAGGGCGAGATCGACCCCGACTCCTCCCAGGCCGACGATCTCGTACGCGCGACGCACCGGTTGATGACGCACGCCGACGAGAAGCGGCGGCTGGGTGTACGTGCCAACGCCGACACCTCCGACGATGCCGCCCGCGCACGCCGGTTCGGCGCGGCTGGCATCGGGCTGACCCGCACCGAGCACATGTTCCTCGGCGACCGGCGCAAGAAGGTCGAGGACCTGATCCTCGCCGAGGACGACGAGCAGCGGCAGCATGCGCTCGACGCGCTCGAGCCGCTGCAGCGCGACGACTTCAAGGGCATCTTCGCCGCGATGGACGGCCTGCCGGTGACCGTCCGCCTCATCGACCCGCCGCTGCACGAGTTCCTGCCCGACCTCACCGACCTCACGGTCGAAGTGGCGCTCGGCGAGGAGCGCGGCGAGGACGTCTCCCGGCAGAAGACGCTGCTCGGCGCGGTACGCCGGTTGCACGAGCAGAACCCGATGCTCGGTCTGCGCGGCGTACGGCTCGGCATCGCCGTCCCCGGCCTGTTCGCGATGCAGGTGCGCGCGATCGCCGAGGCGGCCGCGGAGCTGCGTACGGCGGGC
>JBOHBN010000412.1:0-22689 GCA_050698355.1 Streptosporangiales bacterium | reverse complement strand
AGGGAACCGGAGATCTACGGTGATGCCGGTTACGACGAGCTCGCCTCCTGGTGTGCCGCGGTCGGCCAGGAGCTCGGCCTCGCGGTCGAGGTACGGCAGACCGACGACGAGGCCGAGCTGGTGTCCTGGTTGCACGAGGCGGCCGATGCCAGGCTGCCGGTCGTGCTGAACCCGGCAGCCTTCACCCACTACTCGTACGCGGTCCGGGACGCCTGCGCCCAGCGCACGGCCGCCCTGATCGAGGTGCACCTGAGCAACCCCGCCGCCCGGGAGGAGTTCCGGCACACGTCGGTGATCGCGGGTGTGGCGAGCGGCACGATCGCGGGCTTCGGCCGCGAGTCGTTCCGCCTGGCGCTCGAGGCGGTCGCCCGCGAGGCCACGTGATCACCGCGTACAGTTACTGGCCGCGCGCGGAGAGAAAGAGATCGAGTCGACCGGGGACGGATGCGATGACGGTGTGGTTGACCTGGCGCAGGGAAGCGACGAGCCAGCTGCGCTGGCCGCCGATCTGCGTGGTCACAGGGCAGCCGGCGACCACCGGGTCGGTTTTCGTGTTCCAGAAGCCGTGGATGCGCTGGCTGCCGCGCGGCTTCCGCATCCTGGCGTACGCCTCCAGCCCACCGGTACGCCTCCGGCTGCCGGTCGCCCACTCGGCCGCGCGGCGGGTCCGCGCGGGGCGGCTCGTGCTCGCCTGCGGTGCCGTGCTGGTCGCGCTCTCCATCCTCGCGGCGGTACTGCTCGCCATGTCCGCGACCTTCGTCTGGGCGATCGCCGGTTTCGTGGCGTTCGTCGTGGCGGGGGCGGCAGTAGTGGTGGTAGGCGAGATACTGATCAACATCTTCGGTGCGGGCGCGGGTATCGGGCAGTTGTGGATCGGGAAGGCGCACGAACGGTTCGCCGAGGCGTTCGTCCGGGCGAATTCAGGGCTCGTCGAGGTCGCGGGCTGCGCGCCCCCGGGCACGCCGGTGCGCGGCCCCGGTGCCGGAGCGCAACCGGAGCGGTAGGGCGGTCAGTTCAGTCAGAGGGGTTCGCTTTCGGCGCGGTAAGCGTTACCGTGGCGTGACCTTTGCGTTCGCGGGTCCGTTGCCGGACGTGATTCGATCGGTGGGCGAGCGGAGGAAGTGGGCATGGTGTCGGGGGCCAATCACGCCGTACGCAGGGACCGGCTACGGGTCCTGCTCGCGCGGCAGGATGTCGAGGCGGCTCTGATCACCCGGCTGGTCAACGTGCGGTACCTGTCGGGGTTCACCGGGTCGAACGGCGCCCTGTTGGTGCGTGAGAGCGGTGACGACCTGCTGGCCACCGATGGCCGGTACGCGAGCCAGGCTGGGCAGGAGGCGCCCGACGTCGAGCTGCTCGTCGACTACCCGGCGCGTACCGGCGTGCGGCTGCCGCTGGCCGTGCACGCCGCTCACCGGGCCGTCCAGTGCGGCGTACGCCAGCTCGGCTTCGAAGACCACGACATGACCGTCGCGGTGCACCAGGCGCTGTGCGACGCGGTGCCGGATCTCTCGCTCACGTCGCTCGACCACGGGGTGGAGCGACTCCGGATGACCAAGGACGAGGCGGAGATCGAGGCGCTCAAACGCGCCTGCGAGGTGAGCGACCAGGCGCTCGCCGACGTTCTCCCTGCGATCCGCGAGGGGCTCACCGAGCGTGACATCGCCCGCAAGCTGGACGCCCGCATGCGCGAGTACGGCGCCGAGGGACCCGGCTTTCCCACCATCGTGGCGAGCGGCCCGAACTCGGCGGTCCCGCACCACCAGCCGACCGATCGGCTGGTGCAGCGGGGCGACTTCGTCAAGATCGATTTCGGCGCGCGGCAGGCCGGTTACCACGCGGACGAAACCCGCACCTTCGTCGTCGGTGCGGCGGCGGACTGGCAGCGCGAGGTGTTCGATCTGGTCGCCGCGGCACAGCAGGCCGGGCGCGAGGCGCTCGGTCCGGACGTTCCGGCGCGCGACGTCGACGCGGCGAGCCGCAAGGTGATCGAGGGTGCGGGGTACGGCGAGCAGTTCACTCACGGGCTCGGGCACGGTGTCGGGCTGGAGATCCACGAGGACCCGTACCTCGCCTACACCGCGACGGCTACACTGGCAGACCGGATTCCGGTGACTGTCGAGCCGGGCGTGTACCTACGGGAGCGCGGCGGCGTGCGCATCGAGGACACGCTCCTCGTGCGCCCCGACGGGTCGGAGTCCCTGACCCGAAGCGAGCGCGAGCTGATCGTGCTCGGCTGACCGACACCGCACGCACCGTAGGAGACACCCGAGCCGTGGCCACAACCAACGACCTGAAGAACGGTATGACGCTGAACATCGACGGCGCCCTGTGGGCCGTCGTGGAGTTCCAGCACGTCAAGCCCGGTAAGGGCGGCGCCTTCGTCCGCTCGAAGCTGAAGAACGTTGTCACCGGCAAGGTCGTCGACAAGACGTTCAACGCGGGCGTCAAGGTCGACGTCGCGAACGTGGACAGGCGCGGCATGCAGTACCTGTACAAGGACGGCAGCGATTACGTCTTCATGGACACCGCCACGTACGACCAGGTGCTGGTGCCGGGTGAAACGGTCGGCGACAGCGCGGGCTACCTGCTCGAGGGCCAGGAAGTAACGCTGGCGATGCACGACGGCAGCGTGCTGTACATCGAGATGCCGGCCGCGGTCGAGCTGACCATCGGCTACACCGAGCCCGGCCTGCAGGGGGACCGGTCCAGCGGTGGCACCAAGCCAGCGGAGCTGGAGACGGGAGCGCGTGTGCAGGTGCCGCTGTTCGTGACGACGGGGGAGCGGATCAAGGTCGACACGCGCACCGGGGAGTACCTCTCCCGCGCGTCCAGCTAGGCGGGGCGTACTGTGCGGGCACGGAGCAAGGCGCGAAAGCGCGCGCTCGACATCCTGTTCGAGGCCGACGTGCGCGGGCTCGATGCGGTCGGCCTGCTCGCCGACCGCATCGCCACCGCCGACCCGCCGGTACCGGAGTACGCGGTCACGCTCGTGGAGCAGGTGACGGGGTCCAGGGTCAAGCTGGATGCGCTCATCGGGGAGCACGCCCGCGGTTGGTCGCTGGACCGGATGCCGGCCGTGGACCGCAACATCCTGCGGCTCGGTGCGTACGAACTGCTCTACGCCGACGACGTGCCCGACGCGGTCGCCGTGGTCGAGGCGGTCGAGCTGGCGCGGGAGCTCTCGACCGACGAGTCACCCGCGTATGTGAACGGCCTGCTCGGCACGTTGCTGGAGCGCAAGGCCTCGCTGCTGGGCTGAGCGGAGCGGCGCCAGTTCGTATACACATGTTGGTCGCGCAACATGTGTATGATAGTGGCATGCGACGTGTGCAGATTCACCTGGATGAGTGGCTGGACGAGGCGGCCGCGAGGGAGGCCGCGCGTCGCGGCGTCTCCAAGGCGGCCCTGATCCGCGACAGCCTGGCGGCTACGGTGCGCCTCGATGAGCCGGTTGAGGAGGAAGACCCGTGGGAGGCGATGATCGGATGGCTTGACGACGACCCGGTGGACGACATCGATGCCGTGATCTACGGGCCGGCTCGGTGAGGTTCGCCGACACGAGCTTTTGGTACGCGCTCCAGGTACGCCGCGACCACCATCACGCGGAAGCGTCGGGGCTGGCTCACGACGAGCACTCGGCGGTCGTGACGTCGAACCACGTTGTCGGGGAGACCTGGACGCTGCTTCGCCGCCGTGCCGGTCACGCGGCGGCTGTCGGTTTCCTGGAGCGGCTCGCTCGGTTGCCCAACCTCGAGGTCGCGCATGTCGATGCCGAGATCGAGGATGACGCCTGGCGCTGGCTGCGTCGGCACGATGACCGCGAGTTCTCGTTCGTCGATGCGACGAGCTTCGCGTTGATGCGCCGTCGTCGCATCCGCGAGGCGCTGGCCTTCGACGGGGACTTTCACGCAGCCGGCTTCATCGAGCTGCGACCGTAGTAGCCGACCAAGATGGCCGGCATTGACCCTAGAGGGACTCGGTGAGGGTCTGGGCCTCGTCGTTGAGCACACCCCAGCCGATGAGCTGGTTGATCAGCACGGCCGGCTCGACGTCGTAGATGACCGAGAGTGCCCGCAGGTCCTCGCTGCGGATCGTGAGCACGCGCCCGTTGTAGTCGCCACGCTGGTGCTGGATCGCCGCGATGTAGCGGGCGAGCGGGCTCGACTGCTCCTGCGGCAGCTCGGACAGCGCGACGAGGTCGATCACGAGCTTCGGCGGCCGCTCGGAGGTGCCATTCGTGGGGTGCCCGCCCGGCAGCAGCTCGGAGATCGGTACGCCGTAGAACTCGGCGAGCTCGGAGAGCTTGTGCACGGTGACGGCGCGGTCACCGCGCTCGTACGAGCCAACGACGACGGCCTTCCAGCGGCCGCGTGACTTCTCCTCGACCCCGTGCAGCGAGAGCCCCTGCTGGGTACGGATCGCGCGGAGCCGCCCACCCAGCGCCTTGCCATAGTCCGACATTCCTGGCTCCTTTTTCGTCGCCCCGATTGTGGTGAGCGACCAGACGGCCACGAGCCGTTGCTAGTTACGCTCTGTGACGGCAAGTATGACCACAGATCGGCGTCGAGCGCACCAGTACGCCGGACGGGCCGTGAAGGGATGACCACGCTATGAAGCGAAACACGGAGGCTCCGCCCACCCTAACCACATCCGCGCGTGTCCGTGCCAGGAGCGAGCGGTGCACGCTGCTACGGTGAGCCCTGCGTACATCGACGTCCTTTAACACCCGTCCGGTGAGGCGGGGAAGGGGGTCTGCAATGACCAGCAGTGCGCCCGATCCGGGCCCGGGCTCCGCGGCTACCGCCGACGGCCGCCTCGTTCTCGACAGCGCCGACGTGAAGAGGGCGCTCACCCGGATCGCCCACGAGATCCTCGAGCGGGCCAAGGGCAGCTCCGAGGTCGTCCTGCTCGGTATCCCGACCCGCGGCGTCGACCTCGCCGGGAGGCTCGCCGCCCGCATCGAGGCGGTCGAGGGTATGGCCGTCCCCGTCGGATCGCTCGACCCGACCATGTACCGCGACGACCTGCGCCTGCGCCCCGCGCGCCCGCTGGAGCACACCGCGGAGCCGCCCGGCGGCGTCGAGGGCAAGCTCGTCGTGCTCGTCGACGACGTCCTGTTCTCCGGACGCACGGTCCGCGCCGCACTCACCGCTTTGGAGGACCTCGGCCGTCCCAGGGCGGTACAGCTCGCGGTCCTCGTCGACCGCGGTCACCGCGAGCTACCGATCCGGCCGGACTACATCGGCAAGAACCTCCCGACCGCCCACGCCGAGACCGTGCACGTGCGCGTACGCGAGCGCGACGGCGTCGACGCGGTCCTGATCGCCCGGGCGGAGAGTGACTGATGCGGCATTTGATCTCCGCCGGTGACCTGAGCCGCGACGATGCGCTGCTCGTGCTCGACACCGCCGCCGAGCTGGCCCGGGTCGCGGACCGGCCGGTGAAGAAGCTCCCGACGCTGCGCGGCCGTACCGCGGTGAACCTGTTCTACGAGGACTCCACGCGCACCCGGACGTCCTTCGAGGTCGCGGCGAAGCGGCTCTCCGCCGACGTCATCAACTTCTCCGCCAAGGGCTCGAGCGTGGCGA
The DNA here is from genome assembly GCA_050698355.1 of Streptosporangiales bacterium. Lineage (GTDB taxonomy): Bacteria > Actinomycetota > Actinomycetes > Streptosporangiales > WHST01 > JBOHBN01. The sequence goes on along the minus strand of JBOHBN010000412.1, from coordinate 17,098 downwards.
AGGGCGAGAGCCTGAAGGACACCGCGCTGACGCTGGAGGCGATGGGCGCGGACGCGGTCGTCTGCCGCCACGGGGCCTCCGGCACGCCGCACCGCCTGGCCGGATGGATACGCGGCAGCGTGATCAACGCCGGTGACGGCACGCACGAGCACCCCACCCAGGCGCTGCTCGACGCGTACACCATGCGTGACCGGCTCGGCCGGGTCGAGGGCCTGCGCGTGGTCGTCGTGGGCGACGTGCTGCACAGCAGGGTCGCTCGGTCCAACGTGCTGCTGCTCGCCACGCTGGGCGCCGAGGTCACCGTGGTGGGTCCGCCGACGCTGCTGCCCGTCGGCGTGGAGACCTGGCCGTGTGCGGTTTCCTACGACCTCGACGCGGTCCTGCCGAAATGCGACGCGGTGATGATGCTGCGCGTGCAGGCGGAACGGATGAACGCCGCCTACTTCCCCAGCGCCCGGGAGTACAGCCGGCGATACGGCCTGGACCGGCGACGTATGCATATACTTCCAGAGGAAGCCATAGTTATGCATCCCGGGCCGATGAACCGGGGCATGGAGATCGCGGCGGAGGTGGCCGACTCGGTGCGCTCGACGATCACGGAGCAGGTGGCCAACGGCGTGTCCGTACGGATGGCGGTGCTGTACCTGCTGCTCGGCGGGTCGGAACCAGCCGTCGGAGGTGGCGCGGATGACTGACTACCTGGTGCGTGGCGCCCGGCCGCTCGGCGGCGACCCGGTCGACATGCTGCTTCGCGACGGCATGATCGCCGAACTCGGGGCCGGCCTGGCGGCAAACGGGTGTGAGGTGGTCGACGCCGACGGGCTGGTCGCACTGCCGGGCCTGGTCGACCTGCACGCGCACCTGCGCGAGCCGGGCAGGGAGGACGCCGAGACCGTCGAGACCGGCACGGCGGCGGGAGCGCTCGGCGGCTACGCAGCGGTGTTCGCGATGCCGAACACCGAGCCGGCGGCCGACACCGCGGGCGTGGTCGAGCAGGTACGCCGGCTCGGCGAGCAGGCCGGACACCTCGACGTCCAGCCGATCGGAGCGGTCACCGTTGGGCGTGCCGGGGAATGGCTTGCAGAGCTCGGCGCGATGGCCGACTCCACCGCTCGGGTGCGGGTGTTCAGCGACGACGGTGAGTGCGTGTCCGACGCGGTGCTCATGCGCCGGGCGCTGGAGTACGTCAAGGCGTTCGACGGGGTGATCGCGCAGCACGCGCAGGAGCCGCGCCTCTCCGAGGGTGCGCAGATGAACGAGAGCGCGCTCTCCGGCGTGCTCGGCCTGCGCGGGTGGCCAGCGGTCGCCGAGGAAGCCATCATCGCGCGGGACGTGCTGCTCGCTGGACACGTCGGATCCCGGCTGCATGTCTGCCACCTCTCGACCGCGGGCTCGGTCGAGATCATCCGGTGGGCCAAGCAGCGCGGCGTCGAGGTCACCGCCGAAGTCACCCCGCACCACCTGCTGCTCACCGAGGAGGTCGTGGCGACGTACGACCCGGTGTACAAGGTGAACCCGCCGCTGCGTACGCAGGAGGACGTCGGGGCCGTACGCGAGGGGCTCGCGGACGGCACGATCGACTGCGTCGCAACCGACCACGCGCCGCACCCGCTGGAGTACAAGGAGACCGAGTGGGCGATCGCCGCGCCCGGCATGGTCGGGCTGGAGACCGCGCTGCCGGTCGTCCAGGAGGCGATGGTCGACACCGGGCTGCTCGACTGGGCGGGTGTCGCGGACCGGATGTCGGCGCGTCCGGCACGCATCGGCCGGCTCGCCGGTCACGGCAGGCCGCTGGAGGCCGGTGCGCCGGCGAACCTCACCCTGTACAACCCGGCGGCGACGTGGCAGGTCGAGGCCGAACGACTCGCCTCCCGCGGACGCAACACCCCGTACGGCGGTCGCACGCTGCCGGGCCGGGTGGTCGCGACGTTCCTGCGGGGGCGGCCCACGGTGTTGGACGGGAAGCTGCAATGAGGCCGGCGATGTCTGCGGTCGTCGACGGGGGAGCCCCGCAGGGGTGCGCGTACGTGAGTGGATCCCCGGACGAACGAGACCCAGCATGAGCGCCTGGCCAGGATGGATACGGCGTGGGCCGCGGCTCGGGCCGCTGCCGGCGCCACCGACGTACCCGCGCACGCTGCTCGGACCGAAGGACGGCGTCTACGGCGGCACCGTGGTAGGGGCGACCGGCCAGCCCGTGCGGTCGCAGAAACTCGGCGGGCGCGGCGGCGTACGGCTCGCGCTCGCGACCGAAGGCGTGGTGCTGGAGCGCCGGGGCACCAACGACCTGCTGATCGACGGGCAGGCGATGAGCGGCGCGTACGCGGACGGCGCCACGCTCGTGCTGAGCTGGGCGCACGACGGTGTCGGCCTGGAGACACGGGTGCAGCTGGCGGATACGGACGACATGCAGGCGTGGATCGAGGCGGTAACGAACATGAAGGGACACGTGTGAACGGAGCCGTTCTGGTGCTCGAGGACGGCCGTACGTTTCGCGGCGAGGCGTACGGCGCCGAGGGCACGACGTTCGGCGAGATCGTGTTCGCCACCGGCATGACCGGCTACCAGGAGACGCTCACCGACCCGTCGTACCACCGGCAGATCGTGGTGATGACCGCGCCGCACATCGGTAATACCGGCGTGAACGAGGACGACCCCGAGTCGCGCCGCATCTGGGTCTCGGGATACGTGGTGCGCGACCCGGCGCGCCGGCCGTCGAGCTGGCGCTCGCATGGCGGCCTGGAGGAGCAGCTGCGCTCGCAGGGCGTCGTGGGCATCCGTTCGGTGGACACCAGGGCGGTCACCCGCCACGTCCGCGAGCGCGGCGCGATGCGCGCGGGTCTGTTCAGCGGCGCCGCTGCGGCCGCGCCCGACAGCGAGCTGCGGGAGCGGGTGCTCGCCAGCCCGGCGATGGCGGGCACCGACCTCGCCGCCGAGGTGAGTGTCGACGCGGCGTACGTCGTGCCCGCCGAGGGCCCGGCCCGGTTCCGGGTGGCGGCGCTCGACCTCGGCATCAAGGACATGACGCCGCGCCGGTTCGCCGAGCGCGGGGTCGAGGTGCACGTGCTGCCCGCGTCGGCGGGCATCGACGAGATCCTCGCGGTACGCCCGGACGGCGTGTTCTGCTCGAACGGGCCCGGCGATCCGGCCACCGCCGACCACCAGGTGGAGGTGCTCCGCGAGGTGCTCGACCGGCGCGTGCCGTTCTTCGGCATCTGCTTCGGCAACCAGATACTCGGGCGCGCGCTGGGGTTCGGCACGTACAAGCTCAAGTACGGCCACCGCGGCATCAACCAGCCGGTACGCGATCGCAGCACCGGCAAGGTCGAGGTGACCGCGCACAACCACGGGTTCGCGGTCGACGCGCCCCTGGATGCCGCGGCGCGCACCCCGTTCGGCCCGGCCGAGGTGAGCCACGTCTGCCTGAACGACGACGTCGTGGAGGGCCTGCGGTGCCTCGACGTACCAGCGTTCTCCGTGCAGTACCACCCGGAGGCCGCGGCCGGCCCGCACGACGCCGCCTACCTGTTCGACCGGTTCTGCGACCAGATGGGGGGTGCCCGTGCCCAAGCGTGACGACCTCGAAAGCGTCCTGGTGATCGGCTCCGGGCCGATCATCATCGGCCAGGCGTGCGAGTTCGACTACTCCGGCACCCAGGCGTGCCGGGTGCTGCGCAGCGAGGGCCTGCGAGTGAGCCTGGTCAACAGCAACCCGGCGACCATCATGACCGACCCGGAGTTCGCCGACGCCACGTACGTCGAGCCGATCACGCCGGAGGTCGTCGAGCAGGTGATCGCGCGGGAGCGCCCGGACGGGCTGCTGGCGACGTTGGGCGGCCAGACCGCGCTGAACACCGCGGTGGCGCTGCACGAGGGCGGGGTGCTGGAGAAGTACGGCACCGAGCTCATCGGCGCGCCGATCGAGGCGATCCAGGCCGGTGAGAACCGGGAGCGGTTCAAGGAGATCGTCCGTTCCATCGGTGCGGAGGCGCCGGACAGCGCCATCTGCCACAGCGTGGACGACTGCCTGGCGGCCGCCGAGCGGCTCTCGTACCCGGTCGTGCTGCGCCCGTCGTTCACGCTCGGCGGCGCCGGGTCCGGGATGGCACACGACGAGACCGAGCTGCGGCGGATGGCGCATGCCGGCCTGATGGCGAGCCCCACGACGGAGGTGCTCGTCGAGGAGAGCGTGCTCGGCTGGAAGGAGTACGAGCTCGAGCTGATGCGCGACCGGGCCGACAACGTCGTCGTGGTCTGCTCGATCGAGAACATCGACCCGATGGGAGTACACACCGGCGACTCGGCCACCGTCGCGCCGGCGATGACGCTGACCGACCGCGAGTACCAGCGGATGCGCGACGTCGGCATCGACGTGATCCGCGCGGTCGGTGTGGACACCGGCGGCTGCAACATCCAGTTCGCCATCGAGCCCGACACCGGGCGCATGGTCGTCATCGAGATGAACCCGCGCGTGTCCCGGTCGAGCGCGCTCGCATCGAAGGCCACCGGCTTCCCCATCGCCAAGATCGCCGCGCGGCTGGCGGTCGGTTACACCCTGGACGAGATCCGCAACGACATCACCCAGGAGACCCCGGCCAGCTTCGAGCCGACGCTCGACTACGTCGTGGTGAAGCTGCCGCGGTTCGCGTTCGAGAAGTTCCCCGGCGCTGACCCGACCCTCACCACGCACATGAAGTCGGTGGGGGAGGCGATGGCGATCGGCCGGTGCTTCACCGAGGCGCTGCAGAAGGCGCTGCGGTCGCTGGAGCGCTCGGGCGCCCCGTTCTCCTGGACGGGTGAGCCGGGCGACGCAGCGGAATGGCTGGATCGCGCGCGTAGCCCGCACGACGGCCGGTTGGGCGCCGTGCAGCAGGCGCTGCGGGCGGGCGCGACCATCGACGAGGTCTACGCGGCCACCTGGATCGACCGGTGGTTCCTCGACCAGATCCTGCTGCTCGACGAGATCGCGACCAAGCTGGCCGGCGCACGCGAGCTCGACGAAAACCTGCTGCGGCTCGCCAAGCGGCACGGCTTCTCCGACGTCCAGATCGCCGGCATCCGCGGCGTCGACCGGGTGCTGATCCGGGCGCTGCGGCAGGCGCTCGGTGTGCGCCCGGTGTACAAGACGGTGGACACGTGCGCGGCCGAGTTCGCCGCGCGTACCCCGTACCTGTACTCCAGCTACGACGAGGAGACCGAGGTGCCGGCCGGCAACCGGCCCAAGGTGCTGATCCTCGGGTCCGGACCGAACCGCATCGGGCAGGGCATCGAGTTCGACTACTCCTGCGTGCACGCGTCGATGGCCCTGCGCGACGCCGGGTTCGAGACCGTGATGGTCAACTGCAACCCCGAGACCGTGTCGACCGACTACGACACGAGCGACCGCCTGTACTTCGAGCCGCTCACCGAGGAGGACGTGCTCGAGGTGGTGCACGCCGAGCAGTCCACCGGCGAGGTGGTCGGTGTCATCGTGCAGCTCGGTGGGCAGACGCCGCTCGGCCTGGCCAAGGCGCTCGCGGACAACGGGGTGCCGATCGTCGGTACGTCACCGGAGAGCATCCACCTCGCCGAGGAGCGCGGCTCGTTCGGGCACGTGCTCGCCGCCGCCGACCTGCCGGCGCCCAAGCACGGCACCGCGACGTCGTTCCCCGAGGCGAAGGCGATCACCGACGAGATCGGTTATCCGGTGCTGGTCCGCCCGTCGTACGTGCTCGGCGGGCGCGGCATGGAGATCGTGTACGACGACGAGATGCTGGAGTCGTACATCGGTCGCGCCACGAAGGTGACACCCGAGCATCCAGTGCTCGTGGACCGGTTCCTCGACGACGCCGTCGAGATCGACGTCGACGCGCTCTTCGACGGCGATGAGCTGTACCTCGGCGGGGTGATGGAGCACATCGAGGAGGCCGGCATCCACTCCGGCGACTCCGCCTGCGTGCTGCCGCCGACCACGCTGGGGCAGCGCGTGACCGAGCGCATCCGCACGTCCACAGAGGCGATCGCGCGCGGGGTGCGCGTGCGTGGCCTCCTGAACGTGCAGTACGCGCTTGCCGGCGACGTGCTCTACGTGCTCGAGGCGAACCCGCGGGCGTCGCGCACCGTGCCGTTCTGCTCGAAGGCGACGGCCACGCCGCTGGCGAAGGCCGCCGCGCGGGTGATGCTGGGCGCGAGCGTGGCGGAGCTGCGCAGGGAGGGCCTCCTGCCCGCGTACGGCGACGGCGGCACGATGCCGCTGGCGTCACCCGTCGCGGTGAAGGAGGCCGTGCTCCCGTGGGGCCGCTTCCGCGGCGTCGACACCGTGCTCGGGCCTGAGATGCGCTCCACCGGTGAGGTCATGGGCATCGACCCGCAGTTCGGCACGGCGTTCGCCAAGTCGCAGGTGGCCGTCTACGGTCACCCGATGCCGACGTCGGGCCGGCTGTTCGTCTCGGTCGCCGACCGCGACAAGCGGTCCATGGTGTTCCCGGTCAAGCGCCTGGCCGACCTCGGGTTCGAGGTGCTCGCGACGGAGGGCACCGCCCAGGTGCTGCATAGGCACGGCGTGGTGGCGACGGTCGTACGCAAGCACGGCGAGGGCACCGGGCCGACCGGCGAGCCGACAATCGTGCAGCGGATACTTGCCGGGGAGGTCGACCTGGTGGTGAACACCCCGTTCGGCAGCCCGGGCCACGGCGGGCCGCGGGTGGACGGCTACGAGATCCGCACCGCCGCGGTGTCCGCCGGAGTGCCCTGCATGACGACCGTGCAGGGGCTGTCCGCGGCGGTCGAGGGCATCGAGGCCACGGCGCGCGGCGCCGTCGGCGTCCGCCCGCTGCAGGAGTACGCCGCCGACCTGAATGCCGCCCGTACCGTGATCATGAAGGATCTCCCGGGTCCTAGCACGGAGAACCCTTCATGATCACCGAGTCGGGGCCGGTGCAGGTGCGTGAGGCGCGGGTGCGGAGCGTCGTGCCGTGGGGGGCGTACCAGCGGATGACGGTGGAGGCGCCGCCGATCGCCGCGACCTTCCGGCCGGGCCAGTTCGTCGCGGTCGCGGTCGGCGGGCCGCAGACGAGCATGGTGCTGCGGCGGTGCTTCTCGCTGTACGCCGCGGACCCTGCGGGAGGCACGGTCGAGTACGTGTTCGCCGTGCACGGCAAGGGCACGGCGTGGCTGGCCGAACGCCGTCCCGGCGACGCGCTGGACCTGGTCGGTCCGCTCGGCCGGCCGTTTCCGCCGCCGGACGGCGCCGGGCCGCAGGTGCTGGTCGGCGGCGGGTACGGCAGCGCGCCGCTGTTCGCGCTCGCCGGGGCACTACGGCAGGGCGGTTCGACGCCCCACCTGCTGGTCGGCGCCGCCAGCGAGGACCGGCTGTTCCTCGGCGACGGTGTGCCGTCGACGATGGCGTCGGTGACCGTGACGACCGACGACGGCACGAGCGGCGCCCGCGGCCTGGTCACCGACGCGCTGCCGGAGCTGCTGGCGACCACCGGAGGGGCCACGGTGTACGCGTGCGGGCCGATGGCGATGCTGCGGGCGTGCAGCGAGGTCGCCGCCGAGTCCGGCGTGCGCGCGTACACCGCGGTCGAGGAGCAGATGGCTTGCGGGGTCGGCGCCTGCATGACGTGCGTGCTTCCCGTGGTCGGCGATGACGGGGTGACGCGGATGGTGCGCTCGTGTACGGACGGCCCGGTCTTCGACGGGCGACGCGTGCGCTGGCGCGACGTCGGAAGGATGCCCGCGGACGTGCACGGCGCGCCGGCCGGAGGTAGCGGCCGATGACCACCACGACGCGAACCGACACCGGTGTCGATACCCGCACCCGCCTCGGCGGTGTCGACCTGCCGAACCCGATCCTGACCGCCTCCGGGTGCGCCGGGTACGGCCGGGAGTTGGCGCCGTACGCGGACGTGGCCGGCTTCGGCGCGGTGGTCACGAAGTCGATCATGCGGCAACCGCGGTCGGGTCGGGCGACGCCGCGGATGGCCGAGACACCAGCGGGCATGCTGAACTCGATCGGACTGCAGGGCTCGGGCGTGGACGCGTTCGTCGCGCACGACCTGCCGTGGCTCGCGGAGCGCGGCGCGCGGGTCGTGGTATCCGTAGCCGGCCACTCGCCGTCGGAGTTCGCCGAGGTGACGGGCCGCCTCGCCGGCGCGCCCGGCCTGTCCGCGCTCGAGGTGAACATCTCCTGCCCGAACGTCGAGAACCGCGGGCAGGTGTTCGCCTGCCACACGGAGTCGGCGGCGCAGGTCGTACGCGCGGTACGGGAGGCCGCCCCGGTGGGCATCCCGGTGCTGGCGAAGCTGTCGCCCGACGTGACCGACATCGTGGCCATCGCCCGCGCATGCGTGGACGCGGGCGCCGACGGCCTGACGCTGATCAACACCCTGCTAGGGATGGCGATCGACACCGACACGATGCGTCCCGTACTCGCCGAGGGCACCGGCGGCCTATCTGGCCCGGCAGTGCGGCCGATCGCGGTCCGGTGCGTCTGGCAGGTGCACGAGGCACTGCCCGACGTGCCGATCCTCGGCGTCGGCGGGGTCCGTACCGGCCTGGACGCGCTGGAGCTGGTACTCGCCGGGGCGAGCGCGGTGTCGGTGGGTACGGTGGTCTTCGGGGATCCCAGCGCGGGTCCCCGCATCCTCGCCGAACTGTGCGACGCGCTGGAACGGCGGCGATTCGCGTCGTTCGCCGATGCCGTCGGCTACGCCCATGAGGAACCTGAGGGAGCCCGTTCGAGATGACCGTGCCGTCCGGCGCCCTCCTCCGCTCCGCTCCTCGCTCGCGAGCTCGGCACCGCTTGCATGGCGTCCGCTGCTTGGTTACCAGCGCACCGGCGCTCGCTGCGATGCTCACTTTGGAGGCCGCCTCATGACCGTGCCACCAGCGCCTGCACCCGTGGCGGTCGCGCTCGACACCGGCAACCTGGAGACCGCCGCCAGTTGGGCGAACGCGGTCAGTCCGCACGTCAGCACGCTCAAGGTGGGGCTGCAGCTGTACATGCGCTACGGCCCGCAGGTGGTGGCGAGCGTGCGCGGTGGCAGCGGCGCGGACATCTTCCTCGACCTGAAGCTGCACGACATCCCGGCGACCGTCGCTGGCGCCGCGCGGGCCGTAGCGCCGCTCCACCCCTCACTGCTCACCGTGCACGCCACCGGCGGCCGGGCCATGATCCGCGCGGCGGTGGACGCGCTCCCGGACACCCGCGTCGCAGCGGTGACCCTGCTGACCTCGCTCACCGACGACGACCTTGCAGAGCTCGGCTGGTCGCAGCCGCCGCCCGATGCCGTACGCCGGCTGTCCGCGCTCGCGGTCGGGGCGGGGGCGCGTGCCGTGGTGTGCTCGCCGCGCGAGGTCGCGAGCGTCCGCGCGGAGGTCGGGCCGGACGTCACCCTGGTCACCCCGGGCGTGCGGCCGCGTGGCGCCGATACCCAGGACCAGGTACGCGTTGCCACCCCCGAGCAGGCGCTCGCGGACGGCGCCGACCTCATCGTCGTCGGCCGCCCCGTCACCGGCGCGCCCGATCCGGGTGCGGCCGCCGCGACGATCGCGCGGTCGTTGCGACGCTCTACCCGTGCGGCCAGCTGAGCGCGTACCCGGCTCCGGCGCACCGGCTCGCCGGCCTCAACCCGGCGGTGATCATGAAACATGGTCGTAGCTACAGCTGCGACGATCTTTCATGATCACGTGAGGGTCAGCCGGCTTTCGGCAGGTGGTACGACTCGACGATGTTGAGGTCGCGCAGCGGTTGCTGCAGGCAGCCGCCGATCGCGTACATCCGGCCGGCGACGGTGGCCACGCCCTGGCCGTGCCTGCTCGTCGGCATCGGGGTGGCGGACCGCCAGCGCCGCTCACCGGCCGCGAGCGTCCAGTGGTGCTCGTGCAGGAGCACGTGCAGGTGCCCGTTGTACACGCCGAGCCCGAAGTTCGAGATCGGCTCGGGAATCGCGGGCCCCGACGACCAGTGGCCCGTCTCGGGGTCGAAGACCTGCACGTCGCGGGTCGGCCCGGCGGCGTCGAGCCCGCCGATGGCGTAGATCTTGTCGTGCCACGCGACCGCACGCAGGCTCGCGCGCGCTTTCGGCAACGAGGGCCCTGTCGACCAGCGTTCCGTCGCCGGGTCGTAGACCTCGACGGTGCCGAGCTCCTGGAGGCCCCGCTGGCCGCCGATGGTGTAGATCCTGCCGCCCTGTGCCACGGCAGCGAGCCCGTACCGCGGCGTGGGCACCGGCGGCAGCTTGTGCCAGGTGCCGGTACGTGTGTCCAGCGCCTCGGCCGCGTCGGTGGCATCGGGTGTCGAGCCGCCGAAGGTGTAGATCGTGGTGCCGAGACGCGCGGTGCCCATGTTGCTGCGTGCGGTCGGTACGGGAGGCCCGGACGACCAGCTGTCGGCGTCCGGGTCGTACACCTCCACCGAGTCCAGCTTGTTGCCGCGTCCTCCGGTCATGCCGCCGAGTACCCAGATGCGGCCGTCCATGACGACCGTGCCGAAATCATCGCGGTCCTGCATCAGCGCGGCGTCGTGGCGCCACGGCCCGTCCGACGCCTCGCCCTCGGGATCCGCGCCCGGCCGCACGATGCCGACGATGATCGTGACGACCGTGGCGAGTGCCAGGACGGCTACCCCGGCGAGCAACAGGCGCGGCGGGCGCGGGCGCGTCCGAACGGGGTGCGCGGTCACGACGAAACGGTACCTGCCGGTATGGCGAGCGGTGTAAAGGCGGACCCGCGTTGCCAGGCCGGCGGGCATGGCGCTAAGTTCCCTGGAGTCCTTGTCGAATCGATTGCTCAGGCGGCCCGCTGCCGGCTGGCCGCCGCTGCTGAGCTCACGATCTGAAGCTGAGGTGACCGCGAGTGCCGCTTCCTTCCCTCACACCCGAACAGCGCGCCGCTGCCCTGGAGAAGGCCGCAGCCGCCCGGCGGGAACGCGCCGAGGTGAAGAACCGGCTGAAGCACTCGGGCGCCTCGCTCGCGAGCGTCGTCCGGGACGGCCAGAAAAACGAGGTCATCGGCAAGATGAAGGTGCTCGCGTTGCTGGAGTCGATGCCCGGCGTCGGCAAGATCCGCGCGAAGCAGATCATGGAGCGGCTGGGCATCGCGGAGTCCAGGAGGGTCCGCGGGCTCGGCGCGAACCAGATCGAGGCACTCGAGCGCGAGTTCGGTGGAACCTGAGCAGGAGTGCCCCGCCGCCGTCCAAGGCGACACCGAGGAGCCGTCCGGTGCCCGGTTGGTCGTCCTCTCCGGGCCCTCCGGCGTCGGCAAGAGCACCGTCGTCGCCCGGCTGCGCCAGCACCATCCCGAGGTGTGGCTCTCGGTTTCCATGAGCACCCGGCGGTCGAGGCCGGGCGAGACCGACGGTGTCGAGTACCATTTCAGCGGTGACGCCGAGTTCGATCACATGCGTGACGCCGGCGAGCTGCTCGAGTGGGCGGAGTTCGCAGGTCACCGGTACGGAACACCTCGTACGCCCGTGCTCGAGCACCTCGCTGCCGGCGTCCCCACGTTGCTCGAGATCGACCTGGCAGGCGCGCGCCAGGTGCGCGCCGCCATGCCCGATGCGCTGCTCGTTTTCCTGGCCCCGCCCTCCTGGGAGGAGCTCGTCCAACGCCTGGTGGGCCGCGGCACCGAGCCGCCGGACGTGGTCGAGCGACGGCTCACCCAGGCACGGGTCGAGCTGGCGGCCGAACCGGAGTTCGACACCACGCTTGTGAACACGTCCGTCGGCGAGGTATGCGCCTCGCTGATACCATTGTTGGGAGTTCCCGACCGACCTGCCCGCTAGGTGTGCACCCTGATGGGCGGCCGTCTGTTCATCAACGGAAGGACCGACTTGTCCGGCACCGCTCCGGTCCCTGAGGGCATCACCAACCCGCCGATCGACCAGCTACTCGAAGGTACGCCGAGCCGATACCAGCTGGCGATCTTCGCGGCGAAGCGCGCCCGGCAGATCAACGCGTACTACTCCCAGCTCGGTGAGGGCCTGCTCGAGTACGTCGGGCCGCTGGTGGAGACGCACGTCCAGGAGAAGCCGCTTTCCATCGCGCTCCGCGAGATCCACGCCGGCATGCTCGACACCGAAATCGTCGAGCCCGCCGAAGGCGCCGAGCCGGTCGACCCGGCGCGCGCGGAGTAACTCGGGGCACCGCCCGGCCGTGGCCAAGACCGTCGTCGGTGTCGCTGGCGGCATCGCCGCGTACAAGACGTGCGCGCTCGTCCGGCTGCTTGCCGAGGCGGGCCACGAGGTACGCGTCGTGCCGACGCAGGGCGCGCTCGAGTTCGTCGGCAGCGCCACCTGGGAGGCCCTGTCCGGCCGACCGGTGACGAGCCGGGTGTGGGATGACGCGTACGAGGTGCCGCACGTCCGGCTGGGACGAGAGGCCGACCTGCTCGTGGTTGCGCCCGCGACCGCGAACCTGCTCGCCAGGGCGGCGCACGGGCTGGCCGACGACCTGCTGACCAGCACCCTGCTGACCGCGCGGTGCCCCGTCGTCCTCGCCCCGGCGATGCACACCGAGATGTGGGAACACCCGGCGACCCGCGCGAACGTTGCGACGCTGCGCGAGCGAGGTGTCCTGGTGCTGGAGCCGGCGAACGGCCGGCTGACCGGCGCCGACAACGGGCCCGGCCGCATGCCGGAGGCGGAGGAGATCCACGTGTACGCCACGTGGGCGCTCGAACGTCATCGCCCCGCCGCCCGCGACCTCGCCGGCCGCCGGGTGCTGGTGAGCGCCGGAGGCACCCGCGAGCCGCTCGATCCCGTACGTTTCCTCGGCAACCGTTCCAGCGGGCGGCAGGGCTACGCGCTCGCCCGCACCGCGCTCGCGCGCGGCGCCCAGGTCGTCCTGGTCGCCGCGAACACCGCACTGCCCGACCCTGCCGGGGTGCAGGTCGTCCGCGTCGGCACGACCGGGGAGCTGCGCGACGCCGTGTCGGCCCGTGCGGCCGAGGTGGACGCGGTGGTGATGGCCGCCGCGCCGGCCGATTTCAAGCCCGCGACGAGCGCCCCGCAGAAGATCAAGAAGACCGGCGGCGACCCGGAGCCGGTCCGGCTCGTACATACCGCCGACGTGCTCGCGGAGCTGGGCAGCACCCGCCCACGCGCAGGGCAGGTGATCGTCGGCTTCGCCGCCGAAACCGAGAACGTCCTCGAGGGCGGCCGGGCGAAGCTGGCGAAGAAGGGCGCTGACCTGCTCGTCGTCAACCAGGTCGGCGACGGCCTGGGCTTCGAGTCCGACCGCAACGCCGCGACCGTGCTCGGTGCGGACGGCACCGCCGTCGAGGTCCCCGAGGCGAGCAAGGCGATGCTCGCCGACCGCGTCTGGGACCTCATCGCCGCCCGCCTCGGCTGATCTCCCCTCAAAGTGTCAGCTACTGACACATTGCCAGGTCAGCCCTTGACCGCGCCCCTCGTGAAGCCGCTGATGAAGCGGTTGAGGAACAGGTTGAAGATCACCGTGATAGGGAGCGCCACGATGACCACGGCGGCGAGCAGCGACTGCCAGAAGTACACGTCGCCGCGTATGAGCTCGGTCGGCACGCCGATGGACAGCGTCTTCTGCGACGACGCCGACACGAACGCGAGGGCGTAGATGAACTCGCTCGCCGACAGCGTGAACGCGAACACGATCACCGCGACGATGCCCGGGTACGCCATCGGCAGCACCGCGCGCAGGAACGCCTGCGTGCGGCTGTAGCCGTCGACCATCGCCTGCTCCTCGATGTCGACCGGGATCGCCCGGAAGAAGCCGTACATCAGCCAGACCGACACCGGTATCGTGATCGTCGGGTAGACCACGACCAGCGACCACGTGCTGTCCTGCAGGCCGAGGGACGCCACCACCTGCGACATCGAGATGAACAGCAGCGACGGCGGGATCAGGTAGACGAAGAAGATCCCGATCGCCAGAGCGCCACCGAATCGCAGGCGCAGGCGCGCCAGGCTGTAGGCGGCGGGCAGGCTGAGCGCGAGCGTGCCGAGGACGACGACCACGCCGACGATCAGCGTGTTGATCGCGAAGCGGACGAACGGTGTGTCGGTGAACAGGAACGCCACGTGGTTGAACACCGGCTGGTACATGAACCAGAACGGTGGCGCGTCGTAGGTGTAGAGGCCCGAGTCGGCCTTCAGCGCGCTCACCGCGGCGACCTCGAACGGAAGCGCCGCGAAGAGCACGAATCCCACGATGAGCGCCCACAGCCCGACCCGGCCACCGATCCGGCGCCGGCGTGCCTGTCGCCTGCGCCGGTCGCCCCGCGTGCCGGGGGCCCGCTCCTCCGCTGCCGGTGGGTCCGACATCAGCTCACCACCATCCTGCGTACGGCACGGAGGATGAGCATCGCGAACGCGAGAAGCACAGGGAACAGGAACAGCGCGACCGCGGCGCCCTGAGCCAGGTCACCGCCCTCGATGCCCGTGAAGTACGCCCAGGTGGGCAGCACCTGCGTAGCGTTGATCGGCCCACCCCGCGTGAGCACCAACACCGTGGTCATGTCGGTGAAGATGAGGATCGCGCCGAACAGCACCGCCACCGCGATGACCGGTAGCGTCAGCGGCAGGGTGACCTCGAACATCTTGCGCCAGAACCCCGCACCGTCGGTTTCCGCCTGCTCCTCCACCTCCTGCGGTACGGAGAGCAGCCCCGCCATGACGATGACGGCGGCCAGGGGAGTGATGCGCCAGACCTGTGTGACGATGACCGCGGCGAACGCGGTGCCCGGGTTGCCCAGCCAGTGCAGGTTGCCCTCGATCAGCCCGACGTGGCGCAGCACCCAGTCGATCGGGCTGTACAGCGTGTCGAACATCCACAGCCACAGGACCGCGATCAGCGATGCGGGCGTCGCCCACGGCATCAGCACCAGTAGGCGCACCACCCACTTGCCGCGGAAGTCCTTGCTCAGCACCAGCGCGAGCACCGTCGAAAGGACGACGATCACGGCCAGCGAGATCACCGTGATGAGGACGCTGTTGAGCAGCGACTTGCGGAACACCGGGTCGGTGACGACCGCCTTGAACTGGGTGAGACCGGCCCAGTGGATCGAGGGATCGCCGATCGTCGCGGTGGACAGGCTGTACGCGACGGCGAGGCAGAACGGCACGCCGACGAGGCCGACGATGTAGACGATCGAGGGCAGCAACATCGCGGCGGCGAGCGGGCCCTCCCGTTCCAGCAGGTGGCCACGCCGTCGCGGTCGCGCCGGGCGGGCAGCCCGGTCCTGGTCCCGCGCGGCACCCTCGGTCGTCGCCACGTCGCCGCGACTCACGGGCCCCCGCTCTCCACCCGCTGCGGCGTCGTGCGCTCGCCGGTCCCGGCGTCGAAGAAGCGGAGATCCGCTGCCCGTACGACGAAGTCCCGCGTCTCATCGGGCTTCACCTCGATATCGACAGTGACGGGCAGCACCGCGCGGATCCGGGTGTCCTTGCCGAGCTCGGGCGCGATGCCGACGACGTGCCGCTCGGCGCCGAGGTTCTCGACCTGCAGCACGTGGAACGGCGTCACCACGTCGCCGTCGCGCGGGGGTACGGCGCCGCGCGGCAGGAACCGCTCCGGCCGGAACCCGAGCAGGTGGTCGTCGCGCTCGATCAGGTTCATCGGCGGCGCGCCGACGAACGTGGCAACGAACGTGTCCGCCGGGTGATGGTAGATCTCGTCCGGCGGGCCGAGCTGGCGCAGCCGGCCCTGCGAGAGCACCGCTATCCGGTCGCCCATGCCCATCGCCTCGACCTGGTCGTGGGTGACGTACACCGTGGTCGTGCCGACGCCCTGGTGGAACTGCTTCAGGTCCACCCGCGCGGCGGCACGCAGCTTCGCGTCCAGGTTGGAGAGCGGCTCGTCCAGCAGGAACACCTGTGGCTGGCGTACGAGCGCCCGGGCGAGCGCGACCCGCTGCCGCTCGCCGCCGGACAGGGCCCGCGGCCGCCGGTCGAGCAGGTGGTCGATGCCGAGCAGCTCGGCCGCCCAGGCCGTCTTGCGCGCGCGTTCGGCCTTGTCGACCTTCTCCGCCTTGAGCGGGAAGCCGATGTTGTTCCTGATCGTCTTGTGCGGGTAGAGCGCGTAGCTCTGGAAGACCATCGCGATCTCCCGCATCCGCGGTGGCAGGCCGGCCATCGGTTCCCCGCCGATGTAGATCTCGCCCGAGGTGGGTTGCTCGAGGCCGGCGATCAACCGCAGCAGTGTGGTCTTGCCGCACCCCGAGGGGCCGAGCAGGACGAGGAACTCACCCTCGCGGGTCGCGCAATCGATGTGGTCGACGGCGAGCACCTTGCCGTCGAACCGCTTGGTGAGCTCGCTGACCTCCAGTACCGCCACGCTCTCACCCCACCAGGCCCTTGCGGTCCCACTTGGCGAAGATCTTCTCGCATTTCGCGTGCGCCTCCTTCACCGCCTGGTCGGGGCTGAGCTTGCCCCGGGCCGCCTTGGCCATCATCTGCGGGATGACGAACGTGTTGAAGACCTCGCCGATTGCAGCGTTTGCCGGCCCGGGGTGACCGACGTTGGTGCTCCAGTCCTTGGCCGTGCCGAGCACCTCGAGCTTGTTCGCCGGCTTGGAGCCGAACGGGTCGTCGGCGACCCAGTCGTCCAGGTGCGGCACCGTGTCGGGGAACGACGGGAAGTTGTACAGCTGGGAGTTGTACGTGACCGCGGGCGCGTTCGCGGAGAGGTTCAGCAGGAACTCCTTCGCAGCGTCGACGTTCTTGGCGAACTTCGGCACGATGTACACCGCGATGACGTGCTCGCTGGCGAACTGGAGGCCGTCCGGGCCCTTGAGGGCCGGCGTGAACCAGATGTCGTTGGCGACCTTGGCCTGCCCGCCCTGCGCCGTACGGTATGCCGAGATCGAGTTGAGGATGTAGGACAGCTTGCCGGCGGCCAGGCCCTGGTTGTTCGACGCGGCGTTCCAGGAGAACACCGAGCTGGTCATCGTCTGCTTGTACAGCTTGCTCATGTACTCCACCGCAGCGACCGTCTCCGGCGAGTCGAGCACGACCTTCTGGTTCTTGTCCTGGATCGACCCGCCGAACGACCAGATCATCGCCCTGGCCGCCATGTTGGAGTCGATCTCGTTGGACATGCCGATGCACATCGGCGCGCCGTTCTTCTTGATCTCCGTGCCG
>JBOHBN010000411.1:0-2421 GCA_050698355.1 Streptosporangiales bacterium | reverse complement strand
TTGCTCAACCACGCACTGACAACCTGACGGGTCAGGCCTCGTCGAGCCGGTTGGGGTTGCGCTGCTCGGCGGACTTGCGGGACGTCCACTCCCGCATGCGCTTGGGGTAGCCGACCACAGCCGCGTCATAACTCGGAACGCCGAGGTCGTTGGCGAACTCGTGCGCGTACTTCGGGCTGGGCACTCGCCGACGCGTCCACTCGCCGTCGACCGCAACGAGCACAAGGGTGGTGTCGGTGACCGCCGTACGCGGCTCGACGTACCCCTCGACACCTCGCCGGCTGCGCGCGAACTGCTCCAGGTGCGCGATGTCGGCGGGGTTCGCCTCGCGCAGCTGGCCAGGCCGCTTCGACCGGCGAAACAACCTGCGCACTCGCCCGGTACCCAACGCTTCGAGCCACCTCCTCTGAGCAGGGTAACGATCAAGGCCGCCCGAGCGTGCCGCAACTAGCGGCGGTGACGCCGTCTGAGCACCGCGATGATGGCGACCAGCGCGAGAATCCCGGCCGCCGCGGGGACCGCCCGCTTCGCCATGGCGGGGCCGGCGGTGGCGAACAGGTCGATCGCCTCGCCCGCCCCGGCGTGCGCCGGGGTGCGCTGGCGGGGGGCGGTAGCCGGCTGGTCGGCGGCAGTGGCGGACGACTCGCTCGGTGCCTCCGTACGAGCCGCCGTCGCCGCCAATGTAGTACCGGCGCCACCCGAAGGCGCGGACTCCGCAGACGCGGCTTCCGCACCGGTGTCGCCGGACAGCTGCCCGGCAAGGCAATCGGCGAACTGGCTGATCAGCTTGCCGCCGACGTCGGCCATCATGCCCCGCCCGAACTGCGCCGGACGGCCGGTGACGGTCAGGTCGGTCCGCACGTCGACGCGGGTGTTGTCGCCGTCCGGAGACAGCGTCGCCGTCACCGTGGCCGACGCGGTGCCGTTACCGCGGGTGTCCTTGCCCTTGCCCTCGATGACCGCACGGTGCGCGCTCTCGTCCTTCTCCGCGAACCGTGCCGTTCCCTTGTACGTGAGCGTCACGGGCCCCACCCGGACCTTGACCTGTCCGTCGAAGTCGTCCCCGTGTACCTCGCCGAGCGTGGCCCCCGGCATACACGGCGCGACCCGCTCCACGTCGAGCAGCGCCCGCCACGCATCGTCCATCGGCACCGGAACGGTGAAGTCATGTTCTAGCAGCACGTCGCGCCTCCCATGGCTCGGGGCCTCGTCCTCCCGAGCTTAGACGACTGATTCGGGCGGCAGTTACGTGGACGGCCGGGTCGCACTCTGCGCGGGCGAGTCCGCGAACTGGTCGCCGAGCTGCGCGGCGGCGGCTTCCTGCGGTAGCCGGACGGCAACGCCGCAGGCGTACGCGACGACGCTCACCACCGCCGTGAGCAGGAGCGATACGCCAGTGCCGAGCGCCTCGATCCCGCCGAACGTGCTGAGCCACGATACGACCAGCATGCCGCCGAGCCACGGCACCAGCCAGCTGGCCGAGCGCAACCGCAGCCGGACCTGTTGCCCGCGCTCGCCGCGTACCCTGCTCAGCGCGAGCAGCACGTACCCGACCCCGACGACCGTGACCGTCTTCCAGTTCGTCGACCACTCCGACCACAGCGTCACGCAGTTCGCGGCGAAGAAGGCGAGGAGCGGTATCGCGTCGCCGCCCTTGAGCCGGAACGGGCGCCTCTGCTGCGGGAACTGCCTGCGCACGCAGCCGAGCGCCACGCAGCAGCACGCCGACATCAGCACGCCGGTGCTGGTGGAGAAACCGACGAGGCGTTGCCAGGAGGGGAACGGGAGGAGAAGCAGGGCGCTGACGACCATCGACACCGTCACGCTGACCCAGGGCACGCCGTTCCTGTTGACCCAGGCCAGGATGGCGAGCCGCCGCTCGTTGCGCCCGACGCCGTAGGCCATCCGGGTGGCCTCCCCCGCCCAGATCAGCCCGGCACCCGCGGGCGAGATGACGGCGTCGACGTACAAGATCACCGCCAGCCAGGTGAGACCCAGGATGAGGGCGATGCCGGCGAACGGGCCGAAGGCGTTCTCGTACCGCAGGCCGGACCAGCCGCCCGCGAGTGCCGAGCCGGGGACGGCGCCGATGAACGCGGTTTGCAGCGCCAGGTAGATCACCAGCGCGAGCCCGATGGAGCCGAAGATGGCGACGGGGACGTGCCGCCTCGGGTCCCTGCTCTCGCCGGCGTACTGGATGCCCTGGCGGAAGCCCTGGAACGAGAAGATGATGCCGCCGCTGGCGACGGCGGCGAATATCCCGTTCGCGTCGTACGGCGCGAACCCGCCGAAGCTCGCGAAGTTGCTCGTGTCGAAACTTCGTGGTCACCAGCGACGCGACGAGAAGCACGATGATGGCGAGCTTCCACCACACGATGACGTTGTTGAAGCGGATGAACACCCACACGCGACCAGGTTCAG
>JBOHBN010000410.1:0-3753 GCA_050698355.1 Streptosporangiales bacterium | reverse complement strand
CGCAGCTCGACGACCTCGCGGGTGGAATAGCGCGCGATCAGCTGATGCGGTGAACCCTCCGCGGCGATGAGACCCTTGTCCATCACGACGAGCCGGTCGCAAAGCTGCTCGGCCTCGTCCATGTAGTGCGTGGTGAGTACGAGCGTGACGCCCTGCTTCTTCAGCCTGAACAGCTTGTCCCACACCAGGTGCCGCGCCTGCGGGTCGAGGCCGGTGGTCGGCTCGTCGAGCAGCAGCACCTCCGGGTCGTTGACCAGCGACCGCGCGATGGTGAGCCGTCGCTTCATGCCGCCCGACAGCGGCTCCACCTTGTCCTTGGCGCGGTCGGTGAGCTGGACGAACTCGAGCAGGCTGTCGGCCTGCGCCTTGGCGAACCGGCGCGGGATGCCGAAGTACCGCGCATACAGGATGAGGTTCTCCCGGCACGTCAGCTCGGTGTCGAGGGTGTCGTCCTGCGGTACGACGCCCAGCCGCGCGCGGATCGTCGAGCCCTGCCGGCGCGGGTCCATGCCGAGGATCTCGAGCGTGCCGTCGCTCGGCGGTGACACGCACGCCACCATGCGCATCGCTGAGCTCTTGCCGGCGCCGTTCGGCCCGAGGAAGCCGAAGAACTCGCCGCGGTGCACGTCGAGGTCGATGCCGCGTACGGCGGTGAGCGACCCGAACCGCTTGATCAGGCCGCGCGCGGTAATGAGGGCTCTATTGGTCGGATGGGGAGGTAAGGGGTCGGACACGTGATGGACGTTACCTGTGGGCACCGACAGAGCCGTAACCGTTTTTGGGCGGCTAGGCTCGTGGGATGGCCGAGAACGCAGCCGGTATCGCACTCGTCCGCCCGGTCGTGGACCGCTTTCCTGACGGCATCGTCACGCACATCGAACGTCAACCGGTGGACGTCGATCGTGCTCGCAGCCAGCACGACGCGTACGTCGCCGCGCTCACCGGGTCAGGCTGGAGCGTGCGGCCGGTCGAGGCGGCTCCCGACCACCCCGACTCGGTGTTCGTCGAGGACGCGGTGGTGGTCGCCGACCAGTGTGCGGTGCTCACCCGCCCCGGCGCCGACGAGCGCCGCGGCGAGCTGGACGGCGTGGTCGACGTGGTGCGCCCGCTCGGCCTCGACCTTGACGCGGTCGGCGCGCCCGGCACCCTGGACGGTGGCGACGTGCTGCAGATCGGCGACACCGTCTACGTGGGTGTCGGTGGACGCACGAACGGCGCCGGTGTACGCGAGCTGCGCCGGGCGCTCGCGCCGCTCGGCCGTACGGTCGTGCCCGTGCCGCTGGCCGGTGTGCTGCACCTGAAGTCCGCGGTGACCGCGCTCCCGGACGGCTCGGTCGTGGGCCTGCGCGGGCTGGTGGACGAGCGGCTGTTCCCGCGGTGGCGGGACGCGCCGGAGGAGTCCGGCAGCCACATCGTCTGCCTCGGCGGCGACCGGGTACTGGTCGCGGCCTCGGCACCGGAGACGGCGGAGTGGCTTGACGGCCTCGGCTTCGACGTCGTGAGCGTGGACATCGGCGAGTTCGAGAAGCTCGAGGGCTGCGTGACCTGCCTGTCCGTACTGATCCCGAGGCCCTGAAGGCGGTCGGACGCGACCCGTGGCGATGCCGATTTACCCGCTACCCGGTGTCGTGTCGTCGGCTGCGTAGACATGTACCGCGACGCCGAGGCGCTCGGCCTCGCGCATCTTCTCATCGGAGGTGACCAGCGGCGCTTCCAGCGCTACGGCGAGCACAACGTAGGCCGCGTCGTAGACCGTGAAGTTGTCCCGTAGGTCCAGTATGCGAGGCAGCGCCGCAGTCATCTCGTACCGCTCGATCCGCAGGCCGGTGAAGTCCGCAACTGCTTCCTCCAGTCTGGCCCGCGCGATCTTGCCGGCCAGTACGTGCCCTCGCAGCGCGCTCGCCACCTCGTAATCGAGGAGTGAGGGTGCGTGCAGCTCCTCGTCGGCAAGTCGAGCGAGGAGCTCCGGATGTACGGCCTCGCCGACGAGCGCGTCGACCACCGCTGAGGTTTCGAGGACGATCACGAGGCGTGGCGCGTTCGGCGCACCTCGGCCACGGTCTCGGCGAGCGACGGCCCCGCGCTCCGGTCGCGGCGAGCGAGCCGGTCGACGATCGTCGCGTTCGATGGCTGTTCGGCGAGCCGGTCGAGTTCCGCGCGCAGGTAGCCGGCCAATGGGAGCCCTCGTTCGGCAGCGCGTGCCTTGAGTCGGCGCACCGTCGCCTCGGGAACATCTCGAACCTGGACCAGCGGCATAAGAGCATCGTATGCAGGTGTATGCCATGGATGCAACAAGCATCGCAGTGCCTCCGCTGCTCCAGGGGCGGGAGCGGCCGTACGGTAGGGGTGTCTGACCGCGACCGGAAGGGACACCAGGGTGGGAGAACACGCGGACCTGTTGAAGCGTCATCAGGCGGTGCTGCCGAGCTGGCTGGCGCTGAACTACGAGCAGCCGATCGAGCTGGTGTCCGGTGAGGGGCGCAGGCTTACCGACGGCGAGGGGCACACCTACCTGGACTTCTTCGGCGGCATCCTCACCAACATGCTGGGCTACAACGTGCCCGAGGTGCGCCGCGCGATCGACGCCCAGCTCGACACCGGCGTCGTGCACACGTCGACGACGTACCTCATCAGGCAGCAGGTCGACCTGGCCGAGCGGATCGCGGAGCTGTCCGGCATCCCGGACGCCAAGGTGTTCTTCACCAACTCGGGCACCGAGGCGAACGAGGCGGCGCTGCTGCTCGCCACTCAGGCCCGGACGAGCAACCAGATCCTCGCGCTGCGCAACAGTTATCACGGCCGGTCGCACGCCGCCATGGGCGTCACCGGCAACCGCGGGTGGTCGGCGTCCAGCCTGACGCCGTTCAACGTGAGCTACGTGCAGTCCGGTTATCGGTTCCGCAGCCCGTTCGGGCAGCTGCCGGACACCGAGTTCATCGCCGCGTGTGTCGACGACCTGCGCGACGTGCTCGAGATGACCACGGCCGGCGACGTCGCGTGCCTCATCGCCGAGCCGATCCAGGGCGTCGGCGGCTTCGCCACCCCGCCGGACGGCATGCTCGGCGCGATGAAGCAGGTGCTCGACGAGCACGGGATCCTGCTGGTCTCCGACGAGGTGCAGACCGGCTGGGGCCGCACCGGCGAGCACTACTGGGGCATCGATGCGCACGGGGTCACGCCGGACGCGATGACGTTCGCCAAGGGCCTCGGCAACGGCCTCGCCGTCGGCGGCGTCGTCGCCCGCGGTGAGCTGATGGACTCCCTCAAGGCCAACTCGATCTCCACGTTCGGCGGCAACCCGCTGGCGACGCGGGCCGCGCTCGCCGTGCTCGACTACGTACGCGACCACGACCTGCAGGGCAACGCACTGCGCGTCGGGCGCACGCTGATGGACGGGCTACGGGCGCTGCAGGGCAAGCACGACGTGATCGGCGACGTTCGCGGCAAGGGCCTGATGATCGGGGTCGAGCTGGTCGAGTCCGGCACCAAGACGCCGTCCAAGGCGGCGACGGCTCGGGTGACCGAGGCGGCCCGGGAACGCGGCCTGCTCATCGGCAAGGGCGGCCTGTTCGGCAACGTGCTGCGCATCGCCCCGCCGCTCACCCTGACGCCGGACGAGGCGGACGAGGGCCTGGCGGCCCTCACCGAGGCGTTCGCGTCCCTCTGACGGCCCGGGTTACGCAGGTTGTCAGTGTCTGGTCGAGGTATAGCTCGACCAGACACTGACAACTCGCCAAGGTCAGGCTGCCGCGG